>DATDGZ010000144.1:0-11244 GCA_036521795.1 Thermoanaerobaculia bacterium | reverse complement strand
AAAGCCGGGAGGCGGCAGCGGCTACCGTCTGGAGCTGCAATCGGGCCGGGAACGGTGGGTGCTCCACCTGCCGCCGGCGCCGCGAGCGGCCACCTCCAGCGAGGCCACCGGCGCCGCGTCGCGGCCCGCCGCGGACGCGGGCGAAGGACCGCCTCCCGGCGCCGGCGCACCACCGCCCGCGGGCGGCCCCGGCCTGGGAGGCCTCGCGCCAGCCGATCCCGAGCTCGAGCGCGCGGTCGCCTGGGCGGCGGGTCATTGCGGCGCGACGCTGCTGCAGGCCGAGGGATTGGCGGACATGCCGCTCGGCTCGCTGCTGCGCCTGCGCGCGAGCGGCCTGCGCCTGGCGCTGGCGATCCACGACTTCGCCGCCTTCTGCCCGCGGCCCCATCTGCTCGAGAGGCTGGCGCCGCCGGCGCCGCCGCGCTTCTGCCACTACTCGCGCGATGCGGCGCGTTGCGCCCGCTGCCTGGGACGCGGCGCCGCCGGGCTGGCGCCCGGCTTCCAGGAGAGCCGTCGCGAGCTGGCGCGCCAGCTGCTGGCCAGCGCCGTCGCGATCGTCTACCCGTCGTCCTTCCTTGCCCGCACCCACGACGAGCTGTTCGGCGGCGCCGGCGGCGCCGCGGCCCGGGTGATCGCTCCCGCCGGCGCTGCGGCTCTCTGCCGCGCCCACTCGGCCCGCCCGCGGCGGCCGCCGCGACCGCCGCGTCATATCGCCTGGGTCGGAGCGGTCCAGCCCCACAAGGGCGCCCTCGTCTTCGAAGCGGCGGTCCGGCGGCTGGCGGCGGGCGGCGGCCGTCTCCGCGTTTCCGCCTACGGCGGCGGCGACGCCGAGATCCTCGCCCGCTGGCGCCGCCTGCCCGGCCTGCGGGTGCGCGGCTACTACCGCGCAGGCTCGTTGCCGGCGCTGCTGCGCCGCGACGGCGTCGATCTCGCGCTCCTGCTGTCGGTGGTGCCGGAGTCGTACGGCCTGGCGCTTGACGAGTGCGCCGCCGCCGCCGTGCCGGTCGTCGCCTTCGACCACGGCGCCGTGGCCGAGCGGATCGCCGCCGCGGGCTCCGGGCTGCTGCTCGCAGCCACCGGCGCGGACGATCCTGAGGCCGCCGGCGCCGCCCTGGCGTCGCTGCTCGCCGACCTCCTCGACGGCAGCCTCGCGGTCCCGCCGCCGCCCATCCCACCACCCGGTCAGCTCCCGCCGGCGGCATCCTCGGTGCCCCGGCCTGCGACCGACGCGGCGGCGGACTGGCTCGAGCTCTACCGCGAGCTGGGGATCCGCTGGACGGGATGACGCCTGCCGCCGCGAAATGCAGCGAGCCCGCGGCGATGCAAGAAAGCCGGCCAACGGCGGAGCCCTTCCTGCTGGAGACCCTGCGACGCCGGTTGGGCGGGGAGGATGCAGCGCACCCGATGCTAGTGCTAGCGAGAGATCCCGATGGAGTCCGCGATGCGGAGGGCGAGCTGCTTGAAATCCCGATAGCAATCGGCCACTGCTTCGGCATGCCCGCCTATGGCCCCGTCCGCTGCGGTCAGGAGGAACATCGGTTTGTGCGCGTCCTGGGCTAGCGGCATCAAGCTCCGATAGTGCTTGAGGCTGGCGAGCTGATGGGGGTCGCGTACGTCGTCAGGGACCGGGAGCGGACTCCCGAGGATCGCGGCATGCGTGGGGCATTGGGACTCACGGTCGAAGAATCGCAGAGCGGCGAGCTGATCGCTCACCTCGCGGTTGTTCTCGTAGAGGGTCTCAGGAGCGACTGCATATTGCCGGTAACCAACCATGAACAGCTCCAGAGCAAGATCTTCGACGCTGGAACCGCGGCAGGCGCGCGCGTCCCAGGTGCGAGCCCGACCCACCCGCCGTTCCACCAACACGCGCTCTTCGGTTTCGTTGGCGATAGCCCGTCTAGGTCCGACGCGGATCATCCAGATCTGACCTCGATAGCGGACCGGGGGTAGATCCGACGGAAAGACCTCAACTACCCCCACGTTGCCATCCGGATGCCTGAGCAGCTCCACGTTCATCCGCGGCAGTGGCTGGACGTTTCCGTCTGACCGGATGGCAGCCAGGCTTTGAAGGTTCCTATCGGTTACGCTCGTGCCCGCCGGCCGGCCGGTCCGGTCGTCCACACCCACAAACAAGTAGCCCGGCAGGCGGTGGTTTGGCAGGTCATTCGAGAAGGCGCAGATGGCCTGCGCTTGTTTGTCCTTGTCCGCAAAGGACACGGTGCGCTCAACCCGGTCCGACTCGAAGTCGGACATGAGAGCGATCAGCTGACTCTCGGAAGACTCCATCGGACCCCCTGCTCGATACCAGGTTGATCCTACTGCATCGGGCCAGGAATCAGCTTTTCAGAGCGGCCAGGCGGCCGGGCCTGGCGCGAGGCGGGGCTTCGCCCTTGCCGCCGGCACCGCGGCGTCGGCCGCGGCCTTCCCGCCGATCACCGACCAGGAGCGCGCGCTGACCGCCGTGCCCGACCAGCCGGCGGCGCCGGCGCGCTGGCCGAGCTCGCCCTCGCCGAGCACCGCGCCGCCGCCCGCCACCTGCGCCTCGACCGCCTCCATGGCTGAGGGCGCCTGGCGAAGCGGAAGATCCTGAGCAGCGGGGCGCTTGGAAGCGGCGTGCGTAGAGGCGGGGGCGCTCAGAAATCATTCCGGACGACGGCGCCCTCTTTCAGCACGAACTTCACCGATTCCAGCGTGCGGACGTCGGCGAGGGGGTCTCCGGCGACGGCGATGAGATCGGCGAGCTTGCCGGGCTCGAGGGTGCCGACCCGGTCGGACCAGCCCAGGAGGTCGGCGGCGTTGAGCGTCGCCGCCTGGATCGCCTGCAGGGGCGTGAGCCCGAGCTTGACCATCACTGCGAATTCGCGCGCATTGAGGCCGTGAGGGTAGACGCCGGCGTCGGTGCCGAAGGCCACCTTGACGCCCTCGCGGAAGGCGTGCGCGACGTGCTGGCGCGCCGCCGGGATGACGGCTCGCGCCTTGGCGGCCATGTTCTCGGTGAGGCCGAGCTTGGCGACGTTGTCGAGCAGCCAATCGCCGAGGTAGAGCGTCGGCACGAGGTAGGTGCCGTGCTGCTTCATCAGCCGGATGCCTTCGTCGTCGATGTAGCTGCCGTGCTCGATCGAGTCGACGCCTGCCAGGACCGCGTGCTGGATGGCGAGCGTGCCGTGGGCGTGCGCCGCGACCTTGCGGCCCAGGCCGTGAGCGGTCTCGACGATGGCGCGCATCTCCTCGGGGGTGTACTGCTCCGCCTGCGGATCGTCGCCCTGCGAGAGCACGCCGCCGCTGGCCATCAGCTTGATCAGGTCGGCGCCGTACTTGATGTCCCAGCGCACTTTCGCCCGCACGCCGTCCACTCCGTCGGC
Source organism: Thermoanaerobaculia bacterium (assembly GCA_036521795.1). Classification (GTDB taxonomy): domain Bacteria; phylum Acidobacteriota; class Thermoanaerobaculia; order Multivoradales; family UBA5704; genus JASLEW01. The sequence continues at coordinate 7,882 of DATDGZ010000144.1, read as the reverse complement.
GACGCCGGAGGAGCGGTGGTCGTACTCGAAGGGCAGGAGGTTGTTGTCGGCGTGCCCGCCGGTGATCGAGAGCGCCGGACCGGAGACGAGCAGGTGCGGGCCCTCGATCAGGCCGGCGTTGATGCCGTCGCGGACGGCCACGTCCGTGAACCCATCGGCGTGGACGTTGCGCGCGGTGGTGAAGCCGGCGGCGAGAGTCAGCCGAGCATTCTTCACGCCGGTGACCGTGGCGCGGGGGGCGGAGATCCCGAGCCCGCGGTAGCCGGTGTCCCCCGGCTCGTAGGTCAGATGGACATGGGCGTCGATCAGCCCGGGCAGGCAGGTGGCGCCCGAGAGGTCCGCCGGCGTCACCCCGGGAGGCAACGCCGTCGAGGCGGCGGGGCCGACGGCAGTGATCCTGCCGCCCGCGAACACCACCACCTGGTCGGCCAGCAGCTTGCCCGACCGCACGTCCAGCAGCCTGCCGCAGCGGACCGCGCCGGCGCCTGGCGAAGGGGCAGGGGCAGCGGCAGCCGAGAGCGTGACCGCGGCAAGCAGCAAGCCGGGAGCCAGTGCCTTCTTCATGGGTTCCTCGCGGTGGCCGAGACTACCACCGATCCAGCGGTGCCGGCCACGGGCGAAGGCCCGGGACCGCCCCCCCGCAGCAGGTGCCACGCAGGGCGAAGAGACGGGCATGCCCGTCGGCGTAGACCAGCCGGAAGCGGCGGTCGAACGCCGCCGTGAGGAGCGGCGGCAGGGCCGGATCGCCTGCGACCGTCAGCAGGTGGTCGGCGCCGAGCGACCGCAGGCGCCTGTAGAGGAGCTCGGCGTCGCCGTCGGGGGGGATCACCAGGCGGTAGGCGGCGGGACCGGTCAGGTCGCCGAGGAAGCGCCCGGCGGCGAGGTAGACCATGTTCTCGGCGTGGATGGCGTAGACGGTGTAGGCGCTGCCGCAGGCGCGGTCGAGGTAGCGGATCGACGAGAACAACGGCAGCTTGCGCGCCAGGAAGGTCTCGCGCTCGGCGGGCGTCACCGGCACCGGGCCGAGGCGGTAGAGACTGAAGAGGGAGTAGCCCCAACCCGGCAGGAAGATCGCCAGGGCCAGGAGCGCGGCGCGGGCGTTGACCCACCCCTCGTCCGGCGGCCGCCGGCCGGCCAGGCCGGAGACCGCCGCCAGTGACTCCGGCGATGCGAGCGATCGCCGCGGGGCGAGAGCCTCGAGCGGCCAGGCCAGGCAGTCGCCCACGGCCAGGCAGACCAGCGGCAGGACGACCAGCAGGTAGCGGGCGTCGGGAAGGACCGCCAGGATCACCACCGTGTAGCCTGCCGCCGCGAGCAAGAGGGCGCGTGCTCGCCGGCGGGCCAGCGCGCCCGCCACCAGCGCCGGCATGGCCAGGAGGAAGACCGGCGAGTAGGGCGGATACCCACCCAGCCGTGAGCGCGCGAAGACCGCGTCCCAGGGCAGGCGCAGCAACCGCACGGCGACGTCCCCGGCGAGCGCCAGCGGGTCGACCGCATGGCGGCTCGGCGGCGTCCAGGGCGATGCGCCGAAGAGCCGCGGCAGGTAGGGGAAGACCGGGTTGCCGGTCGCCGCGACGATCCGTCCGTACCAGGGAGCCGCCACGATTGCGCACACCAGCGTGACCATCCCCAGGCGGCGCCAGCGCGGCACCGGCGGACCGGGCGGCGCCGCCGCCACGGCGGCCACGGCCACCAGCCCGAGGGCATACAGTCCGAGGTACTTGGTGTCGGCCGCGGCGCAGCCGAAGATCGCCGCGAGAGTCAACCAGCCGGGGCCGCCACCGTCCCGCCAGCGGGCGGCCGCATAGAACGCCGCGGTGCTGAACAGCGCCAGGCCGGGCTCGACGTAGGCGGTCCCCGCGAGATAGATCACCAGCGGGCTGCCGGCGTAGGCCGCCGCCGCGATCCATCCTGCCGCGGGGGAGAAGCGCCACCCCCAGGCCAGCAGCAGCGCCACCGTCAAGGCGGTGGCGATCAGCGCGACCGCCTGGGCCGCCAGGTCGCCGCCGAACGGCAGCAGCATGGCGAACAGCGTTTCGAGCAGCTGCGGAAAGACCGGGACCCGAAGGTCCGGCAGGACCGGCAGCGCGCCCGACGCCGCGAAGGCGCGCGCAAAGGGGAGATGGTAGAGGGTCGCGTCGAACGCGGTCGGCGGGTAGAGAGTCAGCAGCGCGACCGGCAGCAGGGCGCCCGTCCCGCCTGCCAGCCAGAGCAGGCGCCGCCGCCGCCAGCGGCCGCCATCCTCGCCGCCGCCCGCCGCCCGCCCGCCGAGCCCCCGCGCGAGACTCCCAAGGCCGCGCAGCAGCGACCGCCAGCCCGGCAAGCTCGCGAGGTGAATGCCGAGCAGGGCCAGCAGGATCGGCCCCGGCTTCAGCAGGCCGGCCAGGCCGAGCAGGAGCCCCACCTGGGCCACCACGACGAGGCCGAGCGACGCCGCCACCGCCGCCGTCTCCACGGCAGCGCGCGCACGGCGGTCCCCGGCTCCGACGACCCCGAGCCAGCCGAGGAGCGTGCGCCCCGCGACGGAAGCGGTGACCGTCAGGCCGTGGACGGCCAGCAGCTGTCGGAGCAGCAGGCTGGCCGCGGCGAGGGTCTCGCTCGCCAGGCTGTCGAGGCTGGGCGAAAGCACTCGGCAGAGCGTACCAGCACCCACGGCCGCTGGTGGGGGCTGGCGGGAACCGCTTGTGGTGCCCCGGCGAGTTGTTCTATAAGCACCAGTGCATGCAGACCGTCGCCATTCCTCAGCACCCCGTCCTCACCACCGACCAGACCTTCGCCGCCCTCGGCCTCTCCGAGGCGATCCTGCGGCTGGTGCAGGAGATCGGCTTCCTCCACCCCACCCCCATCCAGGCGGCGGTGATCCCGGTGGCGCTCGAGGGGCGCGACCTGATCGGCCTGGCCGAGACCGGCTCAGGCAAGACAGCTGCCTTCGTCCTGCCGCTGGCCGAGCGCCTCACCCATGGCCAGGGGCTGCGCGGCCTGATCCTGTCGCCGACCCGCGAGATCGCCCTGCAGACCAAGGCCTTCCTCGACCTGTTCGGCGGCGACCATCACCTGAACACCGTATGCCTCATCGGCGGCGTCAAGATGGGGCCGCAGATCCACGGCCTGCGCCGGCGCCCCGACATCGTGGTCGCCACCCCCGGGCGCCTGTACGACCATCTCGAGCGCGGCAACGTGCGGCTCGACGAGATCGAGGTGCTGGTGCTCGACGAGGCCGACCACATGCTCGACCTCGGCTTCCTGCCGCAGGTGCAGCGCATCCTGCAAGAGGTCCCGGACCAGCGGCAGACGCTGATGTTCTCGGCCACCATGCCGCCGATCATCGAGCGCCTGGCGCAGCGGTTCATGCACGGCCCGGCAGTCATCGACATCACTCCCGAGGGCAAGGCGGCGCAAGGCATCAGCCACCGGCTCTATCTCGTCGACCCGGAGAACAAGAAGGCCCTGATCCTCGCGCTGCTGCGCCAGGAGCTCGGCAGCACCCTGGTCTTCATCCGCCGCAAGAGCGACGCCGAATGGCTCGCCGGCGTGCTCGAGCGCGAGGGGCATCCGGTCGAGCGCATCCACTCCAACCTCTCTCAGGGACAGCGAGTGCAGGCGCTGCAGGGCTTCCGCGAGGGCGAGCATCGCATCCTGGTCGCCACCGACATCGCCGCGCGCGGCATCGACGTGCCGCACACCAGCCACATCATCAACTTCGACATGCCGGAGACCGTCGACGACTACATCCATCGCGCCGGCCGCACCGCCCGCGGCGCCGCCGTCGGCCTGGTCTCCTCGATCGCCACCTGGCTGGACAAGCCGCTCATCCGCGACATCGAGCAGACCCTGGGGATCGAGCTGCCGCGCTGCACCATCCCCGGCGTTCCCCCCTACGTCGAGCACCGCCCCGCCCGTACCCTCGGCTCCTCCCGCCGTTCCCTCCCCACCCGCCGCCGCTGAGGCAGCTCCCCGTTCGCAGGACTCGATTCTGGTGGCGAGCTTCAAGAATGAGGGCTTACCGGCTGCCAGGGTCCGTCCAGACTAACCCTTCGATATATTGGAAATGGGTGTCAGAGGAGAGCAATTCGGCACCCGTTTCCATGGCGTGGGCGGCGATCCAGATATCATTGGCGGGAATGGGCTTACCTCGGCGACGAAGGGCGGCGTAGATCCGGCCGTAGCGCTCGGCAGTGGTCCAGGTTACAGGAAGAAGATGAACCCGTGGCTGCGCAACAAAGCGCTGCAGGTCGGCGACGTTCTCGCTCAGGCGAGATCCACGGCGGAAGCCTCCCAGGAGCTCGCCAGCCACCACCGAGGAGAAGAGCACGGTCTCTGCCCGACGAACCCAATCCGTGAGCGGCGAGAGCCCTCTCGCCAGGTCGGAGTAGGCATTGGTATCGAGGAGAATCTTCATCTCCACAGGTCCTCGTCGACCATCTCGAAGTCGGTAATCGCATCTTCGAGCTCCCTGGCCTGTTCTTCGGTCCATGAGCCTATGAACCAGTCGAGGGAGTCTCCGATCGCATCTGGAACCTGATCCGGCTCCTCCAGACGTGCCCCCTTCCGCAACAAGCGCACGGCAGCCTGATTCCGTGAAATTCGCTCCTTCCGGGCGAGCTCCTCGATCTCGCGGGCCAGGGCATCGTCGTAGCGAATCGTAAGCTGGTGGGGCATGAGCTTTCCTCCACTTCCAGCATAGGGAGGCCTCGCGGGTGAGTCAAGAGTTGAGGTATGCTGACTCATCAAGTGATTCTCAGCGCTCGGGACTCGGCCAGGTCGATCGCGAACAGCTCGCGCTCGCGCGCCGAGAGCTGCGTCGGCACCACCACGTCGAGGGCGGTGGCCGCGCAGGGTCAGTGACAGAAGGTGCACGCATCCATGGGGATGCGTGCATGTTTTCTCACTGACCCTTCGCGGCCGGGTTTCCCACTCCGACTACCCCGAGAAACCCCGGACGGTGGGCGAGCACTTGAAGAAGGCTCGGCTCGACCGCGGCATCCGTCAGAAGGCGGCGGCCCGGAGCTTGGGCCGCAGGCGTGTCAAACCACAACACCGCCGACGATCTCGTTCTCGTTCGTGCCACCGCTGTTCTCCTCCGCCAATGTGCAGGGGAACGTGGCGTTCACGACAACGCCGTGCATCGCCAGCGATTTTTCGGTGGCGCTCTTCATCCAGGTGCCGGGGTTCACCGGCAGCAATTACATCTGCAAGCCCGTCCCTCCGGCGGCGCCTCTCACTCACTCGCGAGCCGACGGCAACAGTCTGCTCACGAGCGCGCCCTCCGCGCCCAACCCGGGAGCCGGGACCGGCGCGGTCGGCGACGGGGCTACTCGCCCTCGAATGGTCGCCGGACTCGCGTGCCCCGTTCGTCTGCCACGGCGAGGCAGCCAGCGAGATCCTCGAGCTGGCGCTCGTCCAGAACGCGGCGCAGCACCTCGCCGACCGCGGACGCGCTCGGTTGCCGAGCGCGGACCAGGAGGATCCCAGGGTGCGTGCCGGGCTTGAAGCGCCGGACGTCGCTGAAGTCGAGGTCCAAGCTGACCAGGAAACGCCCCTCGGCCACGACCCGCGACCATAGGACGTCGTCGCTCGACCCTGCGAGCCCTTGATCCCGAACGCTGTCGGCCTGGTACCCGCGCTCGCGCAGCAGTTGCTGGTGGGAAGCTGCGAGGTTTTCGTCGAGCTTGACGCGGAAACCGCTCATCGGAGCGGCACCAAGTCCTCCTCGCGAGCAAGCTCGGCGGCGTAGCCCACGGCGGCGCGTATGTCATCCGGGACCAGCGAGGGGTACTCCTTGATGATCTCGTCGACGGACAGCCCGTCCGCGAGATTCGCCAGCACGACCGAAACCATGATCCGGGTTCCCCGGATGCACGGCTTGCCATGACAGATCCTCGGGTCCGCCACGATCCGCTCTCGCCAGTCCGTCATGACGGGCTTCCTCCTGGGGCCATGCCGTCAGCGCCGAGGGTATCACTCCGCCTGGCCTCCGCGGGTGCGGCTACTGCAATCGGCATGGTCCAGGGCCTGCACTCGACTCACCACGACGTCCTCGGGGTAGCCGGGCCGGGATTTGCGTCCTCGGAGGGTGACGCGGCAGGGTGGCAACTTCTGCATGAACCCTTGGGGATGTGTGCATCTTTTCTTTCCGAGAGGGAGCGTCGGCGGCAACACGCTGATAGTCTGTCCAGCCCTGGCCCCAGGCCGCCTGCGGGCACTATCGTTCACGATCCGAAGAAGAACTGGAACGGGATGTGGGCGCGCATCGCCCAGGCCTGCTCGTCGTGGCGGGCGCGCGGGAAGGCCAGGTAGAAGAGGTCCTCGCCATCGCGGAAGCCGCGGGCGCGCAGCGTGTTGCGCATGATCCGCGTGGTCTCGTAGTTGTCGCGCGGCCAGCCGCTGTCGAGGTAGATCTTGATCGGCCGCCTGGGCTCGCTCTCGATCCGCTCGTGCAGGTCGTCGCGGAAGCCGAAGGTGCTCGAGAGGCAGCCGGCGTTACCGAAGACGCCGGGCCATTGCCAGGCGAGGAAGAGCGACACGACGCCCCCGAGCGAGGAGCCCATCACCGCGGTGTCCGCGGGGCCGGTGAGCGTGCGATGCTCGGCATCCACCCAGGGTTTCAGGTCTTCGACCAGGTAGCGGCCGAAGTCCTCGTAGCCGGGGCGCGTGTAGTCGGCCATGCGGTCTTGCGGGTAGACGCCGACGATGATTGCCTTGCGTACCAGGTTCATCGCATCCAGCACCCGCAGGGTCTCGTCGATCATCCAGTGATGGCCGCCGAAGGCCTCGCCGGCGAAGAACAGGTTCTGGCCGTCCTGCATGTAGAGCACGGGATAGCGCGCCAGGGTGTTCTCCGCATAGCCCGGCGGCTGGAAGACACGTACCGCGTGGCTGCGCTGCTCTCGCTTCGACGCGAGGTGGTGCAGGCTGCAGGCGCTGCAGCCCCGGTCGTCGAAGAAATAGGGATAGACCTCGATGACCTGCCGGGCACCGGTGCCGTCCGCCAGCGCCAGGTAGTTCTCTCCCCGCGACCAGACGACCTCGGCGCCCTGCCGCAGCACCGGCTTGAAGTAGAGGTAGGGCCGCGCGTGCTCGAGCTCGAGCGCGAAGTCGCAGCCGGTGTCGTCCTCGGCCGCCACCGTGGGCTCGACGTCGGCGTCCCAGTCGTTCTCGGTGCGCAGCAGCAGGCGGCGGCTCGCAGCCGGCGCCGGCGACGCAGGCGACGCTGCCAGCGGGTACCGCACGCGCAACGTCAGCGAATGTGTCATCTCATTTCCTTACGGCGCCGGTCGGGCGCTCGGACGCATCGCGCCGTTCCGCGCCGCACTCCGCCCGTTTCGGCGACAATAGCGCGGCTGGCGTCCGTCGAGGCGCGGCATCGCCAGCGCCGCGGGCACCGCTGGCGCCTGTGCCATCCTCGGCGCCGCCGGCGCCTCCCGCCCCCGCGATGTCACGCCAGGCCGCCGTCGCGCCTATCCCTCTCGACGACGGAGCGAATGGACGCCCCGGAAAGGAGAGACCGAGATGATGCGCAAGCTGAGCTGGTTGGCGCTGGTGGTGGCGCTCGCGGCGCCGGCGGCGGCGGCGTGGGCCACGGACGCCAAGGCCGGCGGGAGCGGCAAGGCCGACCCGCAGTCCTGTTGCTGCCCGCACTGCTGCGACCACGCATGCCCCCCGTAGGACGCGGGTAGGTCGCCGCGGGTGGAGCGCGTCGCGCGCGCAGCGCTGCAGCGCCAGCTCGAACGGCTGGCAGACGGGGATCGCGATGCGTTCCACCCGCTGTTCGTCCGTCTCTGGCCGCTGCTGCGCGGCTTCGCCGCCCGCTGCCTGCCGCGGGAGGACGTCGAGGACGCGGCGCAGGAAGCCCTGCTCCGCGTCTTCGCCCGCGCCACCGAGT
>DATDGZ010000143.1:0-6294 GCA_036521795.1 Thermoanaerobaculia bacterium | reverse complement strand
GGCGCGCCAGAGGCGCGAGAACACTGACAGGCTCGGGTTCCGCAGATCCTCCCGGTCGGCCCACATGCCGGACAGCTCGACCGACAGCTCGGCGTGCCGCTGGTTGACGTACTCCATGGCGGAACCGACCGGGTGGCCTTTCAGGAGGCGCCTGAGCGTGCTCTCGAACACCTCGATCTGGCCCGGCGGCGGCGGCTCGCCTGCCATCGCGGGGCCCTGATCGACCCAGCTGAAGGAGGTGGTCCACGCCCGGTCGATGTGGCCGAGAACGGCCAGCGCGCCGCCGCCCGGATGGCCGAGCAGCCGCTGGGCCAGGCGCGAGATCATCGGTTCCGGGGCCACCTGCCTCCGGCGCGAGACGAGCGGGAACTCGAAGTCGCTCTCTGCCGGCGTGCCGGCGCTGTGGCAGGCGAAGTGGAAGGCGATGAGGCCCCGGACGTCCGCCTCCCGGGGCACGTCGTCGGCGCCGAAGTACTGCTCGAGCGGGATCGGCCCCTCCCACCTCTTGGGACCGGGCCAGTCCTGGCAGAGCAGCGCCCCCTGGTCGCGCCGCATCCGCTCCGGATCGTCGGGGAACGCCATGCCGTGCGAGGCGGTGAACAGAAGAGCGGGCGTCTCGCCCCCCCCGAGCAGCCGCCCGAGCTGAGCCTTTCGGGCCTGTTCGCCGACCAGGAGGCGCGGCCGCCAGGCGCCCTCGCCGGCCGCCAGGGCCTGGGCGAGCGGCTCGATCAGCTGGTGCGTGGTGCGCTCCGTCGAGTCGTCGTCGGGATTGCAGACCCCGAAGAACGTGACACCTTGGCGCCGGCGGTCGGCCTGCGCGGCCTCGGCGGCGACCACGCCGTCGGCGTAGCTCGCGTACGCCTCCTTGCTCCCGAGGAAGAGCCTGCCGACCGCGTACTGGACGTCCAGCTCGTACTGGAAGCGGAAGGGGATCGACCGCGGGCTGCCGACCAGCAACAGATAGTACGGCACCTTCTTCGGGTCGGCAGGCCCGGGCCCGGCCTGCTGGGCGGCCAGGAAGTCCTGCTTCGTCATGCCGGGCCGGTACTCGTACTCCTGGAAGTAGGAACGCGCTTGGCTGCGCCGCAGGTTCAGCAGGGGCTCGAGCGCCTTGCGGTCCTCGCTGCCCACGTCCGGAGCGTAGATCACACCCCAGCCCGCGGAGTCGAGCCGCAGGGGATCGACGCCCTCGACCGGAGCACGGTCGGGGTCGTCGGGCCTCCCGTGCCAGTGCACCCACCACCGGTACTGCCGCAGCTGCGCCAGGTCGAGCGGTGGCTCCCGCACCCCGCGTATCTCCGCGTCCGTCGGCGCGTCCAGGTACCGCCCGGTCGAGCCGTTGACGCCGTTGTACGGCGTGAGCCGCTTCTCTCCGTCTGGGGGCGGCAGGTCTCCGTCCCCGCGGCCGCCCATCTGGCCGCCGCTCGGGGGATTCTCGATGCTGCCGTCGTCCTTCTTCCCCGCCATGCGCCAGTCGCCCTGGAAGACGAACGGCGCCCAGTAGTAGGGGTCCTGCCAGTGCGGGTCGTCGAGCATCGACTCCTGCGCCTGCTGCAGGGCGGCGGCGAAGCTCAGGTTGTGCTCGAGGACGCCCGTGTAGAAGCGCCTCATCAGCTCGGCGGTGCCCCGGTCGCTGACCTGCCAGAGGCTCACCACGATGCGCGGTACGCCGGCGTTCATGAAGCTGCGGGTCAGCCCGACCAGGCCCTCGCCCCGCACCTGCCCGCCCAGGCCGGTCTCGCAGGCGCTCAGCACGGCGAGCTCCGCCGGCAGGTGGAGGGTCGCGATCTCGTGCCCGCGCAGGAAGCCGTCCTGCGGCTTGCCCTGTTTGTCGTACAGCGAGAGCACGAGTCCCGAGAGCTCCGGATGCTCCTGGTTCAGCAGGCCGTGCGTCGCGAAGTGCAGGATGCGGTACCGCGCGAGCTCGCCGCTCAGCACCGTCGCCCTGCTGGCCTCGAAGCCCAGGGCCTCGAACCGCTGGTCCTCGGGCACCAGCCCCTCGATCACCCTCGCCTCGTCGCGGGTGAACGGCAGGCGGCCGAGCTCGGCGGCCCCGACCTCCCGGGCGGACCGCTCGAGGTCCCAGCTCCGGCCCGCCGCGGGGCCCGGGCCGCCCGCCGTGCGCGCGCCGCCTCCAAGTCGCGGATCGTCGCCGCCGAACACCGGGTCTGCCAGCACCGCGATGCGGCGGCTGGCCGGCAGCCGGTCGGCCAGCTCGCGCCGCAGCGTCGCCAGAGTCGATGCCGACGGGAGATAGACGATCACGTGGCGCCGCACCAGCGGCCGCGTCTGGCCGGCCGGCGCGTTGGGATCGGGCAGGGCGGCCGCCGGCAACGCCTCGAGCGCGCCGTCGGCCACGATGAGCAGGCGCCTGGACCTCGCGAGCTCCGTCGCGACCGGCCGCAGCAGCATCGCGCTGAGGCTGGCAAGCCAGGGCGCCGCGCCTCCTGACGCTGCGTGGCGGCTCAGCGCCCCCACCGCCTCCCGCGCCGCGCCTTCGATCGCGGCTCTCGCGGGCAGCACATGGCTCGTCATCCTCCCCTGGTGCGGCACGGCCCAGAGGAAGCTGCGCTCCTCGCCGAGCGAGTAGACCAGGAGCAGCGATCCCTCGCTCACCACCTCGCGCTGCATCCCGGCGATGTCCAGGATCTCCGGGCGGGCGATCGCCGCGTAGCGCGGGCTGTGGCGGCGGATGTCGGTGCGCGCGGCGTCGAGCGCGAGCAGCAGGGCCCGCTGCCGCTCCTCCAGGACCGGGACCTTCGCGACGAGACCGTGCTCCCGCGCATCCATCAGCGAGCGGGCGACCTCGTTGAGGTCGCGCTGCAGTTGCTTTTCCCGGGTGAGCAGGGCGGGATCGACATCGCGCCGCAGGTCGGCCCTGGCCTCGAGCAGCATGTCGAGCAGGCCGCGGGCGCGCCGCGTCTCGTGCACGCCGAGCGCTCGTGCCGCGTGCCCCGCCCCGGGGTGCTGCTCCTCGAGGTGCATCAGCACGTCGACGTGCAGGTCGTAGTAGTGCTGCTTCGTCGCCAGGTACGACGTCCGCAGGTCGAGGCTCTCGGAGGCGCCGCGCAGCACCTCGAGATTGTCGAGCACGCGCTCGAGACGGCGCTCGGCCGCCTCGAACTCGCCCAGATCGTGCAGCGCCTGGGCGCTGCCGAAGAGAGTCTGCACCTCGCCCGGCAGGTTGCCGATCTCCTCGAAGAGGCTGGCCGCCTGCGTATACCGGGCGAGCGCCGCGCGCTGGTCGCCGCTCGCGTGCGCGGCGCGGCCGAGGTTGAGCAGCGCGATCGCCTCGCCGTGCCGGTCCTTGGCGGCGCGGAACAGCTCGAGCGCCTTGCCGTAGGCCTCGGCCGCCCCCGGCGCGTGCCCCCGCAGCGCGATCGTGCCGAGGCTGCTCAGGGTCACTGCCTGGCCGCGCCGGTCGCCGGTCGTGACGCGGAGCGCGAGCGCCTGCTCCAGCAGCGCCCGCGCCTGGGCGTAGTCCTCCAGCCGCTGGTAGACGTTCGCCATCATGCTCAGCGTCGTGGCCCGATCCTCCTCCGACCCCGGCTGCTGCAGGAGCTGCAGCGCCTGCTGCAGCGTGTCCAGCGCGGCCTCGAGCTTCCCCTGGTAGGTGAGGACGTCACCCAGACCGTAGAGCGCGATGCTGCGCTCGGCCCGGCTGCCCCCCCTCTGCGCCAGATCGAGGGCGCGCCGGTAGGCGGTGGCCGCCCGGTCCGCCTCGCCGCGCGCGATGGCGGCATTGCCGAGGTTGTTGAGCGCGCCGGCCTCGAGGACCGGGTCTCCGATCTGGCGGTAATACCCCAGGGCCGCCTCGGCGGCCGTCGCCGCCGCGCCGAAGTCGCCGCGCCGATGTTGTACGGCCGAGATGAAGTTGAACGTCCTGCCGAGGTCGATCGGCTGGCCGAAGCGCTGGAAGAGCGGCAGGGCCTCTTGGAACGCGGCCAGCGCCTCCGCCGAGTGGCCCAGCTCCCGCTCGACGCGGCCGATGCGATCCAGCGTCTGGGCCTCGTCCGCGCTGTCGCCGAGGTCCCGCCACAGCTGCAGCACCTGCCGGTAGCCGTCGAGGGCCTGCTGGTTGGACGCGGCCTGGCCCGCCCGCCGCAGCTCCTCGGCATCGGCGAACCGGCGCTCGGCACGCACCCGCTTGCGGTCGGTGCTCGTCGCCGGCCGCACCTCCTCGAGCTGCATCACGTACCTGCCGGGAGGTGCCGCGGCATCCTCGCAGACCACTTCCACCCGGTAGGTGGCGGCGGCGTCGGCGAGGATCGAGAGCGGTTCGGGACCTGTCTTGCCGTTCGGGCTGTCGATGTGGGTGAGAAGCTTCCCGTCCGGGGCGAGGAGCCGCACCGCCACGTCGACCCCCTGCTGATCCGCCACCAGATGGGCATACTCGCCCGCTGCCAGGACAACCTCGTAGGCATGACCCTCGTTGCCCGCCAGCTGCCGCGTCAGCGGCTTGCCCTTCTCGAGCCTCTGCACGCCATCGCTGAAGTGAACCGTCGCGGATGCCAAGCGCACCTCCTTGTGCCCGGGATGCACGGGGGACGGATGGTCCGACTGCCGGCAGCCGGTCCAGCACCAGGCCAGCCCGAGGAGGCCGGCGGCGGCAATCGGCCGCCACTCCCGCGGCCATCGGCATGGCCAAGTTCGAACCATCAGGCATCCGGCCAGGGGTTCGCCGGTCCCGGCCCACTCCCGCGGTGCGACCGCCGGCCTCCGTCTTCCACGGTCCTCGAACCCTCCCCTGGTCTAAGACGCGAGAAAGAGACCCGTGCAGGGCGCGGTCTGGTCGACGCTCGTGGGTGAATGCCTGCGCAACTTCACTGATTCCCATCATTGTACATGTTGGACCGTCAGCCGGGGGCACCGGGGGAGGCAACTGGGAGGCGAGAGAGGCCCCGCCGGGCGGAGACGTCCGGCGGGGCCCCTGGGGGTGAGGTCGAGATGGGAGCCTACGGGCTGCAGCTGCCCTGGTCGGCAGTCACCACGTAGGTGCCATCGGCCGGCACGCCGTCCAGCACGAGCGAATACTGCCCGGCCGGCAGCGACGCCGCCAGCCGGCTGCCCGAGCCGGCATCCTCCGCGACCAGCGTGCCGCCCTGGTCGTAGAGCGCGCCGGTGAGGCTCGCGTCGCCGCCGGTCGTCGCATAGGTGTCGACGTTGGTGGCGAGGTCGAACGAGCGGCTCGCCGCCGCACTGCCGTCGCTGGTGAACTGGAAGATGAGGCGATAGGGCGCCGATCCGTCCGCCGGCGCCAGCTCGACGCAGTAGCTGGCGGACACCGGGACGTCGCTGGCGACCAAGCGCCGGCGGTGACGGCGAAGGGCGGACGTCCCCGAGCCGGAGCTCGTCGAGCTCTGCATCGTCGCGCCGCTCGGACCGACGCTGAGCTCGCTCGGCGCGGACGACGTGACGCGCACGACGTCATGCCCCCACTCCTGAGTGTCGGCGGCGAGCGCGGGGGCGAGGCCCAGCAGCAGGGCACCCGCCAGGATGGTGTAAGACGGCTTGCTGACCGTGATTCTCGAACGCATGACTTCTCCCTCAGACCCGGATCGGGTCTCGTCGTGGACTGCTCTTGCGGGTCTGGGGATCCCCGATCGGAAGGCGTTCCGCATCGCCTTCCGAGCGGGTGTAACGACGACTTCTGGCTTGTGGCGGAAGCGCGCGGCGGCTCAGGCCGCGAGGCGGCGTGCCGCCGCGAACGAGCGGTCCAGAGCGCCTCGCGTCAGGCTAGGAGCGCCGCTCCGAGCCGGGGGAGCCGGATCAGTTGGGGAGATGCGGTGCAACCGCCGGCCGCAGCGCCGGGTCGGCGGTCGCCGGCTCCTGCGGAGATCTGCCTGCGCCCTGCTGCAGCAGCGCGCGCAGGGGCGCCGCCTGGTCCTCGCGATGCAGGGCCCCGTAGAGAGCGACAGGGCGCTCGAGCGCCGCCCTGGCGTGCCGGCGGCCCTCGCCCTGCGCGGCCGCCAGCTGACGGTAGCCATCGACCAGCAGCGGCTCGGCCTCGGCGAGCCTGCCGAGACCGGCAAGGGCCTCGCCGAGGACGCTCTCGACCTCGGCGGCGCGCCGGCCGGGGGGCTGCACGGCCGAGAGGATCGAGAGCGCCTCGCGCGCAAGCGGCGCCGCCGCCGCCGGATCCCGCGGGGAGACGAGCTTCGCGAGGTTGCACAGGAAGATGCCCACCGGCTGGCGTACAGCGCCTAACGGCAAGCTGGTCTTCAGCGGTGGAGAGGATGCCAGGCGCCCGTGACTTGAGGCTGCCCGCAATCAGCTGGGCACAGCAGGAGGCTT
>DATDGZ010000142.1:0-17339 GCA_036521795.1 Thermoanaerobaculia bacterium | reverse complement strand
CGGCGGCGCCGCCGGCTCGGCCCGCGGCTGCAGATGGATCGAGCGCGCCGCGACCACCCCCGGGATGCGGCCGCGGCCGCTGGCCACCCAGACCAGCTGGCCCTCGTGGGCCTGTTGCCAGGGGGCGCCGGCGGGGCTGTCCGGATCGGCGGCGGCGAGGCGCAGGTACCCGTCGCCGTCGATGCGGTTGACCACGAATCCAGGCTCGCCCAGTGGGCATGCCACCAGGCGCCGCGGCCGGCCCGAGCCGAACGTCACCGTGAGGTTGCCGAGAGCATCGGAGCGCACCGGCAGGCCGCGGCCCAGGCGCTCGCGGATGAAGGCGGCGGCGGCCTGCTCCCGGCCCGCCACGGCCGCGATCCGCAGGTAGGCTTCGAGCTCCCGGCTGGCGGCGTCCCCCGCGTCCGTGGCGCGCGTCGGAACGAAGAGGTCCTGGCTTCCCGAGGCTGTCGCGGCACCGGCGGCGCGAGGGGAGGTCGCGGCAGCGCCGGCCGGCGCTGCGCCGGCGTCCATCCGTGCCGCCGAGAAGGACAGGGTGAGCAGGGCGCAGCCGACTCCCAGGAGTGCCCGGGCGAGATCCCTCGCCGTCGATCCATCGCGGCTGCGCTCTCCGGGCGTCGGGAGGAGGGCCGGGAGAGCTTCGGGGAGGGAGCAGCCGAGCGCCTCGATCAGGCCCGCGGCATCGGCGGCAAACGAGTCCATGTCGTAGCCGACCGCGGTCACCTCGCTGCGTCCGTGGCCGCGGTGGTCGAAGGTCACGCAGCGGTAGCGAAGTCGAGAGCGTCGCGCGATGCTTGCAGCATGTCCCACAGATAGGAGACATCTCGCGGCTCATGCCGCATAGAGGACCCGCCTCGTGGTGAGGATCTCGTGACGACGGTACGGGTTGCGTAGTCCACCCCGGGTCACCAGGTCGACGTTGCGCCGCAGCAGGGCCGCGAGCTCGTCTTGCATGTCGACAATGTCGAAGAGGCTTCGCCGATTCTCCGGTGCGAAGGTCACCAGCACGTCGATGTCGCTGTCAGCCGTGAAGTCCTCCCTCAGCACCGATCCGAACAGGGCCAGCTCCTTGACCTGCCACCTCCGGCAGAAGTCTTCGATGTCTGCCATCGGGACCTGGATCTTGGTCTGGGACGCTTTGAGGTTGGGATGGCGCTCAGGCATCGAGGAGCTCCCGCTCGATCCACTTCCATAGCGAGGGCCCGCTGGCACGCCGGGAGACCAGGTCCACCCGGCGGCCGAGCGCTCTCTCGAGCTTGTCCCCGAGCTCGACGAAGGCCAGCCCGATCGATGGGTCGACGTCGACCATCACGTCGACGTCGCTGTCCTCCCGGGCATCGCCTCGAGCCCAGGAACCGAAGAGGGCCATCCGCCGGATCGGATAGCTCTGCCTCGAGAGCCGGTGCTGGTCCCGCAATGCCGCCAGGATCTCTTCGGTGCTTGACATCGTGGATCTCGCCCAACGACGACGATACCACCGCGATGGGTCCGGTACATCTCTTGCATAACCCCGTAGATCACGAAGATCGAATCCCAGGAGGACCATGCGAGCCCTAATCTTTCTCGCGCTTCTCGCCGTCGCCCCCGCAGAGAGACAGCCTGCCGGTTGCGCCTATCCCGCCGAGGTCCCGACATTCCGGCTCTGCCCGTCCGCCCCCTGGCGCAGCCTGCGCCCTCTCGCCTCGACGGCAGCGGAGGTGAGAGCCGCGCTGGGCACGCCGACCGACGCCCGCGACATCGCGGCCTATCTCGATCCCTACCCAGGCGATGACCGGGCGAAGCAGCCCGTCCTAACCTTCGACGGCGGCCCGGACTGGGAGATCCTCGTCTACTTCGTCCGCAGCAGCCTCCCCGTCCGCCGCGAGTACCCGGAAGCCCTCTACGACAAGCTCCTCTCGATCGACCTCGTGCCGCGCCACCGAGTTCCGATGGGCCAGATCACCTTCCCGCCCGGCTTCGAGAAACAGCACGTTGTCGCCGCCGACGCCGCCTGGGACGCCTACCGTCACCCCTCCGGATTGGCCTACGAGGTCTACACCACTCGCACCCCCTTCGGCGGCAGTCAGCCCGGCGACCTCAACCGCATCAGCTACGGCCCCTCCGACGAAGCAAGGCTCCGATCCGCTGTCCGCAGGCCGAACTGAGCTGCGCCGCCGGCGGCGCTGTGTGCGATGGCCACGGTTGCAAGCATGCGTTCGCCCGGGCGGTGACCTTCTGGCCGCGGATGCGGCACTCAGCCCGCTGAATCCGCCTGCGGGGTTCGCTCCCTGGGGAGCCGAACAGCTCGCCGGCCTGACTCTGTCCCCGTGTGCCTCCGACTCTGCACGCTGCCAGTAGGATGCAATGGCGCATCCGCCAGATCAGGAGATCAGGCCATGCGGAAGAAGCCCAGCTCGAAACTCGTCCTCAACCGTGAATCGATCGTGCTGCTCGAAGCCGCTGCGCTGCGGGAGGCGGACGGCGGCTTGCACACGCAGGCCTGTCCGACTCGTCCCGTCACCTGTATGACCTGCATCACCTGTACCTGCTGAGAGGAGGACCGCCGGCCAGGCGCGCGGCGCCGCGCGTCAGCCGTCTTCATCGCCGTGTTGGTCACTCCAATTCTGCCGAGCGCGGCGGCGCCGGCAGCCATCATCTGTCTTCGAAGAGGTGGTTGCAATCGTAGAATTCGGACTTCCGCCGGCCGGTCCAGGGATCGGGCTTCTCCTTGATCCTTAGCCTGATGTCGGGCGAGCTGCCGGCGACTTGGCAGATCCGGGCCGTGACCTGCCGGTAGACGCCGGCTTCCGGGTAGACCGGCACGTTGAGCTCGCCATACGCCCACCTGTTGATGTCCAGGAAGAAGGGCGTCGTGCCCTGCCAGACGTGGGAGCGTATCGAGGCGGGCAGGCGTGCGATGACCGCGGGGCTGACGTAGACCACGGCTTGTTCCGTGTTGCCCGAGTAGAGGGCCATGGAGAGATATGAATCCCAGAGGCCGGCGAGGCCGAAGGCGGGCAGCACGCCGAACAGCAGCGCCACCAGCGCATGCCGGTTACCTCTCGGCACCAGGATGTCGCGCGGCGTGGTCGCCTCGTCGCGCCAGAACAGGATGAAGACGAAGAAGATCATGGCGGCATTCCAGGGCCAGACCACCGTGTTCTCGCCGGCGGCGACCAGCACCGCGAGGACCAGCACGTGCATCGCGGCGGCAAGAATCACCGCCGAGCGCCTGAGCCTTC
The DNA here is from genome assembly GCA_036521795.1 of Thermoanaerobaculia bacterium. Lineage (GTDB taxonomy): Bacteria > Acidobacteriota > Thermoanaerobaculia > Multivoradales > UBA5704 > JASLEW01. Next base: position 14,118 of record DATDGZ010000142.1, on the reverse strand, counting down.
TGGCGAGCAGCCCGATGCCGATGCAGATCTCCAGCGGCGGGACGAGGTAGACGAAGAAGCGCGGCCAGTCGCGGATGGCCGGCGGCAGGAATTGGAGCAGCGGGCCGGCCATGTCGGGCCATGTCTCGCTGAAGAAATTGGCATTGAGCTTCTGGCACCCACTCCAGAAGTAGGTGAAGGCGACGATGAGGCGGCAGGCGTTGAGCGCCCGGGCAAGCTGCCCTTGCGCCGGCTGCCTGCCGGCAAGCGGGACGATCGCCGCCAGCATGAAGAAATACTGATAGAACCAGGGTTGCCAGCGGCATTGATCCCCAAGGCTCAACGCTCCCGCGAGCACCAGGAACAAGAGCATGAACCGCTTCGCCCTCGAGACCGCCAGGATTGCCGCCAACAGCCCGAGCAGCGCCAGCAGCCAGAGGACATCGAATGGGAAGGGGACTGCCGGCAGTGATCGGCTGAGCGGCGAGAGTGGGAACAGGCGGGCGGAGGTCCAGAGCCTCCACGACAGGCCCATGCTGCACAGGAGCGCCGCCGCCAGCGTGATCCTGAACCAGGCGACCCTGCGGGTGTGCTCGACGTCCGGCGGTGCGAGCTCGAGGCGGCCGGCGCCGCTCACAGGTAGCCGAGGGCGCGGAGCTGTGCGTCGAGCTCCGGGGAGATCGGCGGCCGCTTGGCCGCGGCGTCGCCGCCCGGATTGTGATCGTCGTGATTGGCGTGATCGGTGCGATCGTAGTGAGCGTTGCGATCGTTGCCATCGAGGTCGCTATGGAGCCGGCGCAGCCGCGCCATGAGGAAACCGAAACGCACGCTGCCCGCATCCGCCAGGTTGTGCAGCTCGTGCGGGTCGCGGCGGAGGTCGTAGAGCTCGGCCGCGGGGTTGGGGCGCTCGCGGACCAGCAAGTGCATGCCGCCGGCGACCAGGCTCGCGATGCGGGTCCCGGCCAGCGAGAGGTCCGAGAACACCTCGCGCTCCATCGGGGTGTCCGCCCCGGCCAGCAGGCGCAGGTCCAGGCCCGGGCTGGCCGGCGGGCTGCCGGCGCCCGCGGCGGCAAGGATCGTCGGCAGCAGGTCGAGGTGCTGGGCGGGCGACTCCACCCTCCGGCCCGCGTACTGTCCGTCCGGCCAGCGGACGACGAGCGGCACGTGGAGGATCTCCTGGTAGAGGCTGTGGCCGTGGGCGAAGTTCCCATGGTCCAGGAACTCCTCCCCATGGTCCGCGACCAGGACGATCACCGTCCGATCGTAGAGGCCCAGCTCGCGCAGCCGCCGCAGGAGGAGGCCGAACTGGCGGTCGGCGTGCGCGATCTGGGCGTCGTAGAGCGCCTCGAAGTTGCTGTTCAGGCCGCTCCTGGTGAGCGCGGGCCGGGCGGCGAGGGCGGCCGCGACCTCCTGCGGGCCGGGACGGCACAGCGCGGCGTCGGCCTGGGCGGCGACGCGCCGGCGATCCTCCGCCGGCGGCAGGTAGGGCGCGTGAACGTCCATGGCATGCAGGTAGGCGAAGAACGGCCGGCGGCGGTCGCGCGCGTCGAGCCAGCGGAAGAGCTCCCGGTTGACGTCCTCGGCGGGCCGGGCGGCGAACGGCAGCGCCTCCGGATCGAAGAGCTGAACGAAGCGGTCGAAGCCGCGGGCGAATCCCGCCTCGGCGGAGATCGCGGGGTTGGTGCTGACGCCGAGCGTCTCGTAGCCGGCCTCGTGCAGCATCTCCGGCAGCGTGCGCAGTGCATCGGGCAGGGCGTCCATGCGTTCCATGACGCCGTGCGCGAGGGGAGGCAGACCCGTCAGCATGGTGGCGACCGAGCTCTTCGTCCATCCCGACTGGGACCAGGCGTGGGCGAAGACCGTGGCCTGGGCGGCGAAGGCGTCGATCTCCGGCGAGACGGGCCGCCGGTAACCGTAGACGCCGAGGTGGTCGGCGCGCAGGGTGTCGATCATGTAGAGCACCACGTTGGGACCGGCCGCGCCCGCCGGCCGGCTGGCTGCCGCGGCAGGCGCGCTGCCGCCCTCCGGGCAGCCGGCGGCGACGATCTCGGGAGCCGCGACGACCAGGCCGGCGGTGTCGGGGTTGGCGCTCTTGCCGGGCCGCGCCAGGAACGAGACCCGGGCGACGGTGGTCTTCTGGTTGGTGAGCGGGAGGTTGGCCGGCGACGAGAAGGTCGGCTGCTCGAAGCGCAGGGGGCGGCTCGCGGCGGCCCCGTCCCAGTCGACCGCGACCTCGAGCGCGGCGCCCGGTCCGAGGCGGGCGGTGCGCCAGGGACGGATGGCCTGCCAGCGCAAGCTGCTGCCGGGATGGACCTCCAGGAAGAAGTCGACGCGGGTGAGGAAGGGCAGCGCGATGGCGCCGGGCGTCGCCGACGGCGCGGGCCGCGGCATCGGCGGCGGGGTCCTGGCGCCGATGCCGATGCCGAAGCCGATCCAATCCCAGGCGACCGCGAGGCGGCGCTTCGCGGCGACGCCCCGGGGCGAGGGCGGCTCGGCCCGGAAGTGCGCGAACTGGAGCTCCATCTGGTTCTCACCCGGACGCAGGACGCCGGCGGGAATCGTCATCTCGTAGGACTGGAAGTCCGGCTCCAAGCGCGTCAGCCCCACCCGTGTGCCGTTGACCAGGACCGCGATCTCCTGCGGCGGGGCGTCGGCGATGTCGATGGGCCGGCAGCGGAAGTACAGGGTGAATGCACCGCGGCTGAAGCGTGTGAAGCGGAGGGTGGCGGCCTCTCCCATCGCCCAGACGAAGGAGGTCTTGCCGCGCCAGAGCTCGTCGATGGACCAGCCGGAGACCAGGTGCGGACGGGCCTCGGGCGTTCCCAGGTCGAGGAAGCGCGTCTCGGCCGCGACCGCGGCCTGCGGCAGCTGGCGAGCGAGATCGAGATGCGCGCAATCCACTGCGCTCGGGGGCCCGGCCCGAAACGCCGCCAGGGCGGCGACCAGCGCGAGCCAGACGACGAAGCGCCGCGGGCTGTCGAGGCGGATGCCAAGGGCCGGGCGGCGGCGGCGAGCGGTGTCGTTCATGTCACCTCCAAGAAAGCGCTGTGTTGCTGAAGACCGGAGCAGGCGGGCCGCCGCGGCCGGCCGTCTCGGCGGTCTCGGCGCCGGCGCCGGCGCCGGCGGTGGCGGCGGCGGCCGCCGCCACGGTGGCAGCGGTGGCGTCATCGGCGGCCTGCCAACCCAGCGCGGCGACAGCGGCCCTGCCGATCACCGCCGGCGCGAGCTTCTGGCGCACCTGGTCCCGCGCCCGCGCGCCGGTGTCCCGCGCCAGGTCGGGCCGGTCGTAGATCAGGCGCATCAGCGCTGCCGCGTGCTGGACGTCCGGCTCGGCCCAGACGCTGCCGCGCTGGTAGGGTCCGTCCGGCACCGCCACGGTCGCCTCGCGGTAGTCGACCAGGAAGGAGCTGTCGCGGTCCATGAACTGGAGGTTCCCCGAGTAGCCGGTGGCGATCACCGGCATGCCGTAGGCCATCGCCTCGGCGCAGGTGTAGCCGAAGCCTTCGGCCCGGTGCAGGGAGACGTAGCAGTCGCCGGCGGACAGCAGGCGCAGCAGGTCGTGACGCGCCAGCGGCTCGACCACCAGGCGCAGGTCGAGCCCGTGCGGAGCCGCGGCCAGGAGGCGCCGGATCCTCTCCCGGTGGTGCAGCCGGTGACCGTTGGCGATCCGCAGCACCAGGCAGACGTCGTCGTGGCCGGCGAACGCCTGCGCGAACGCCTGGATCACCGCCTCCGGGTTCTTCCTCTCGATCGAGCTGTTGGCGTCGAAGACGAAGAGGAAGGTGAGCTTCTCCGGCTCGAGGCCGCAGTCTCTCTTGTTGCCGGGAGGCGGCAACGCGTCGCCGTCCAGGACGCAGGGGACCGTCGCGACCTCGCGACGCATGAAGCGGCGCAAGCTCTCGGCCGCGAAGTCGGAGCATGCCCACACCTGGTCGAAGCCCTGGTAGACCTGCGGCCAGTAGTGGCTGCCGTCCCGTTGCTCCCAGGCGAGATAGGCGATGTTGCGCCGGCCGCGGGTGACGTGGTCGGGGTATCTCGGCAGGAGCATCTCGTGGAGGTGCGGATAGCTGACGAAGAGGTTGGTGTCCAGGCGATGGTCGTAGGCCCGCACGAAGTCCGCGATCGACAGGTCGGCCGCCATGGCGGAGTCGCCCAGCACGTTGGGCTGGACCCGCGCACCCGCGGCGCCGAGGGCCTGGCCGAGGCCCCGGGTGAGGGTGCCCAGGCCGATGGGGCTCCGGTGGTAGCCGAAGAGGTTGACTCCCCGGCATTCCGGGAGCAGTCCGCCGAGACCGCCTGCGCCCCGCCGCCGGGGGACGCCGCCGCCTCGCGGAGCGGCGAGCTCGAGGGCCTCGAACACCGTGCGGGCGGCGCCGGGCGGCCGTTGCGCGCGGCGCAGCTGCTCCTCCTGCCGGCGATCGAGGCGGTCGCGCGCCGTGCCGATGTCCCGGCGGTATCGCCCCAGGGCGGCGCGGAAGCGGCGGTCGCGGGCGAGCAGCGTCCCCAGCAGCGCCTCCTGCCCCTCGGGCAGCAGCGGCGAGGGCGTCCGGCAGGCGTTCGCCGACAGCTCGAAGGTGAGGCCGATGCCGGCCCAGGGCTGCTGCTCCATGATCCAGAGATACATGAGGACGTCGTCGGCGTCGTACTCCAGGCCATGGCGAAGCGCGGTCAACAGGTTCTCGGCGAGCTCCATGCGTCCCTCGCCGACCAGGCCCAGCGGCCAGCGATCCATGAAGGACCGGGTGCGGTCGAGGAACGAGAAGATGCGCGCCAGGGAGCGCCCCTGGGCTCGCGCCGCGAAAGCCGCCGCCGCGCCGCCGGGCAGGCAATGGTCCCGCGGCGCGACGTCCGCGAGCCAGCGGACGAACGCGGGCGCATCGTCGAAGAGCAGGTCCGGGAAGGCTCGGCGCACGTCCGGCCGCTCCTCGACCAGCCGCCTCACGTGCGCGATCGGCGAGACGTCGTAGTGCTCGAGGTTCCCCGCCCGCACCGACGCGGCGAGCGCGGACAGGCCGGCCTCGTCGAGGCGGGCGAGCAGCCGGTGGCGATCCGCGCCGAGCGGACGGGGCAGCCCGGCGAAGAGCCGCGGGTGCTCCCGGCGCGCCCTGGCGAGCGCCACCACGCCATGGCGGGAAGGCAGGACCGGACGGTGCCGGTCGTAGAGGTCCTGGTAGCCGTGCTCGTAGATCCCATGGGACGCGATCCACGGCATCAGCCTCTCGGGTTGCAGGCGGGCCCCGGGGTACCGCCGCCGCACGTCCGGCCGCTCGCCGTAGATCGCGTCGAAGAGCGCCGGCAGCAGGCTCCCGGTGTAGGGGATGGGCGACAGCAGGGCCTGGCAATAATGCGCTTCCCCGGCAGCGGTCCATGGGCTCCGCGCCGCGGCCAGCAGCGTCTCGTGCTGCTTCCAGAGCCGTCGCATGCGCTCGTCCACGGCGATGCCGGAAGGGAAGGCATCGAAGCGGTACGGCCGGTGCAGGTCCTCGGCCGCGCCGTTCTCGCGCAGCCGATCGGCATAGAGCTCGGTCAACCGGGCGACGGAGGGCAGCACGTAGAGGGAGTGGCGGCGGTCGTGCCGGGACAAGGTGTAAGGGTCCGACAGCGAGTAACCGCTGAAATGGAACGCCACCAGCGGCTTGCCGTCCACCGTCCAGGCGTCCTCGCCGGCGGGATCGTCGAGCCCCGAGCAGCGCAGGGAGCGGTCGTGGAGGTTCCAGTAGGCGACGTTGTAGGCGGCGTCGCGCAGCACGCGCACCTCGTCCACGAAACTGGTCACCCAGTTGAAAGCGTTCTGTTCCGACTGGCCGCCCAGCTCGAGCATGAAGGCGCCGGGGCGGGTCACCAGGTCCCGCCACGCATGGAGGAAAGCCCGGGCGGGGGCGGTGGCGCGCAGGCCGAACAGGCCGGAGTTCAGGTGTCCGGCGAAGGCGATGTCGCCCATCGTCGGCCGCTCCCAGAAGCGATCCGGGTGCGGCAGCGGCGCCAGGGTGTGGGGCGTGACGACGAAGTCGTGGTCGTCGAGCTCGGCGAGGAGCCGCTCGTAGGGAGCGCAGGTCAGGACGTCCGAGTCGATGAAGACGACCTTCTCGCAGCGGGTGCGGCGGAGGACGTGATCGAGGACGTAGGGCTTCATGGCGGCGCAGAGCTCGAACGCGGTGTACTTGAGCGCCAGGTAGTCGAAGCCGTCGCCGCCGGTCTCGGGCAGGCAGCAGGCCAGGAGCGTCGTGCCCTCGACCGCGAGGGGCTCCGATCCGTCCCAGTCCACGATGCCGAGGAAGGCCGGCATCCCGGGGTGGTGCCGGCGGAAGGCGGCGATCGCGGTGCGCGCGAGGTAGAGGTAGTTGCGGGTGCAGACCGAGACGACGCAGGCGCCCTCGCGTGCGGCGAAGAGCGCGGGCGCGGTGGCGGTCCCGGCTCCGGCCCAGCCGCCGGCGGCAGGTTCCGTGTGCACGGCGCGCACGGCGCGTACGCCGGGGGCGGCCGCGCCGTGTGCCGAGGCCCGGCGGCAGGGCGGGAACCCGAATTGGTGGCGAATGGTGTCCGCGGGAGGCGCCTCGGGCGCACCGGCCGCGCCGCCGCCGGCGCCGGCGGCGGCGGTGAGGCGCCGCGCCGCCCCCAGCAGCACCCGGCGAACGAGATCGCGTTTCGGCCAAGGCAGCATCAGGTCAGCCTCCTTCGGATGGGCCGCGCTGCGACGCCCAGGGGCACGCTAGAGCGCGGCGAGGACGGTGCACAGAGCATGAACATGCGCCGCGGCGACCGGCCGGCGCTCAGAAGTACCAGACCTGCATCGCGAGGGTGAGCTCGTTGGTGGCCCGGATCGGGCTCCTCGGCAAGACGCGCAGGAACTGCGCGCTGAGCTTGAGGTTCAGTCCGTGCACGTAGTAGTGCATGCCAGCGCCCCACCGCAGCATGTCCTTCTGCTGCAGGCTGGCGGCGCTGAACCGCTGCAGCTCGAGCTTCGCGAACGGCTGGGCCTCGAGCGCCGAGGCGAAGTACGCCAGCTCGCCCAGGTAGTCGTTCTGGCGCGCGGGCGCCGCGAGGAAGCTCTCGCCGTCGTAGTGGCTCCATTGCACCTGGCCGGCGATCTCGTCGCCCGCCCCGACCGGGATGGTGGTGAAGACGTCGGCGTTGTAGGCGTGGTAGCTATCCTGGCCGTCGTAGCCGGCGCTCAGGGCGAGGATCTTCTTCTTGCCGAGGTTGGTGCCGTGGTAGACGTACCCTCTCTCGGTGTCGAAGACGTCGTACTGCAGGTAGACGGTGTCGCGGAAGGCGTTGCGGGAGCCCGTCTCCCTGACCCCCTGGGTGAGCGCCAGGCGGTACTCCAGGCGGCCGCCGTCCACCAGGTATCCCTTGGCCTCGACGCCGGTGTCGCGCGCGGCGTCGGCAGGGTTCGGGTTGATGATGATCGTCGAGGTCGGGCTGATGTCCATCGTGAGGTAGCTCAGCGTCCCTTGCAGGGAGTTGCGGCTCCACGGGACGATGAACTGGCCCGCGTCGAGGGCGAACGCGTCGGCGAGCTTCCACTCCATCCAGGCGTCCTGGACGACGAACCCGGCGGCGAGCGACTTCGGCGCCTTGCCGAGGTTGACGTCGTCGGTCTGGAAGAAGAAGGTGACGCCGGGAGCCACCGATCCGGTGACCAGGAAGCGGTCCCGCCGCAGGAAGAGGTTCTGGGCATAGCCGCCGGTGGCGGTGCTCTGCGTCCAGTCGGCCTGGCCGTTCAGCTGCAGGCCGAACCTGACCCACACGTCGTCGTTGACCGCGAGGATCGCCTGGGCCCGGGCCGCCGCCGGAGCGAGGGCGGCCAGCGCCGCCGCCAGTACGGTTGCGGCCAAGACCAGCCGCCCGCGCGAGTGATAGGGGTGTCGCGTCATCCGGTCCTCCCTTTCATGTCATGTCATGCCATCGCATCGAACGTCATGCCCAGCCAGGTTGACAGGGGTCGCGGACCGGCCGCAAAGCATGCTCATGCTGGCGCGGCGCGACCGAACGCACGGCCGGGTCCGCCAGCTCTACCGGCTCCGCCGGGTCCGCCAGATCTGCCGGCTCTGCCGGCTCCAGGGCAGGCCGCTGGTGTCTTGCTGGGAAGAGATGCGCGGGCCAGGCGCGAGAGGGGACAGCCGCGGGGCCAGATCAAGCCATGTTCTACGCGCTACAATGGGCTAGCCATGATTGCATCCTGAGCCTGCAGACCCTGTGTGAGCTCTTCCACGCGACGACCCGCAAGGGCAAGCTGACCTTCGAGCAGGCAGCGGCCCACGTCGCGGACTGGCAAACGCTGTTTCCGGTCGTCGCCGCCACGCCTGCAAGCCTGCGGTTGGCGATGCGAGCCGTCGAACAGCACGGTCTCGCCTTCTGGGACGCGATGCAGTGGGCGGTCGCCAAGCAGTCCGGGGCAACGCTGTTGTTGAGCGAGACCTTCAGCACGACCGCGAGTTGGATGGTGTCCGCTTCCGGAATCCTTTCCTGGCGGATGATCCCTTCGCCGGCTGAATCCGTGGCCGCGATCGTTCCCCGCCTGGCGCGGGCGCTCGGCGGCGATCGAAGTTGACCTCATGACCTGGCACGTCGTCTCGGTGCTGCTCGGCAAGGTCGCGCTGCTGTTCGCGGTGGCGGAGGTGCTGGCGCTGGCGTGGCTCGTGCCGCACCGTGGCTTCCACCTGGTGCGCCGGCCGGCGGGGCGGGCGCTGCGGCATCCTCGGCTGGCGGGCCTGCGCCGGCGCGCGCCCGCCCTGGTGGCCTTCGCCGAGCAGCATGCGCACGACGAGCGGCGCTCCTGGCTGCGGATGACGCTGGGCGCGCTCTGCTTCGCCGGCGGCGTGACCTGGTTCGTTCACCTGCTGCGCGGCGTGCTCGCCGACGGCAAGGTGGTCACCGCCGACCGCTGCCTCCACAACACCGTCGCCGCCTTCGATTCCGCGCCGCTGACACACTTCTACTCGGTGGCCAGCACGCTCGCCAGCCTCGCCTTCGTGGGACCGCTGGTCCTCGGCCTCGCCGCCGCCCTGTGGATCGCCGGCCGCCGCCGGGAGAGCCTCGGCCTGGGGGTCGCCCTGATCGGCGCCGTGGCGCTCACCAACCTCCTCAAGGCGCTCATCGCGCGGCCCCGTCCGCTCGAGGCGCAGGCGCTCTTCCGCGATTCGAGCTTCCCGTCCGGCCACACCCTGACCGGCGCCGCGGTGTACGGCTTCCTGGTCTACCTGGTGCTGCGCGACGAGCCGCGGCGATTCTGGCACTGGCTGCTGGCGGTGCCGCTGCTGGTCCTGATCGTCTCGATCCCGCTGTCGCGGATCTACCTCGGCGTGCACTGGCCCTATGACACCGTGGCCAGCTTGGCGCTCGCCGGCGCCTGGCTGGCGATCCTCGTCACGCTGTTCAAGTACCCGCCACTCGTGCTCCGGCTGGCGCCCGCGGCGGCCCCGGCGCACGCGGCGCCGCCGCCGCGCTGGCTGCCGGGCGCGCTGGCCGGGGTCGTCCTGGCCGCCGCCGCCTGGGGCGCGGTGCTCGCCGCCTGGAAGCCGCAGCCGAAGGTGGCGCCGCCGCCGGCCGTTCCGCGGCCGGTCGCGCTGGCGGACCTCCTCGCCGGTTATCCGCCGGGCTTGCCGAAGCTCTCGCAGGACGCGGTCGGCGGACCGATGGAACCGGTGTCGCTCATCCTGGTGGGCGATGCCGCGCAGATCGTCGGCGCCTTCGAGCGCGCCGGCTGGCAGCTGGCCCAGCCGCCCTCGGTGCGCGGACTGGTGCGCGAGCTCTGGGCGGTGGCGAAGAACCTCCCGGACCCGCGCGGCCCGGCGACGCCGGCCTACTTCGGCGGCCAGCCGCAGGACCTCACGTTCGAGAAGCCCGGCGAGGCGTCGGGCTCGATCCGGCGCCGCCACCACACCCGCCTCTGGCAGGCGGGACTGTGCGTCGCGCCGCGCTGCACGCCGGTCTGGGTGGCCACGGCGAGCTACGACGCGGCGGTGAAGCTGGTCGCGAAGCCCTACCTGCTGACCCACCGCATCGACCCGCGCGTCGATCTCGAGCGCGACCTCATCGCCGGCGATCTGCGGCGGGCCGGGGCGCGGGAGCTCGCTGTGCTGACCGTCACCGGCCCGCTCAGGGGTCACAACGCCGGCGGCGACAGCTTCGTCACCGAGGGCCGGGCCCGGCTGCTGGCCGTTCCGTGACCTGGCTGCACGGCTCTTGAACCCGGACCCTGGTCCAGGGTTTATCCTCCTTGGTGAGGAGAGGTGCCATGCCATCGCTCAGCATCGGACAAATGGCCCGGCAGGCGGGAGTCGGGATCGATACGATCCGCTTCTACGAGCGCGAGGGGCTCCTCGCGGAGCCTCGTCGCCGCACGTCGGGCTATCGAGACTACCCCGCCGAGAGTCTCCAGCGCCTGCGCTTCATCCGTCGCGCCAAGGCGCTTGCCTTCTCGCTGCGCGAGATCCGGGAGTTGCTGGCGCTGCACGGCTCCTCGGCCGCGGGATGCGCCGAAGCCGCCGCGCGGGCGCGCGAGAAGATCGCCGCCATCGAGGCAAAGATCCGGGGTCTCGAGGCCGTGCGCGCGGGGCTCGAGGAGTTGGCGGCTGCGTGCGAACGGCGAACGACCTCGGAGAGGTGCCCTCTCCTCGAGGCGCTGCTTGGAGCGCCGGAGCACCAAGAGCGGCTGGAGACGGCAAGGTGAGAGTCGAAGTGCTGTACGTCGCGGATTGCCCGTCTCATGCCCCGGCGCTGGCGATGCTCGCAGCGGTCCTGGCCGAGGAAGGCATCGCGCCCGACATCCACCAGGTGCTCGTCCGCGACGAGGCGATGGCCCGAGAATGGACCTTCCGCGGCTCGCCGACGATCCGCATCGATGGCCGGGACGTCGAAGGCGAGCCGGCCGAGGCGGCAAGCTTCGCGGTCTGCTGCCGCCTTTATCATGGCTCGCCGCGGCCCGGCGGCAGGGAGAGGAGTCATGAAGCCGGCGGCCAGCGCGGCGGCTGCCCTGGGAGCGATCGGTAGCGCGGTGGCTTCGCTCAGCTGCTGCCTGCCGCTGGGCTTCGCCGCGGCGCTGGGAGCCGGAGCCGCGGGCGCCTTCCTGACCACGCTGCGTCCCTGGCTGCTGGGGCTCTCCGTGGCGCTGCTCGGCGTCGGCTTCTGGCAGCAACGCCGCGCGCGGCAATGCCGGGTGCGCGGCCGCTGGCTGGGAGCGGTGCTGCTCTGGCTGGCCGTGGCCGTGGTCCTGGGGATGCTGCTGCTGCCGCAGCAGATCGCCGGCCTGGTGGCCGATGGATTCTGGGGGACGGGGCGATGAGCATGAGGAGAAGTGTCCTGGCGGTCGGCGCGGCGGTGGTCCTGGTGATCGTGCTCCTGCTCCTGCTCTTCGCTCGGGCCTCCTGGGGTCCGTCCTCGGTGCCGGCCGGCCAGCGCCCGCTCACGAGACTCTCGCCGGCGACGTTCGGCGACTTCAGCGCCGCCTTCGACGCCGGCGCGGCGGCCCCGCGCCTGGTCCTGCTCCTCTCGCCGACGTGACCGGGCTGTCTGCGGGGGGCCTCCGCAGCCGCAGGGCTCCTGGCTCGATACCCGGCGCGCAAGCTGGCGGTGCTGGTCGTGTGGGAGCCCATCTTGTTCACCGACTGGGGACCGCCGAGCGGCAGCGCCATGGCGCGCATCCCGGACCTCCGGGCGAGGCAGTTCTGGGACCCGGGGCATCTCGTCACCCGAGAGGTGAGCCGCGCCGCCAGCCGGCAGCCGGACCTGCCGGGACCGTCCTGCTGCACCCACCACGGGTTCCACTGGGACGAGGCTATCCTCTACCCGCCAGGGCCGCGCTGGCGCGATGCGCCGGCGCCCGCCGTGTGGGACGGTCCGGTGGCCGTGATCGTTCCCCGCCTGGAGCGGGCGCTGGGCGACGAGCGGCGCGCCGCTCGTCGATGAGGCGGCACGCCGTCGAGCGGGCCACTAGCTAGGTGCTGCTCGGCGGGTCTCGAGCGTCTCGTTCCCGGCGCCGCGCGCTCGTCAGGGTCCCGGGTTCGGACCGGGCCGCTGCCGCAGGCGCGCCAGCGTGAAGAAGGGCTCGGGCGGGCGGCGGCCGAGGACGGTGTCGGCGACCTGCTCGCCCCAGGCGGGGGCGAACTTGAAGCCGTGGCCCGAGCCGCCGCCGACCAGCCAGGCATTGGCCGCCTCCGGATGGCGGTCCAGCACGAAGTGCTGGTCGGGCGTGTTCTCGTACTGGCAGACGCGGGTCTCGACGAGCGGCGCCTCGGCCAGCGCCGGGAAGCGCCGGCGCAGCAGGGCGCGGGCCCGCCCGAGAGCCTCCTCGCTGATCACGCGCTGGCCGCCGGTCGGATCGAAGACCGGGCCGCGCGTGTCGTCGGCGACCTTGAAGCCGCGGCGCTCGTTGCCGGGGATGCCGTAGATAAGCCGCTCGCCGACCTCGATCCAGATCGGCATGGCGGGCGGCTCGAAGCGCGCATCGCCCGCCGGCACGCCGAAGAAGAAGACCTCCTGCCGCGTCGGGGTGATGGTCGCGCCGAGCACCCGCGGGAACAGGTTCCCCAGCCACGGTCCGCAGGCGAAGACGTAGCTGTCGGCGGCCACGCTCGAGCCGTCGCCGAGGCGCAGCGGCTGCATGCGCTGCGCGGCGATGGCGCCGGGCTCGGCGCGCGCCAGCCGGTACTCGCCGCCGGCGGCGACCAGCGCGTCGACTGCCGCGGCGCAAGCCTGGCGCGCCAGCAGGAAGCCGGCGCGCTCCTCCCAGAGGGCCCAGCGCACGCCGGCGAAATCGATCTGCGGGAAGCGCCGCGCGGCGGCGGCGGTTTCCAGGCGGGCGAACGGGAAGCCCACGGCGCGCAGGTTCTCCGCCGCCCTGGCCACGAAGTCCGAGTCGTTCGCGACCAGCCACAGGGCGCCGGTCGGCTGGAAGAACCGGCGTCCGGCCAGACGCTCGAAGTCCGCCCAGCGCTCGAAGGCCCGCGCCGCCAGCTCGACGTAGATCTTGTCGGCGTAGACGGCCCGCAGGATGCGCGTCTCGCCGCCGGAGCTGGCGCGGGAGTTCCCGGGGCCCCAGGCGTCGATCAGCGTGACCCGCGCGCCGAGGCGCCGCAGCGCGAGCGCCGTGAACGCGCCGAAGGCGCCGGCGCCGACGACGGCCACGGCAGACGCGGGTAGCGCCGAGGGTGCTTGGCTGGTCGCGGGTGCCGAGCCGGTCGGAGGTGCCGAGCCGGTCGGAGGTGCCGGGGTGGTCGGAGGTGCCGGGGTGGTCGCGTGTGCCGAGGCCGGCGAGCCCGGCGGCGGTGGCCCCAGCGCCGCCGCCGCCGTGGCGGCCAGGCCCCCCAGCACCGCGCGCCGCGAGATCGCCGTCGGATCGTCCGCCATGCAGCTCTCCTCTGGAACAGGGTCCGGGCGGAATACTACCTGTCCGCGGTCTCGCCGGGCGCGGTCTCGCCCGCCGGGGTCTCCGGGGGGGCGGGCCAGACGCGGTTCCTGCCCGCCGTCTTGGCGCGATAGAGAGCGTCGTCGGCGGCCTCGACCAGCCGGTCGGCGGCCTGGTCGTGGCCCGGTACCAGGGCGGCGACGCCGAAGCTGGCGGTGATGCGGCCGCGCGGCGTGGCGGCGTGAGGGAGGGCGAGGGCCTCGATGCCCAGGCGCAGCTGCTCGGCGAGGCGCAGCGCGGCGTCGAGGCCGGTGGCCGGCAGCAGGATGGCGAGCTCCTCGCCGCCGTAGCGCGCCACCAGGTCGCCGGTGCGGCGGATGGCTTGGGCGAGGTAGGCCGCCACGGCTTGCAGGCGGAGGTCGCCCTCGGGGTGGCCCTCGGTGTCGTTGAGCAGCTTGAAGTGGTCGAGGTCGAGGATGATGAAGGCGAGCGGCAGCTGCTGGCGGCGGGCGCGCGCCCATTCGTCGGCGAGCACCTGCTGGAAGCGGCGCCGGTTGGCGATGCCCGTCAGCTCGTCTTGCAGCGACAGGGCCTCGAGCCGCGCGTTCGCGGCCTCGAGCTCGCCCTGCGCGCGGCGCAGCTCCGCGAGGTTGTGGCGCAGCTCGACCGTCTGCTCGGCGACGCGGGCCTCGAGCCGCGCCGCGCGCTGGCGCAGGGCGCGGCTGCGCAAGCCGGTATAGCCGCGCACGCCGCCGAGCGCCGCGGCGACCGCGAGCGCCAACGCCCACGGC
>DATDGZ010000141.1:0-10745 GCA_036521795.1 Thermoanaerobaculia bacterium | reverse complement strand
TGTCCGATCACCTGCGGTTCCGCATCCTGCACGCCGGCCCCGACCTCCACCATCTCCATCACCAGCACGCGCAGCAGTGGCTGGGGACGCCGAACAGCCCCAACGGCGACTACCTCGACAGCCAGTCGATCGGGCCCGGCTCCGCCTTCACCCTCGAGATGGTCTACAACGGCAGCGGCAACGTGAACCAGACGGTGGGCGACTCCATCTTCCACTGCCATTTCTACCCCCACTTCGCTTCCGGCATGTGGTCGCTGTGGCGCGTTCACGACGCCTTCGAGCCCGGCACGATCCTCGACGACAAGGGCCAGCCGGCCACCCGCACCAACCCGGTGACGCACCGCGTCGAGTACCCGCGCGCCCTGCCGGACGGCGAGATCGAGAAGGGCACTCCCACCGTCGCCCTGGTGCCGCTCCCCACCCTGCCGATGGCGCCGATGCCCGCCGAAGTGCGGCTGCAGGGCGTCTGCAAGGACAAGCCGGCCACCAACTGCTTCGACGACGCGGCGTGCGGCGGCGGCGCGGGCAGCTGCATGCACCCGGGGAGCCGCTACTGCGTGCTGCAGAACGGCCCCGCGGGCGGCCCGCAGAGCTGCCTCTCCGAGTTCCAGACCACGGCCAAGAGCTGGGACCAGGTGCAGAAGGGACACTTCGCGGGTTACCCCTTCTTCGTCCCGGGCATCGGCGGCTCGCGCCCGCCCCACCCCCCGCTCGACTTCGCCTATGCCTGCTCCGTCTCCGGCAAGATCTGCGATCCGACCGCGGTGGAGGGGCTGCATCATCCGGAGCGGCCCGATTACCAGGCGCCGATCTTCGGCGACACCTGCGGCCTCGGCGAGGGGGTCTGCGAGCCGATGGACGGCGGCCTGCCCCGCGCCGTCACCGCGCAGGGTCCGCGCGACGGATCGAAGTCGGCGTGGCAGGCGCCCAACCCGCCGGTCAACTACGACTTCAGCAAGGAGATCGAGAGGTCGCAGGCGATCGCGGTGCCGGAGACCGGTACGCAGCTCGAGAAGGTGGCGATGGCGGTGCACGCCCAGCGCTTCCACGACACCCAGCTTCCCGACGGCCGCAAGACCGGCACCTGCTCCGACAACAAGGCCCCCTGCACCACGACCGACCTGGCACAGTGCGACGATCCCGCCGCGGCCAAGTGCCTGGCCGCGGGGCGGATCAATTTCGTCCTCAACGGCTTGGGGCCGGCGCCCGGCGCGCCCTATGCCGACCCCTGCATCCGCTTCGACCGCCGGGGCGGCCGGCCGAACAACATGCTGACCCGCTCCTACCTCGCGACCGACATGCAGCTCGATGCCGTCTTCAACCGCGAGGGGTGGCACTTCCCGCAGCAGCGCATCATCTCGCTGTGGGGCGACGTCAAGGATTACCTCGACCGCAAGAAGCCGCCCGAGCCGCTGTTCCTGCGCGCCAACTCCTACGACTGCATGACCTACGTGCTCGCCAACCTGGTGCCGAACGTCTACCAGCAGGACGACTTCGAGGTGCGCACGCCGACCGACGTCATCGGCCAGCACATCCACCTGGTGAAGTTCGACGTCACCTCCTCGGACGGCGCCGAGAACGGCTGGAACTACGAGGACGGCACCTACGGCCCGAACGAGGTGACCGAGCGCATCGACGCGATCAACAAGGTGGGAGGGATCTACGAAGCGCCTGGTGAGACGGAGCCCGGAGCGCCCTGCCAGGGGGGCCAGAGCGACCAGCGCTGTCTCAAGGCCAAGTACATCAAGTTCTTCGGGCCGGGTCCCGGGGCCAAGCCCTACGGCGGGGACGAGTCCGGCGGCGCCTGGGTGGGCTCCCAGGCCACCGTGCAGCGCTGGTACGACGACCCGCTGTTCAACAACACCGGCCGCTGCTCGACCGACCTCCACCAGCCCTGCACCCTCGGGCAGGAGGAGGCCGGCATCCACTGCCCGGGCAAGGGCACCTGCCAGCCCGACGCCGGCTGGTGCTCGAACGCCCCGGCCGAGCCCTGCACGCAGTCCGATCTCCACCTCTGCTTCCTCGACAAGGGCGGACCGCATCCGCCGGCGGCGAAGCAGGGGCAGTACGTCAGCTGCGAGCCGAGCCACGACCGCACCATCCGCACCGTCTTCACCCACGACCACTTCGGGCCCTCGACCCACCAGCAGGGCGGCCTCTACGCCGGCGTCATCGCCGAGCCGAAGGGCTCGGTCTGGCGGGAGAACGAGAGCGGTGTGATCATGGGCGGCTACGACGCCGCGACCAACCAGAACTACTCGGTTCGCACCTCCACCCAGAACGGCGTGACGATCAAGGACGGCGGCCCCACCAGCTGGCAGGCGGTGATCGAGACGCCGCGGCCGGGCGACAGCTTCCGCGAGTTCCTGCTCGAGGTGCAGGACTCGACGCTGATCTACCAGCCGTTCACGGTGCGCGGCGACGACCCCTTCGCCTACACCCGGCCGGGAGTCTGCGGCACCGACTCCTCGCAGCCGTGCGGCTTCTGCTCGTTCACCGGCTTCTGCAGCAACGATCCGAGCAAGCTGTGCCAGATCGCCGCGGAGACGGCGAATGGCGGCAGCAACCCGGTCGTCACGCAGTGCGGCAGCGCGACGGCCCAGTGCAAGTTCGGCGAGAGCTCCGGCAACCCCGCCCAGCCGAACCTCGTCGCCTGTACGCCCGCCGACATGAGCGCCTGCTACGACCACCAGTTCAAGGACGGCCAGCCCGAGGCGTGCAACTTCATCCCGGGCATTCCGTGGGCGAGCTGGCAGGCCGGCGGCAACGGGCCGGGCAACCCCCTCGACCAGCAGAAGAACGGTCTCGAGGCGATCACCTTCCAGAACGCCACCAACAGCTTCTCGTACAACTATCGCGACGAGCCGCTGTATCCGCGGATCGACTCGCCGGGCGCCCCGCCGGCATCCCAGGGAAGCTTGCAGTCCGGGGGCGTGCCGCTGGCCGGCGCGCGCGGCGACCTCGCCTTCGCTTACAGCTCGCTGCGGTTCTGCCAGTCCAACAACCGCAAGGTGTGCAGCCAGGACGCCGACTGCGGCCCCGCCGATGCGTGCGTCAACCGGCCCAATCCGCGCGGCCTGCGCTGCAAGCTCGACCTCACCCAGGTCTGCGCCGGCGACTCCGACTGCGCTCCGGGCACTCCGGGCGGCTGCCAGGAGGCGGGCTTCTGCAGTGACGACTATGCCCTCTGCACTGCCGACAACCGGACGCTCTGCCGCGCTCCGGCCGCGACCTGTCTCGCCCGCGACACCAGCACCCCGTATCCGCCGCTCACCGCCGGCGTCGAGGCCACCGACCCCTTCACGCCGCTGCTGCGCGGCTACGCCGGCGACGACGTGCAGGTGCGGGTGCTGATCGGCGCCCACATCAACCCGCACAACTTCACCATCCACGGCCTCAACTGGCTGAACCAGCCCTCCTATGTCGACTCCGGCTGGCGCAACAGCCAGGTGATGGGCATCTCCGAGCACTACAATCTGCTGCTCAAGCTCCTGCCGCTGTTCAACCTGCCGCCGGCCGGCGAGGCCGCCGCGTCGCCGTGGAAGCCCTGGCTGGACGCCGTCTACCAGCCGGGCGCCGCGGCCACCGAGCAGGCCGCGGGGAACTGGGGACTGATCCGCGCCTATGCCGAGCCGCGGCCGGACCTCTTCCCGCTGCCGCAGAACGACGTCCGGCCCGGCCACCACTTCGCGCCGGCCGCCGTCTGCCCGCCGGATGCCCCCCGCCGGGATTACAACGTGGTGGCCTTGACGGCGCAGCAGGCGCTCGGCGGGCCGCTGGTCTACAACCAGGCCATGACCCTCGAAGACGCCGGCGCGATGCTCTTCTTCAAGGCCGAGGACCTCGATTGCGGCAAGGCCGGCGACTGGTCGACCTGTCACGCCAAGGGCAAGCAGCCGGAGCCCATGGTGCTACGCGCCGACGCGGGCGATTGCATTTACGTCAAGCTCTACAACGGGCTGCCCAGCCCCGACAAGGCGTTCTGCTCCACGGCGGCACCGTTCACGGCCCAGAACTGCACCTACGGCAGCGGCTGCCAGTCGGACAACGGCCCGGGGACCTGCCTGATCTTCGGCTGGTGCTCGAACAACCCGGCCACCGCCTGCACGCCGAACGACGTCGGCCAGACGTGCGGGCCGGCGCTGTGCAAGAACGGCTACTGCACCAACTCCCCCCTCGGCTCCACCCGGACCGCCTGCAACGGCGCCGATTCCAGCAACTGTCCGCAGGCGACCTGCAAGCCGCTGATCGGCACCGGGGTCTCCTCGGGCCAGAGCAACGCGCTGCTCGGCAGCAACGGCGACTACCTCTCGAACATCTCGCTCGAAGTGGGGTTGCGGCCCCAGCTCGTCACCTACGACCCCCGCTTCAGCGACGGCACCAACGCCGGTTTCAATCCGCCGCAGACCGCCGCCCCGGGGAGCTCGGTGACCTACACCTGGTATGCCGGCCACATCGACCCGGGAGTCGTCGGCAAGGACCACCGGGTGACGACCGCCTACATCCCGATCGAGTTCGGCGCTGCCAACCTGATGCCTCCCGATCCGCTCAACCAGGCGCTGCACGGCCTCTTCGGGGGCCTGGTCATCGAGCCCAAGGGCGCGACCTGGGACCCTGCCGCCGGCGTCCGGGCCTATGTCCAGTACCGCGATGCCTACAGCCGGCAACACACCTTCCACGAGTTCGTGGTCTTCACTCCCGACGACACCAACCTGTCGACCACGTTGACGACGATCAACCAGCAAGGGATCGCCTTCGACCTGGTGAATTATTCGACCGAGCCGCTGAACCTGGCGAACTCCAACAGCCCGGGCCTGCCGCGGCTGTGCGAGACGTGTCCGCAGCAGGACGCCTCCTGCGTGCTGGCCGCCAAGTCCTTCCAGGGCTCGCCCGGCTCCTGCCAGCTGAAGCCGTTCACGCCGGAGACGCCCACCTTCGTCGCCAAGGTCGGCGAGGAAGTCCGCTTCCGCCTGCTCCATCCGGGCGGCACCAACACCAACGAGGTCTTCGAGCTGGCGGGCCACACCTACCTGCAGACGCCTTACGAGACGCCTCCCGAGCTCTGCGAGCCGGCTCCGACCACCCAGACGAACCTCTTCGCCTCGCAGATGCTGGGCCAGTACAACCTCTGCGGCGACGCCGGGTTCATGCCGGAGGGCAAGGCTCATAGCGGCGCGCCCCGGTGGAGCGAGTCGCTCAGCGAATGGAAGGCGTCGCGGCCGGGCCACGGCCCGAGCAACCACTACGACGTGTTGATCGAGGCGGCGGGCGGACCCTTCGCCCGGTGCGGCGACTACCTCTACCGGTCCTATCCGTCGGACCACTTCAATCTCGGCATCTGGGGCATCTTCCGGGTCGAGGGATGCACGGCGGCCGGCGGCGGGGGCGCGGCCGGCGGGCGGTGAGGGCGAGGGGCCTGCTGGCGGCGGCGCTGCTGGCCGCCGGCGCCGGCGGTTGGCCTGGGGAATGGCGGGTGGGGGCTGCCGAGGTCCCTTCCGCTCCCCCCGCCGTGGCGAGCCGCGCGGTCGAGCAGGGCATCGCCGTCGAGCTCGAGATTGCTCCGCTCGCGGGCCATCCCGGCCCGCCGGGCCTGCGCGAGGGACAGGACGTCGCCGTTCGCTTCCGCGTCACCGACGCCGCCGGCCAGGCGCTCGCCGGGCTCTCGCCGGCGGCGTGGCTGGATCGCCTGCCGGCGGCGGAGGTCGCGCCCCCCGAGTGCGCGGCGCGGGTCAAGGAGCTGGCCGGCGGCAGCCTGTTCAACCAGGCAGAGCTCGACCTCAACTCCTATTACGTCCTGGCGCTCGACGAGGACGCCGGGATCAATGTCGTCGACCCGCTGTTCGGCTTCGGCGGCTCGAAGCTCCTCACCTCGATCCCGCTGCTCTCCCCCGGCGAAGACTGGGCTCTCGCCGCCGGCCGGCGGCGGCTCTTCGTTTCCGAGCCCGACGCGGACCGCGTCGCGGTGATCGACACCGGCACCTGGAAGGTGGCGGCGCAGGTCGCGGCGGGACACCGCCCGACGCGGCTCGGCCTGCAGCCGGACGGCGCCCGTCTCTGGGCGGTCGTGGACGAGGAAGCGGCGAGCTTGGCGGTCATCGACGCGAGCGGTGCGACCGGTGCGAGCGAGGCGCGCGAGGTGCGCGTGCTGGCGCGGATCGCAACCGGGAAGGGTCCGCACGACCTCGCCTTCAGCGCCGACGGCGCGCTCGTCTTCGTCACCAACGCCGGCGCCGGCACGGTCTCGGTGATCGACGCGCGGCGGCTCGAGAAGGTCGCCGACCTGCGCACCGGCTCCCGGCCGATCGCCATCGCGTGGTCGCCGCTCGCCGCCGCCGCCTACGTCGCCGACGAGCAGGACGGCACGATCGTGGTGATCGACGGGCGCCGGCGTGCGGTGGCGGCGCGCATCGCCGCGCGGCCGGGGGTGGCGGTGATCCGCTTCGCTCCCGGGGGCCGCCTCGCTTTCGTGCTGAACCCGCGGGAGAGCACCGTGCAGGTGATCGACGCCGAGACCAACCGCATCGTGACCACCGGCACCACGCGGCAGGGCCCCGACCAGGTGGTCTTCTCCGACCAGCTCGCCTACATCCGCCACCGCGGCACGGACACCGTGCTGATGGTGCCGCTGCGCGGCCTGGGCGAGGCGGGCCGCCCGCTCGAGGCGGCGGACTTCACCGGCGGCCAGCACCCGCTCGGCGAGGGCGCCCGGCCCAGCCTGGCGGACGGCATCGTGCCGGCGCCCGACCCGGGAACCGTGCTGGTGGCCAACCCTGCCGACCGGGCGATCTATTACTACGTCGAGGGAATGGCGGCGCCGAGCGGCTCCTTCCACAACTACGGCCGCCAGCCGCGGGCGGTGCTGGTGGTGGACCGCGGCCTGCGTGAGCGGGGGCGGCCGGGCAGCTACGAGGCGACGGTCCGCCTGCCCGGCCCCGGCCGTTATCGGCTGCCCTTCTTCCTCGACGCGCCGCGGGTCGTCCACTGCTTCGAGGTCGAGCTGCAGCCCGATCCCGAGCTGGCCGCGGCGCGCCGGCGGTCGGCGCCGGTGCGGGTGGAGCCGCTGCTGGACGAGCGTACCGTCGCGGCCGGCACGGCCGTGCGGCTGCGCTTCCGGCTCACGGATCCCGCGAGCGGCCTGCCCGCCACCGGCGTGGACGACCTGGTGATGATGGCCTACACGATAAGTGGCGAATGGCAGGTGCGGGCACCCGCTCGCGAGGTCGGAGCAGGGATCTACGCCGCCGAGTTCGTGCCGCCCGAGGCCGGCACCTATACCGTGATCGTGGAGTGCCGGTCGCGGCGGCTGCCGTTCCACCTCTCGCCGCGCCTCCGCCTCGAGGCGAAGCAGGCGCAGGGCGCGAAGGACATGAAAGCGACCGCCCCGGCGGCGCCGCCGGCGCCGGGGCCGGGGCCGGGGCCGGGATCGAGATCCGGCACGATCGAGCCCTGACCAGGGGACGGCCAGGCCGTCTCGCGCCGTCTCGCGACAAGCGGCGTCTAGTGGGTGGGCTCGCGGTTGGAACGCCCCGCGATCTTGCTCTCGAGGCCCTGGGCCGCGCGCAGGCGCTCGCGCAGGACCGGCAGCACGCTCGCGGCATACTGGCGGAGGTCGGCATCGGCGCCGTTCTGCGCTTCGCGGTCGAATTGGGCGACGTCGCCGACCAGGTCGGCCACCGCCTGCTGGATGTAAGAGACGTCGAAGTTGTCGCCGCCACGCTTGCCGAGGCTGTCGAACACCGCCTGCGTGCTGCGGTCGGGATGGGAGGGCAGGTCCTTGACCCCCTTGCCCGAGGCGAGCTGGCGCAGCTGGTCGTTGGCCTTGGCGCGCTCGTCGAGCACCTTCTGGGCGAAGCTCTTGACGTCGGGGTTCGCCGCCCTGGCGACGGCCAGCCTGGCGAGCCTCACCTCCTCGAGCCCCGTCGTGGCCGCGTTCACCAGGAAGGTGTGGTCCGGCACGTAGGCCGGTGCCGGGGTGCTCCCCTTGCCCTGGGCGAGGATCGAAGGCGCGGCGGCCGCGATCAGGATCACCGCGAGGCCGGCCGCAAGAGCCCATCTACTCGAGCTGCGCATGGTCTCCCCCTCTCCTTCCAAGTGCCGCGGCCGAGCATCGCAGCTCCCGGGACGAGAGCCGCGGCGGCGGCCGCTGTTCTGATCATAGTGCCTGTTTCATGATAGCGCAAAGACGTGATCGACGGTAGCGGCGCAGAGGTCGTGGGTCAGCCCGCGAAGGGACACTGACCTTCTATCGCGGGCCGCGGGTGCTCCAGTTCTCGCGCCAGCGCGAGCCGGGGTCCGGCGCCGGCTTCTCGTACCAGCTCGCCTGCATGCTCTCGAGATCCCCGAGGCGCGGCCGGACGGCCTCGTCCCAGAAGGCCTCGACGTCGTCGAAGGTGCGCAGGCGGGACGGGCGCTGCGGGTCGTAGGCGGCGAGCAGCTGGCGCAGCTTGGCGCCGAGCCAGGCAACCTGGGAAGCGATCATCCGGCGGCCGGCCGCCCGGTCCGCGGCCGCGGCGTCCTTGCCCTGGGCGAAGCGCGGGCCGGTGGCGGGCGGCGTGGGCGGCGCCAGCCTGGAAAGATCCACGCAGGCCGGCTCGAGGGCCCAGAGCTGCGAGGTCTCCACCTTGCCGGCGTGGTCGCCGTCGGCGCCGTCGCCGGGAAATCCGGGCCGGTTCGCCGCGAAGTCCGCGAGGCCGTGGAGGCGCATGCGCACGCGCGGTTGCAGCCATTCGACGAGGCTTTCGAGATCCTGGTAGTTCGGTCCGTAATGACCGGTCAGCAGGATCGCGGCGTGGAAGCCCAGGACCTCGGCGGCCCGAACCTGGTAACAGACGCTCTTGAAGTGCACCCAGGGAGGGACGGCGGTGAGCCAGGGGCGCGCTTCCCCGATCTCGCGCTCGGCCCAGATCGCATAGCCGCCCAGCTCGTGGACGTGCCAGAAGTCGGCAGGGGCCACGATGCCGCCGTGGCGCCGCGCGGCCCGCACCGCGAGGCCGTGCGCCTTCAGGCCGTCGAGGCCCAGGGCGCAGTGCGGCCCGTGCGGCTCGCACAGGCCGTAGGCGAACCAGGCGCCCGGGCAGGCCGCGAACGCCGCTTCGAGCTCGTGCGGCAGCATGCGTTCCCAGCGCACTTCCCGCCGCGCCCGCGGCCCGCTCGCCATGAGTGCCTCCTCGCCGAGTAGTGGGCCAGCTTACGAGCTTGCGCGGTAGAATCCAACCGTATCTTCGTACCTTGCTCGACTCCTCCGGCTCGAATCGTCTCGCTCGACCGCCGCGATGACGCCAGGCACGCTCAGCGACTCACAGCGGCAGCTCTTCGCCTCCCAGGGCTATCTCGTGGTGCCCGGCGCCCTGGCGCCGGCGGAGTTGGCGGCGGTGCGCCGGGCGGCCGACGCGGCCGAGAGGCGCTGGCGGGCCGACCCCGGCCTGCCCGGGGTGCGCCGGCCCGACCTCGAGCAGGTCCTCGGCATCATGGAGCACGATCCGGTGCTCTTCGAGCTGCTCGAGCACCCGCGGGTGTTCCCCCTGGTGCGCGAGCTGCTCGGCCCCGACCTCATGATGCTCGACCACGATTACTTCATCACCCCGCCGGGCGCCGCCATTCCGCAGGGCTGGCACTTCGATTTCGATCTGCCGCGCGTGGACCATCCGCGCTCGCGGCTGGCGGTCAAGGTTTTCTACGTCCTGGAGGACATCCCCCCCGACGGCGGCGCGACCCTGGTCCTCCCGGGGTCGCACCTCGCTCCGGGGGGGACGCGCCTCCCGAACTCCGAGGTGCCCGAGGACCTGCCGGACGCCGTGCCGATGGCCCTGCCGGCCGGCAGCGCCTACCTGATCAACGACCGCATCTATCACTCGGCGGGCAACAACCGCTCACGGGTCCATCGCCGGCTGCTGATCTACACCTACGGCCACAAGTGGATGCGGATGTGGGACGAGTACCGGCCGTCGCCTGAGCTGGCGGCGCGGGCCGCCACTCCGGGACGCCGCCAGCTGCTCGGCCTCACCGATCCTTACACCCCACCGGTCGGCTGGGAGGGAGCCGCGGCCCCGGGGGCGAGCGCCGCCACGCTCGGGGCGCCGCCCGCTCCGCCGTTGCCTTCCGTCGTGCCCGCGGCTCCCGTCGCGCCCGCCTCGCCTTCAGTCCCGCCGGTGCCCGCGGCGATGACTGCCGAGCAGCGGCGGTTCTTCGCCGCGAACGGCTACCTGGTGCTCCCCGGCGTGCTGCCACCCGCCGAGCTGGCCGCGGTGCGCCGCGCCGCCGACGAGGCGGAGGCGCGCTGGCGCGCCGATCCCGGCCTGCCGGGGACCCGCATCCCGGAGTTCCTCGAGATCGCCGCCATCATGGAGCACCATCCGCTGCTGTTCGACCTGGTCGAGCATCCGCGGATCTTCCCCCTGGTCCGCGAGGCGCTGGGTCCCGACGTCGCGCTGATCGATCATGCCTACTACATCACCCCGCCCGGGGGCCGGATCGACGGCACCGCCTGGCACACCGACGTGCGCACGCGCCTGCGCGGCGTGCATCACGCCGGCTCCACGATGATGGTGCGGGCGATGATCGCGCTCACCGACATCGCCCCCGACGGCGGCGCCACCCTGGTGCTCCCCGGCAGCCACCTCCAGCCCGACGACAGCCCGCTCCCGGCACCGGCGACGCCCGAGGAGGTGCGCGGGGCCGTGCCGCTGGCCTGCACGGCAGGCTCCGCCTACTTCTTCAACGGCAACCTCCTCCACGCCCCCGCCAAC
>DATDGZ010000140.1:0-4231 GCA_036521795.1 Thermoanaerobaculia bacterium | reverse complement strand
ACGGAGGCAGAAAGGAACGAAATTCTCGCTGCGGACCTTGGAGAGCCAAGGGAAGCGCTAATTTCACGTATGTTCCGCCTTTCTCCGGGGGAGAGCAGCGTAATATACCACTTCCTCGAGAACGCCAGGACGATTAGTGGTACCTCTCTAAAAAGAAGCCATGCGAGGACATGACCATTGACAGTCCATCCTGAGCTTGACGATTTTAGACAACGTACCGAAGCGTTGACCAGTAACCCTCTGCTTGCCCCTCACATAATTGGCGACCTTGTAAAGCTCTCTGCCCTTAGTTTGAGCGACATCGCCGAGCTCGCTCGCGACGAGATCGCTTACTACTTCCTTCTCGGGCTTGCTGGTCTTCCGTTCTCCTCGGCGGCACGAAGTCGGCGGCGCCGGACTGGTTCTTGGAACGTTCGGGAGGGCTTGAGCTGGGCCAGGGGCGGGTAGCAGATCCTGACGCTGATGCACGGGCAGGTATTGGCCTGCGTCCCACGCACCTCGACGCCCGCCTTGAAGCGAGACCGGCCGCCGGGCGCGGTGTTCGCTCCGGCGGCGCGGTCCAGACCCGATCAGTGGGTCAAGACGATCAAATGGAAGGGACGGTCGCTGAAGTTCCCGTTGGTGTCGTGGGTGTCTACCCAGACGGCGTGGTTGTTGGCGTTCGGCGAGCCGAGGAGCTCGAACGGGAGATAGGACTGCGGGTCCGTGCAGCAGCGGGTAGCCACGCCGATCTGGCCGGTAGGCGCCGTGCCGATACCCGGCACGCCGAGGGTGGCCACGAAGACACCTTCGCTGACGTCGGCGGTGAAGACGACCGCGTATTGGCCTGGGCCTGTGCTCAATTTGACCGTGCGCACGACGTTGCGGCCGCGGGCCAGGGAGCCGTCGCTCTCGATCACAGCCCAGAACTCGCGGGGACAACAGCCCTCCACGCCGAACTTCGCGGGGTCCGGCTTCGCCGCGGCGCCCGTGGGAAGCGTGCGAGCGGCCGTGAAGGCGCGTTCGTGAGGGGCGTTGGCGAAGGCCGGCTCGGCGGCCGGGGTCTTTTCGGTGTCAGCCATGGGTCGATTCCTTTCGTCGCGAACGAGCCCGGCGGCATGGTGCCTCCGCCTGTTCGCAGACTAATTACGCATACAGGGTAGGCGCGCGATCTTTCTTTTTGTTACATACTGGCGAAAGCAATAACGCCGAGGCTCTGTGGCGCCGGCCGATCCGGAGATGCGCCTGTCAAGCAAGCGGATCGCTGCTTCGAGAGGGGGTAGGCGCGCTCCACGCGCCGCCGGCGGCTACGTCGGCCGCCGCGGCGCCAGCTCGCGGGCGCAGACGGCGGCGCGGTCGAGGAGCAGCTCGCGCTCGCGGGCGTTGCGGGCGAGCGACGCGGCGCGCTCGAGCTCCGCTCGCGCCTCGTCGAGGCGGCCGAGCTTCACGAGCAGGTCGCCGCGCACCCCAGGCAGGAGGTGATAGTCCTTGAGCAGGGGTTCCGACACCAGCTCGTCGACGAGCGCGAGGCCCGCCGCCGGCCCGAAGGCCATCGCGATCGCGACCGCTCGATTCAGCTCGACGACGGGCGACGGCGAAAGCTGGGCAAGCGCGTCGTAGAGCGCCGCGATGCGCGCCCAGTCGGTCTCCGCCGGGGTTCGCGCCCGCGCGTGACAGGCCGCGATCGCGGCCTGGAGGGCATACGGGCCATAACCGCCGCCGAGCTTCTCGGCGCGCTCGAGCGCCGCGAGGCCGCGGTGGACGAGGACGTGGTCCCAGCGGGCGCGGTCCTGGTCCAACAACAGGACGGGCTCTCCCGAGGGGCCGGTCCGTGCGCCCGCGCGCGACGCCTGGATCTCCATCAGCGCGAGGAGGCCGTGGACCTCCGGCTCCTGCGGCGCGAGCTCGGCCAGGATGCGGCCGAGGCGGAGCGCTTCCTCGCAGAGCACCGGACGCAGCCAGTCGTCGCCGGCGGTCGGGGCGTAGCCCTCGTTGAACACCAGGTAGACCACCTCGAGCACTGACGCCAGGCGGGCGGCCAGCTCGGCGCCGCGGGGGACCTCGAAGGGGACGCGGGCCGCGGCGAGAGTCCGCTTGGCGCGGACGATGCGCTGGGCGACGGTCGCCTCCGGGACGAGGAAGGCGCGCGCGATCTCCTCGGTGGTGAGACCTGAGAGCAGGCGAAGCGTGAGCGCGACCCGCGCCTCGGTCGAGAGCACGGGGTGGCAGGCGATGAAGACCAGGCGCAGGAGATCGTCGCCGACCGGATCGTCGATCGCGGCGACGAGATCCGACTCGGCCTGCTCCAGCTTGGCCGCGAGCTCGTGCCCCAGCTCTTCGTGCTTGCGCTCGAGCCGCGTGCCGCGGCGGAGCAGGTCGATCGCACGATGCTTCGCGGTGGCCATGAGCCAGGCGCCCGGTCTGTCCGGGACGCCCGACTCCGGCCATTGCTCGAGCGCGGCGACCAGGGCGTCCTGCGCGAGCTCCTCGGCGAGGCCGACGTCGCGCACGATCCGCGCCAGGGCGGCGATGAGCGTGGCCGACTCGATCCGCCAGACCGCCTCGATCGCGCGATGCGTCGTGTTCGCTCCCATCGCCGGCGATCAGAGCATCGTCGCCCATGCCGCCGCAAGACTGCAGCGTTTTCGGGTAGTGGGTCCGTTACGGTGCCGGGCGGCGCTTGTTCTCGTCCATGCGCTGGTCGATCTGCTCGGCCAGCGCGGCCTCCTGGCGCTCGACCTCGGGACCGAAATCCGACATCTCGTACACCTGGCGGATCTCGAGCACGTCGCCGTCCAAGGCGGGGCAGCGGGAGGCCCACTCGATCGCCTCTTCCTTCGACTTCACCTGCCACAGCCAGTAGCCGCCGATCACCTCTTTCGCCTCGGTGAAGGGTCCGTCGGTCACCCTGCGCTTCCCGCCCGAGAAGCGGATGCGGGCGCCCTTGGAGCTCGGATGGAGCCCGTCGAGAGCGAGCAGCACGCCGGCCTTCGCCAGCTCTTCGTTGTACTTCATCATCGCGGCAATGATCTTCTCGTCCGGGAGGACGCCCGTCTCGACTTTCTTGTCGCCAGGGATCATCAGGACCATGAATCGCATTCTCGTGTCTCCTCGTGGTTGGGAGCGGAGCCTCCGGACGGTGGCGGCCAGATGGGAACCCCGCTCTAACTGTACGTCGATCGAGGCGCCCCGGAATCGACACGCGGCGCCGCCGGCCTGGCGTCGCCCGGGAGCCACCGGACCCCCGGAGGGCTACCGATCGCCCGGGGCGGCGATGGCGAAGGGGGAGGCCTTGGTTGGCGTCTCGTCGTAGAGCAGGCGCAAGCCCGCGCGCGGCGATGCCGGCAGGTGGCGCCAGGCATCGAGCGACAGGACCAGCCGGCCGCGCGGTTGGCTGGCAAAGAAGGCGGCCACCTCCTCCGGCGTGGTGAGCGGCAGCACGGTGCGGTCGAGGTCGAAGTTGACGATGCCGGCGGTCGTCTCGCTGGGGCGATAGGCGGCCACCGGGCCGGGCCCGGGATCGAGGCGGGCGATGGCGGCGGTGAGGTCATGCAGGTTCTTGAGCGGGTCGACCGCGGCCTTGACGGCGGTCTGGTAGACGAGGGCAAGCGCCAGGTAGGGGACCACCAGCCACGGTCCCGTCGGGATCGTGCCCGCGTGCAGGTGCCGCACGAATCGCAGCAGGAGCAGCGCGGCGCCGGTGGCCGCGACGACGCCGGCGGCCGCCAGGCGGCCGGACGTCAGCTCGGCGCGCAGCGGCGCCGCCGGAAAGCCGCGGAAGGCCCCTTGCGCCGCCGCCCAGGCGCCGATCCAGAGGACGACCGGCAGGAGCGCCGCGAGGGCGAGCAGGAGCAGCGCGGTCGGCCGGTCCCACCGCGAACCGGAAGCCTCCTCCGAACGGCGGGACAGCCGATCGAGCCACAGGCCGACCGGAACCGCGAGGGCGGGCAGCAGCGGCACCAGGTAGAGCGCGCGCTTGCTGGCGGCCAGCGACAGCAGCAGGAGCCCGATGAAGAAGGAAGCGAGCAGCAGGCGGCGCCCGGTCTCGTTCCCGGCGCGCTCCGCCCCGGCGCGGCCGGCCGAGACACCGGCCTGCGGTTCGCCCTGGGCAGCGCCGATCTGGTCGTGGGTCCGTTTCCCGCTGCCTCCCTCTGGGGGAGGGGCCAGGGCTGCGGGGGCGGAGGACTCTGGCTGGACGTCGCCGCCGCCGCGGAGCATGGCCGGCAAGGCCAGGCTCCAGGGCAGCAGCGCG
>DATDGZ010000139.1:0-1912 GCA_036521795.1 Thermoanaerobaculia bacterium | reverse complement strand
GGGAGCGGATGCTCGGCGAAGGCCGTCGTCTCGAGCAGCCGGATGCCCCAGGCGGCGAGCAGGCAGCCGAGCGCCGCGCCGGCCAGCGCCAGCAGCACGCTCTCGGTCAGCAGCTGGCGGACGATACGGCCGCGTCCGGCGCCGAAGGCCAGCCGCACGGCCATCTCGCGCTGGCGGTCGGTGGCGCGCGCCAGCTGCAGGTTGGCGACGTTGGCGCAGGCGATCAGCAGCACGAACATCACCGCTCCGAGCAGGGTGGCGAAGAACAGCCGCGCGTTGCCGTCCACCATCTCGTCGCGGAGCGGCCGCAGCGTCGCCTCCCAACCGGTCTCGACGTCGGGATACAGCGCCGCCTGGCGGCGGGCGAAGGCCGCGAGCTCGGCGCGCGCCTGGTCTTCCGAGACGCCCCGCCGCAGCCGCGCCAGCACGTCCAGCCTGCGGTCGCCGCGGGTCAAGACCTGATCCAGCGGCGCCACCGGCACCCAGGCCTCCGCGAGGGCCGGGAAGCCGAAGCGCGGCGGCATCACTCCGATGACCGTGTGCGCGAGGTCGTTGACCATGACCGTCCGCCCCAGGATGCCCGGGTCGCCGTGGAAGCGCCGCTGCCACAGCTCGTTGCCGAGCAGGATGACGGCGGGCGCGCCGGGCCCGTCCTCCTGCGGCAGGAAGCCGCGGCCGAGCGCCGGACTCACCCCCAGGAGCGGCAGCAGCTCGGCCGAGACCCTCTGCCCTGCCACCCGCTCCGGCTCGCCGCCGTTGCCGGCGAAAGTGAGGTTCTGGCTGGCGTAGCCGGCGATGGACGACAGCGTGACGGACTGACGCTGCAGGTCCAGGAGATCGAGGTAGGAGAAGGTGTCCGCGCTCGGTTCCTGTGTGCGGCTGCGGTGCAGCGCCACGATGCGGTCGGGATCGGCGAAGGGGAAGGGGCGGAACAGCGCCGCCTCGACGATGCTGTAGACGGTCGTGTTGGCGCCGATGCCGAGCGCCATGCACAGCACCGCCACGGCGGTGACGCCGGGATTCTTGGCCAGCATGCGCCAAGAAAGCCGGAGATCT
This sequence comes from Thermoanaerobaculia bacterium, assembly GCA_036521795.1. Lineage (GTDB taxonomy): Bacteria > Acidobacteriota > Thermoanaerobaculia > Multivoradales > UBA5704 > JASLEW01. Next base: position 856 of record DATDGZ010000139.1, on the reverse strand, counting down.
TGCAGCAACGCTTCCACGACGCACCTCCAACGCGGCGCCCGCAGCCGGTCCCCTCCAGTGCGGCGCCCGCCGCCCCACCCATCACTATCCAGGATACGGCACCTCGCCGCCCGAGTTGCAGTCTTGAAACCCCTGCCCTCTGCCACTCGCGAACGGTGGTGCGGCGGACGCCCCCGGAAGCATGCAGCACCGGTGCCGGCACCGGTGCCGGGACGGCACGCCGAAGTCAAGCCGCGCCCGGGTGCCCGGTCGCCTCGATCCCCTCGCTCGCTTCGATCGACGGGAGCGGGAGAGCGCCGTGCCCCGGCTCCGGCTCCAGGCCGTAGATCCGCTCGAGCTCGGCGATCCGGCGCAGGGACCGCGCGGAGAACGGTGTGCGCCCCGCGAACGCGTGGAGCACGATGCCTTCCAGCAGGTCGCCCAGCGATAGGTCGTACAGTTCTGCCAGCGCCTTCAGCACCTTGACCAGGCGCTTCTCCATGCGCACGCCGGTCTGGACCCGCTCGACAGCCCGGCCGGGCCGAGCAGCAGCGGTTCTTCCCGAGGCTGCGCCCGCCACGGGTGTGCCCTCGCCGGCGTCACGGCCGCCGCCCTCGACCTGGTCCTGCGGCCGCGGGTCCTGCCCATTCGGGTGCCTCGTCATCGCTTGCCCCCCTCCCCAAGACGTCGCGGCCGGCCCGTCCTCGAGCGCTGGCCGGCCCCAATGATCTAGACGGAAAACGGTAGTGGATTTGCGCCGCTTGGCCCCGCGGCGGCGCGGTCGGGGCGACGCGGGGGCCCGCGGGGGCGCCGCGGCCTACCCGCCGCCGCCGGGGCCGCCGGGTTCCGGCGACCCTGGCGCCGCTGGCGCGGCCGG
>DATDGZ010000138.1:0-2857 GCA_036521795.1 Thermoanaerobaculia bacterium | reverse complement strand
GACGACCGAGGCGTACTCGAAGTACGTCGAGAGAGTCCGACCGAGCGCAACGCCGGAGACGGGCCCATGTCCGGCTCCGCAGCAGAGGACCTGTGAGAGGTCCGGGCTAGGCGAACGCCATGCTGGTGGTTCAGGACGCCTTCGAGAGCAGCGACCTGTCGCAGGGCGCCGTCGTCGCCATCGGGAACTTCGACGGCGTCCACCGCGGCCAGTGCGCCATCCTCGAGCGGGTGGTGGCGCGGGCCCGCGAGCTGCGGGTGGCCGCGGCCGTGGTCACTTTCGACCCGCACCCTCTCGCGGTGCTGCGCCCGGAGGCCACGCCCCTGGCCATCACCACCCCGCCGCAGAAGGAGCGCCTGCTCTCCGAGGCGGGGATCGCGGTCATGCTGGTGGTGCGCTTCACCCGCGAGTTCTCGCGCACCCCGGCGCGGCAGTTCGTGAGCGAGTTCCTCTGGGGCCGGCTGCGGGCGCGCGAGATCCACGTCGGCGAGAGCTTCACCTTCGGCCACCGGCGCGAGGGCACCTTCGAGCTGCTGTGCAGCCTCGGCCAGGAGCTGGGCTTCACGGCCTGCGGCGTCCCCGAGGTGATGCTGCGCGGCGAGCGCATCTCCAGCACTCGCATCCGGCGGGCGATCGCCGAGGGGCGGGTCGAGGGCGCGGCGGAGATGCTGGGCCGGCCTTTCTGCATCACCGGCAGCGTGGTGCGCGGCGACCGCATGGGCCAGCGTCTCGGCTGGCCCACGATCAACGTCGCGGCCGAGCACCGGCTGCTGCCGGCCGACGGCGTCTATGCCAGCCGGGTGCTGCTGCCGAGCTTTCCCGCCAGCTTCGACTGCGCCACCAACATCGGCACGCGGCCGACGGTCTACGAGAATTACCAGCGGGTGGTCGAGAGCCATATCCTCGACTTCAAGTCCGATGTCTACGGGCAGCGGGTCGAGCTGTCCTTCTACAAGCAATTGCGCGAAGAGCGTATCTTCCCGACGGTGATGGACCTCTCGGCGCAGATCGGCCGCGACGTCGAGGCGACACGCGAGTACTTCAGCCGCCGGCGGCTGGAACAAGAGATCCCGCCGGCCGGTTTATAGTGGCGGACGGCGGCGAAGCCATGCCAGCAGTCAATGGAGAGCGATAATACATGACTAGCGATAAGGTGGTAACGGTCAGCGAGCAGAGCTTCGAGAGCGACGTGCTGCAGTCGCAGACGCCGGTGCTGGTGGATTTCTGGGCGCCCTGGTGCGGTCCCTGCCGCATGGTGGCGCCAGTCCTCGAGGAGATCGCCGAGGAGCTGGACGGCAAGCTGCGCATCGCCAAGTTGAACGTCGACGAGAACCAGCAGCTCGCCTTCCGGTTCCAGGTGTCGAGCATCCCTACCTTCATCCTCTTCAAGGGCGGCCAGATGGCCGACCGCACCATGGGCGCGCTGCCGAAGTCGGCTTTCGTGAGCTTCATCAACCGTAACCTGTAGGTCAGGAGCCGGGAGGCGCCGAGTGGCCTCGAGGCGCCGCGCCGGGCTGGCGCCGAGCGTAACCGAGCGAAACCGAGCGAACCGAGCGAACCTCAAGGTGCCGGGCGACCGCACTACGGCCTGCCGGAGGGGAGAGTTCTGAACCCAGGCGATCGCAGGGGCCACGACCTCCCGGATCGCAGGGGCCAGGACCTGGCCGCCGGCCTCGGCGAGCTCGGCTGCCGGGCCCTGCTGGTCGTCGCGCAGTCGGAATCCGACCCCGACCTGGCGCCCTTCCTGGGGGCGCGGGCGCACCTCGGCGCCGCGCTGCTGGTCGCGCCGCGCGAGGGCCGGCCGCGGCTGGCCTACCTGAATCCCATGGAGCGGGAGGAAGCGGCGGCGACCGGCTTGCTCCTGGTCACCCCGGAAGAGCTCGAGGTGCTGCGCGCCGCGCGCGAGGCGCCGGAGCCCGCGGCCTACCTGGCATGGGTCATGTCGCGGGCGCTCGCGGCGAGCGGCGTGGCCCCGGGCCGGGTGGCGCTGGCCGGCCTGGCGCCGGCGGGCGAGATCCACTGCGCCTGCGCGGCGCTCGCCAGGCAGGGCTGGGAGTGGGTGGCGGGCAACGAGCTCGTCCGCCTGGTGCGCAAGCGCAAGACGGCCCCGGAGCTGGCCGCGATCCGGCAGGCGGCGGCCGCGACCGTGGACGTCATGCGCGCCCTGGCAGCGCGCCTGGCCGCCGCCGCCGCCGCCGCGGCGCTCCCGGCCGGCGGCGAGCTGTGGCTCGACGACCGCCCGCTGACGGTCGGCCGGCTGCGCGCCGAGGCGGCGCGCCTGCTGGTGGACCGCGGCGTCGAGCAGCCGCACGGCAACATCCTGGCGCCCGGCGGCGAGGGGGGCGTGCCGCACACGGCAGGCAGCGACGGCCGGCCGCTGCGGGCCGGCGAGCCGTTGATCGTCGACCTCTTCCCGCGCGGTGCCTGGCGCGAGTGGCCGCTCATGTTCGCCGATTGCACGCGCACGCTGTGCCTCGGCGAGCCGCCGCCGGCGGTGGCCCGCGCCCACGCCGCCGTGCTGCGGGCGCTGGCGGCGGCGCGCGCGCTCGCGGCCCCCGGAGCACGCGGCTGGGACCTGCAGGAGGCGGTCTGCCTGACCTTCGAGGAAGCAGGATACGCGACGCCCCTTCGCCAGCCGGGCACCACGACCGGCTATGTCCACAACCTCGGCCACGGCATCGGCTACGAGCTGCACGAGCTGCCGGTCTTCCGCAAGGTGGCGGGAGCGGAGGGGGTGCTCGCCGAGGGCGACGTCTTCACCCTGGAGCCGGGTCTCTACGACCCGGCGGCCGGCTACGGCGTCCGCCTCGAAGACCTCTGCTACCTGGGGCCGGACGGCCTGGAGGTGCTGACACCG
>DATDGZ010000137.1:0-7643 GCA_036521795.1 Thermoanaerobaculia bacterium | reverse complement strand
GGATCAGCGCCCGGCGCCCCCCGGCCAGGCGCGGCGGCCGCCAGGCGGAGGCGTGGCGCTCGAGGTACTCGCCGAGCGCGTAGGACTGGCGCGCCAGGCGGCGGGCGTCCTCGTCGTGCGGCAGCTGCTGCAGCAGCTCGTCACGGAAGACCGCCAGGCACGAGGGCTCGAGCGCGACCACCGGCGTGCCGGCGCGGATCTCCTGGCGCAGGGCGCCGAGCACCCTCTGCAGCTGGCGGCGCGCGAGGCGCAGCATGCCGTAGTCATAGAGCGGCCGCCCGCAGCACAGCGGCTGCCCGGGCACCACGACGCGCTTGCCCGCGGCCTCGAGCACCTCGACCGCCGCCCGCGCCGCCGCCGGCTGCAGGAAGTTGCTGAAGGTGTCCGCCCAGAGCACCACCCGTGGCCCGTCCGGGTTCCGCTCTCCGGAGCGGGCGCGCGCCCGCCACCAGCCGCGGAAGGTCTGCCTGGCGAAGCTCGGGATGCGGCGCTCGGGCGCCATGCCCGCCGCCGCCTTGGCGAGCCCGGAGAGCCCCGGTGCCCGCAGGGCGGCGTTGATCAGCGGCGCGATCGGCGAGGCCAGGCGCGCCCACCAATGGATCAGGCCGAAGGCGTACGCCGAGCGCGGCCGCAGCCGGCCGGCGTAGTAGTGGTGCAGGAACTCCGCCTTGTAGGCCGCCATGTCGACGTGTTCCGGGCAGTCCGACTTGCACCCCTTGCACGACAGGCAGAGGTCGAGCGCCTCCCGGACGCTCTCGTCCCGCCAGCCCTGGTGGCCGATGGCGTCGCGCTCGAGCATCTCGAACAGCAGGTGGGCGCGGCCGCGGGTCGAGTGCCGCTCCTCGAGCGTCGCCATGTAGCTCGGGCACATGACACCGCCGTCAGCCTGCAGGCGCCGGCACTTGCCGACGCCGACGCAGCGCAGGGAGGCGCGCGACAGGCTGCCGTGATCCGCGGCGAAGGCGAGATGGGTGGCCGGCTCCCAGGGGCGGTAGTCGAGGCCCAGGCGGAGGTTCTGATCCGGACCGTTGGGGCGCACCACCTTGCCGGGATTCATCTTCCAATCGGGATCCCAGAGCGCCTTGAACTCCTCGAAGGCACCCACCAGCTCGGGGCCGAACATCTTCGGCAGCAGCGCCGCCCGCGATTGGCCGTCGCCATGCTCGCCCGAGAGCGACCCGCCATAGCGGACCACCAGGTCGGCCGCCTCGTCGATGAAGGCCAGGTAGCGGTCGATGCCGGGCCGGCTCACGAGGTCGAAGTCGATCCGCATGTGGACGCAACCCTGGCCGAAATGGCCATAGAGGGCGCAGTCGTAGCCATACCGCTCGAGGAGGCGGCGGAAGTCGCGCAGGTAGACGCCCAGCCGGGCCGGCGGCACCGCCGCGTCCTCCCACCCCTCCCAGGTGTCGGCCATCCCCGGCACGAAGGAGGTGGCGCCGAGCGCGGACTCGCGCACCTCCCAGATCCGCTTCGCCTCCTCCCGGCTTGCCATCACTTTGACCGACGGCGCGTCCGGACGCCGCCGCAGAGCGTCGGCCATGCGCCGCGCGCGGGCGTCGGACTCGTCCTGGCTGTCGCCGCCGAGCTCGACCAGCAGCCAGCCGCCGCCGGGCGGCAGCCTGGCGACGCTGCCGGGATGCAGCCCCTTCGCGCGCATGAAGCCGACCAGCCGGTCGTCGAAGCCCTCGAGGCCGATGGGCCCCCATTCCAGGATCTCGGGGACATGGTCGCCGGCGCGATAGACGTCGGCATAGCCGAGCACCGCCAGGGTGCGGAAGGGAGGGCTCGCCACCAGCCGCACCGTCGCCTCGAGCACGGTGGCGCAGGTGCCCTCCGTGCCCACCAGGGCGCGCGCCACGTGGAAGCCGTTCTCCGGCAGGAGCTGATCGAGGTTGTAGCCCGAGACGCGGCGCGGGATGTCGGGATAGCGCTGGCGGATGAGCGCGGCGAAGCGGTCCCGCAGCGACGCCAGGCCGGCGTAGATCTGTCCGCGCCGGCCCCCTGCCGCGACGATGCGCGCGAGCTCGTCGTCCGACGTCGGGCCGACCCGCAGCCGCAGGCCGTCGTAGGTCAGCACCTCGAGCTCCTCGACGTTGTCGACGGTCTTGCCGGCCATCAGGGCGTGCACGCCGCAGGAGTTGTTGCCGATCATGCCGCCCAGCGTGCAGTGGTCGTGCGTCGCGGGATCGGGTCCATAGGTGAGGTGATGGTGCTCGGCGGCCCGGCGGAGGGTGTCGAGCACGATGCCGGGCTCGACCCGCGCCAGCCGCCGCACGGGATCGAGCTCCACGAGCCGGTGCATGTACTTCGAGAAGTCGAGCACCACCGCGACGTTGCAGCACTGGCCGGCAAGGCTGGTGCCGCCGCCGCGCGCCAGCACCGGGGCGCCATGCCGGCGGCAGGCCGCGATCGTCGCGACGACGTCGGCGGCGCCGCGCGGCAGCACCACCCCGATCGGCACCTGGCGGTAGTTCGAACCGTCCGTGGCGTAGAGGGCCCGGCTGCCGGCGTCGAAGCGCACCTCGCCGGCGATGCTGGCCGCGAGCTCGGCGGCGAGCGCCGCGGCGCCGGCAAAGGGCGGCGGCGCCACCCGCCTGCCGGAGTCCGGCGAACGCAGGTGCGCTCCCGGGCCGGCGGCGGGAGCGGCGGGGGCGGCGGGGGCGGCCGGAGCAGTGCCGGCAAGCGGTGGCGTGGCCATGCCGGCCATCATAGCGGTCGGAACCGGCTAGAATGGCGCGGTCGTTCTCACGGACCTCTGGAGGAGGCGCTCATGGGTAGAGGGCTGAAGGGTGCTCTGGCGGCGGTGTCCGCCGCGGCGGTGGCGGGCTGGATGGCGGTGCTGGCGGTGGCCGGCGGTGGCGCCGTTGGTCAACGCGTGGCGGTGGCACAGCAGCGGGACTTCTCGAAGGTCGAGATCAAGGTCACGCCGGTCGCCGGCAAGGTGTACATGCTGGAAGGGGCCGGCGGCAACATCGGCGCGTCGGTGGGGGAGGACGGCATCTTGCTCGTCGACGATCAGTTCGAGCCGCTGGCGCCGAAGATCCGCGCCGCGGTGCAGGGCATTGCCGGCGGCGGCGGCGGCGGCAAGATCAAGTTCGTGATCAACACCCATTGGCACGGCGACCACACCGGTGGCAACAAGGTGTTCGGGCTCGAGGCGCCGATCATCGCCCAGGCGAACGTGCGGCGGCGCCTGTCGACCGAGCAGTCGGTGCTCGGCAACAAGGTGCCGCCATCGCCGAAGGAGGCGCTGCCGGTGATCACCTTCGAGCAGGCGGTGTCGGTGCACTGGAATGGCGAGGAGATCAAGGTCGTCCACTTCCCGCACGGCCACACCGACGGCGACAGCGTGGTGTTCTTCACCGGCTCGAACGTCGTTCACATGGGGGACGATTTCTTCGCCGGCCAGTTCCCGTTCGTCGACCTCGGGAGCGGCGGCAGCGTGCAGGGGCTGATCGACGACGTGGCGAAGGCGCTGACCCTGGTGCCGGCCGACGCCAAGGTGATTCCCGGTCACGGTCCGCTGTCGACGCGGGCGGACCTCGAGCGCTTCCACGCCATGCTGGTGGCTTCGACCGGCGTCGTGCGCCGCCGCATGCAGGCAGGCGAGAGCCTCGAGAAGATCCAGGCCGAGGGGCTGCCGGCGGAGCTCGCGCCCTGGGGCAAGGGCTTCGTCGACACCAAGACCTGGATCTTGACCATCCACGACAGCCTGGTCCGGGACGCCGCGCCAGGCGCGCCTGCCGGTCACGGGCGCCGCTGAAGGGCGCGCGGCCACGAGGCGGCGCGGGGTGCGCCGCGGCTCGACTGAAGGGAGGACAGACGAGATGCAACCGCTGCTTCTGCGCAGGCTCGTAGCGATCCTGATCCTGGTGCTTGGTGTCACCGCCCCGCCCCTGCTGGCGGCCGGCGATGGGACCACCAAGAACACGACGTCATCGGGGGCGGCGTGCCCGAACCCGCCGGCGTGTGGCAGCCACTGCAGTAACACCCCCTTCGCGCCCACGGACTGCTGGACCACCCAGTACGGGCCCGCGCCGGCGGACGTCGTGATCAGCCCCGGCGGTAAGTTCGGCTCGGTGGAGTCCACCAACATGCTCTACTGCCCCGCCGGCTCGTATGCGCTCTGCTTCTTCTCGGGGCCTTCCACGCCGACGGGCAACGGCTGCCCCTCGAGCTCGGGATGCAAGAACAATCGCCTGCCCTGCGTGCTGAGCGCGGACGGGAAGAGCGCGAACTGCACCTGCCAGTTCTACACCGCGGACGCGCAGCATCCTTACTTCGTCGACATCAACGGGATCTTGAACCTCGGGGCCTACGACGAGACCGTCCAGGTCTGCGGCCAAGACGGGAGCCTATGCGCCAACATTCAGAACTGCGGCAAGGGCCTGGCCGGATGCCCCAACCCACAGCCCTGCAGCGCACCCGGCACCGGCGCGGGCTGCCTGGCGCCGGTCTGCAAGTACGTCCAGCACCAGAATAAGCTCGACCCGAAGGTGTCGCTCATCCCGGGGGCCGAGGTCATCTCGACCTTCAGCTTCGCCATGGACAGCAGCTACACCCTCGGCAGCTCGCCTTGCTCGGGGTCCTATGCCGGCTGTATGACCGCGCCCTGCAAGTTCACCTCGGGAAGCGTCTCGACGCACTCGCCCGGCGACCCGATCCAGTGCGAGTGCCCGACCTACGACGGGACCTACCAGATCGGCCAGAATCACCAGCACTGCTCGATCCACAGCAGCACGAAGGGGACGTCCTACGTCTGGTCGGCCTCCAACACCGTGGTGCCCGCCAGCCCGCCGCCCAAGAACTGATCCCTCGAACCAGCCGGAACCGACTCGTTCTACTCCTTACCCTCGCCGGGCACCGGGTCAGACCCAGTGCCCGGCGCCGGGTAGTGTCCTGGCAATCAAGGACACTACCCCGGGGTAGTGGGGTCATAATGACCCCACTACCTACCCCGGCGGCCGCTTGGTCGCGCCGGGGAATGCATGTACACTGTCGTATAAGTTGAATGGGTCGATGAGGGTCCTGGCCGAATCCAGGGGGCCGAGCGGCCCGAGGGGGTACGATGGCACACCCATCCAGGAGCTGCGGTGAATCGCGCCGGCTGCTGCGGCGCTCGAGGTCTTGGCGATCGAGGTCTTGGCGATCGGGGTTCACGCTCGCCGAGCTGATGGTCGTGGTCGCCATCGGAGGCTTGCTGCTGCTGCTCGGCTACCCGGCCCTGATCAACGTCCTCGCCCGCTACGAGGTCCGCTCCTCGGCGCAACAGCTCGAGATGCTCGGCCGCGAGGCGCGCTACGAGTCGATCAAGCTGAACCAGCCCGTGACGCTGGTCGCCGACACCAGCCGCCACATGTTCTACGTCTTCTCCGGCACGATCCCGAACATGCCGCCCTATACCTTCCCCGACGGACCGGGGGACATCCCGGGCCCCCAGCGGGTGGCGGTCTGGCAGGTGCCCCACCGCGTCAGCTTCGTGATGCAGCCGGTCACCGCCTGTGTCCAGGGCACGGTCTGCCAGTCGTTCTCGTTCAACTCCGACGGCTCGGGCAGCGGCGTGCCCGTGGTCTTCAGCACTCCGAACCAGCCAACCTCGAAGGTGGTCCTGGCGCAAACGGCGACCGGCAAGCTCGCCATCCAGTAGCTGCCAGTAGCCTTCGGTAGCTTCCTGACCTCGCTGCCCTGCCCGCTCGAGCCGGGCGAGGGACAGCCGCCGGGTCACGGTCCGCCGCGGGCTTCCGGTGCCTGCTTGACCTTGGCGGCCGCGAGCGGTACCGCGGGCTCCGCCGAGAGGCGTTGCGCCAGCTCGACGAAGGCGCGGGCGTGCTCGACCGGCGTCATCGGCAGGATTCCGTGACCAAGATTGACGATGTGGCCGCCGCCCGCGCCCTCGGCGAGCAGGTTGGCGACACGGCGCTCGATCTCGTGGCGCGGCGCCAGCAGCGCGGCCGGATCCAGGTTCCCTTGCAGCACCCGTCCGCCGGCCAGCGGGCGCACCCGGCCGAGCGGCTGGCGCCAGTCGACCGACAGGACCTCGACCGGCAGGTCGCCAAGCGCCTCGAGCAGGTGCGAGCCGCCATGGATGTAATAGATGAGCGGCGCCCTGCCCCGCAGCCCGTCCACCACCTTGCGCAGCGGCGGCAGCGCCAGGCTGCGCCAGCGGTCGGCGTCGAGCAGGCCGCCCCAGGTGTCGAACAACTGCAGCGCCTGCGCGCCGGCCGCGAGCTGCCCGCGGAGGTAGGCAAGAGAGGTGTCGGCGATGCGGTCGAGCAGCAGCGCGAGCCCCTCGGGATCGCCGTAGCTCCACGCCAGGAGGTGCTCGAAGTGACGCGAGCCGCCGCCTTCCACGAGATAGGCCGCGAGCGTCCAGGGTGTGCCACCGAAGCCAATGACCGGCACCTTGCCGGCCAGCTCGCGCCGCACCAGGCGGAGCGCGTCGAAGACATAGCCCAGCGTCTCCTCGACGTCCGGCAGGCGCAGCCCGGCGATGTCCTCGCGCCGTCGCACGGGACGCGGGAACGTCGGACCGTCGCCGCGCACGAACTCCAGCTCGGCGCCCATCGCTTCGAGCGGCAGCAGGATGTCGGCGAACAGGATGGCGGCGTCGACGCCGAGGCGCGCGACGGGCTGCAGGGTCGCCTCGGCGGCGAGCTCGGGAGTCTTGCAGAGAGTCAGGAAATCGACCCGCTGCCGCAGCGCGCGGTACTCGGGGAGATAGCGGCCGGCCTGGCGCATGATCCACACCGGCCGGCGCTCGGTCGGCTCGCCGCGGCAGGCGCGCAGGAAGAGGTCGTTCACCGGGCCAGAATAGCAGACCGCTCGGCAGCGCCCTGCGGGCTGGCGCTGTTCGGCACCCCATGCTCGGTACCCGAAGCTGGCCGGAGGGTGCCGAGGGCAGTCGCTTCTCGTATAGTCTCGCCGCCGAGACTGCCGCATGACTGAAACCGCTGAAACCGCGCCCCCGGCATGACTGAGCCCGCGCCCCCGGCATGACTGAGCCCGCGCCTCCGCAGACCTCGGATGGCTCCGTCCGGGCCGCGCGTTGGGCGCTCGGCGTGCTCACCCTGATCAACCTGTTCAACTATCTCGACCGTTACGTGCCGGCGGCGCTGGTCGAGAACCTGCGGCGTTCCGAGCTGCACGTCACCGACACCGAGTCGGGCCTGCTGATGTCCGGCTTCATCGTCGTCTACATGTTGACCTCGCCGCTGTTCGGCCTGCTGGGCGACCGGGGCCGGCGGCCGCGCATTGTCGCCGCCGGCATCGCGCTGTGGAGCCTGGCGACCGGCCTCGCCGGGCTGGCGCGCGGCTTCGCCGCCCTGCTCGTGGCGCGCTCCGCGGTCGGAGTCGGCGAGGCGGCCTACGTCACCATCTCGCCGGCGATGCTGGCCGACTCCTTTCCACGCGGCGAGCGCGGCCGGGTGTTCGCGATCTTCAACGCCGCCACCCCGATCGGCGCCGCCGCCGGCTACATCCTGGGCGGCCTGGTCGCGAGCCACTTCGGCTGGCGAGCGGCGTTCTTCGTCGCCGGCTTCCCGGGGTTGCTGCTGGCGGTGCTGATGTGGCGCCTGCACGACCCGCCGCGCGGCGCCAGCGACACGCCCGAGGCCAGTGATGCCAGCAACGCCAGCAACGCC
>DATDGZ010000136.1:0-6371 GCA_036521795.1 Thermoanaerobaculia bacterium | reverse complement strand
CCCTGCTCGAGCTCGCGCCGCGGCACCCCAACCGCACCGACTACGAGAGCTGGGTCACGCTGCTGGCGGACGAGGTGGAGCAGGACCGGCGCGCCGAGATCGCCCTCGCCGCCGCGCGCGCGGCGATCGTCCGCCGGGACTTCGCCAAGGCGCGCCAGGAGCTCGACCTGGTGCGGCGCAACGACCTCTCCGGCGAGCGCGCCGCGGCGCTCGAACGCGAGCTCGAGGAGGTCGAGCAGGGACTGCGCCAGGGCGCCGACTTCGAGCGTCACAAGCTGCGGCTGGACGAGCTGCTGGCCGCGCGCAAGCTGGCCGAGGCGGAGCGCGAGATCGAGCAGCTGGCCGGTCTCGGGCTGAGCAACGTCACCCTCGACTCCTACCGCGAGAGGTTGCGGGAGGCGCGCCTCGCCACCGACCAGGAGCGGCAGGCGGCGCCGATCGAGAAGCGTTACCGCGAGGTGCTGCAGGCGCGGGACTGGTTCGCCGCCCGCGAGGCCGCGATGGAGATGGAGAGCATCGCGCCGGCCAGCCCGCGGGCGGCGGCCATGTACGCCGAGGTGGAGCGGCTCGAGTCCATCCACCAGCACCAGCAGGCGGCAGAGCAGGGAGTGCGCCAGGTCGACGCCTTCCTGGAGAAGGGCGACCTGCGCAACGCCGAGCTGGCCTTGCGCATCCTGCTCAGCATCGACCCCGAGAACCGGCACCGCAAGCGTCTCGAGCGCCAGCTGCGCGCCGGCCGGTAGTGGGTCAGTGCGCGAGGGGATGGACCCTCGGGGGAAACTGACCCACGACCCGCCGGCCCGCCGGCAGGCGTCCTTGTCCGGCGGCCGGCCGGTGCGTACACTTCGTCGCCTATGACCACGCCCACCGGCCGGGAGCGCCTGCTGCGCTATGCGTTCATGAAGCTGACGCGGGACTTCGACGCGCGTTTCGAGGCCCTGCTGCTGACCGGCCGGGTCTCCAAGTGGTACAGCGAGGTGGGCAACGAGGCCACCACCATCCCCGCCGGGCTCGCGCTAGGCCCCGGCGACGCGCTGTGCACCCTGCACCGCGACCTCGGTGCCATCCTGGCCGTCTACCTCGATCCGGCGCGGACCTTCCCGGGGATGGGCTTCGGCGAGCCCGACGGCCGGCGGCCCGACCCGGAGGGCCTGCTGCTCCGCCTCGCCTGCCAGCTGCTCGGCAAGGGCGCCGGCTTCTCGCAGGGCGTCGAGCGCTCCTTCCATTACGGCTACCTGGCGCCCGAGCACGGCATCCTGCACCTCGGCATGATCAGCCATCTCGGCTCCATGATCCCGGTGGCGGCCGGCTGCGCCTTCGCCTTCCGGCAGCGGCGGAGCGACCGCGTGGCGATCAACTTCATCGGCGAAGGCGGGACCTCCACCGGCGACTTCCACGAGGGGCTCAACATGGCGGCGGTCTGGAAGCTGCCGCTGATCCTGGTGATCGAGAACAACGGCTACGCCTTCTCGACCCCGGCGGGGCAGCAGTACGCCGCCCGGCGGCTCTCCGACCGCGGCATCGGCTACGGCATCGCCGCCGAGACCGTCGACGGCAACGATCCGGACGCCATGGCCGCCGCGCTGCACCGGGCCGTGGAGCGGGCCCGCGCCGGCCAGGGCCCCATCCTCTTGGAAGCCATGCTCGGCAGGATGCGCGGCCACGCCGAGGGCGACGACTCCCTGAAGGTGGTCCCCGCCGAGGAGCTGGCCGCCTACCGGGCCGCGGATCCGGTCCCCGCCTATGCCCGCCGCCTCGCAGCGGCGGGAGTGCTGGACGGCGCCACCGCCCAGCGCCTGGAGGCTCGCATCGCCGAGCTGGTCGAGCGGGCGATCGGGCAGGCCATCGACGCCCCGCCGCCCACTCCGGACGTCGCGATGAGGCCGGTCTTCGCGCCGGAGACGCTCGCGTCCACTTCGGCGTCCGTGCGCGCGGCTGCTACCCCCGCACCGGTGGGTCTCGGCAACGGCCCGGTCGCCGTGGGAGCAGGGGCCGCCACGGACCCGGTGGCGGCTCCGGACGCACGTTCCGCGGGGCGGCCGGCGGGCCGCGGCCAGGCCGGGGAGACGACCTACGTCGACGCGATCAACCTCGCCCTGCGCGAGGAGATGGAGAGAGACGAGTCGGTGCTGGTCCTGGGCCAGGACATCGGCGCCTTCGAGGGCGCCTTCCGCACCACGCGCGGCCTCCACGCCCGCTGGCCCGATCGCGTGTTCGACACTCCGATCGCCGAGAGCGGCACCATCGGCATCGCCATCGGCGCCGCCGTCCTCGGCTACCGCCCGGTGGTCGAGATGCAATTCGCCGACTTCATCTCCTGCGGCTTCAACCAGCTCGTCAACGTCGCCGCCAAGCTCTACTACCGCTGGCAGGTCCCCTGCCCCATCGTCGTCCGCCTCCCCTCGGGAGGAGGCGTCGGGGCAGGCCCCTTCCACTCCCAGAACGACGAGCCCTGGTTCGCCCAGACCGCCGGCATCAAGGTCCTCTGTCCGGCCACCGCCGCCGACGCCAGGGGCCTCCTCAAGGCCGCCATCCGAGACCCGAACCCGGTCATGCTCTTCGAGCACAAGTTCCTCTACCGCCGGATCAAGGAGATCCTCCCCGCAGGAGAAGGCCTCGCCCGCATCGGCGAAGCCAGGGTCGTCCGCCAGGGCATCCACCTGACCCTCGTCGCCTACGGCGCCAGCACCTGGACCTGCCTGGAAGCCGCCGCCGACCTCGCCGCCGAAGGAATCGAGGCCGAGGTCGTCGATCTCCGCACCCTGGTCCCCTACGACGAGCACACCGTCACCGCCTCCGTCAAGAAGACCGGCCGCGCCCTGATCGTCCACGAAGCCCCCCTCACCCTGGGCTTCGGAGCCGAAGTCGCCGCCCGTCTCGCCGAAGCCGCCTTCCCCTGGCTGGACGCCCCCATCCGCCGGGTCACCTACCCGGACCGGCCGGTGCCTTACGCCCGGGTGCTGGAGAACGCGCTGCTGCCGACCAAAGAGAAGGTGCTCACGGCGGCGCGGGAGGTGCTGGCGTACTAAGCGCCAGGGCCTCGATCAACTCTCGCCGGAGCAGCAGAAGCAGGCCGCCGAGCTCGTGCACGGGCTCGTGGGCCAGTTGCCCAAAGGTGCCTCCGTCGAGGATCTGATGCAGCTTGCCTGCAGCCTGGACGACCAATCGGCCCGCGAGATGATGGAGGCTATCCAGGAGGGATGCGAGCGGGTGGATCTCGATGAGCGGTAGATACCTTCTCGATACCAATGTCGCGATTCGGATCCTCGATCACGAGGTAGCTGTCGAGGCCCGGCGAGGAAACGCTCGCTGTGACACGAACTACCTCCCCGAACCAGGCCGGCCGGGTCTGCCGGGATGAAGCTCAAGTCGGTCGAGGTCGATGAGCGCGCCGGCTCGCAGGAGAAAGTCGAGACCGAGGATGCCTTGGGCGGGGAAGCCGTAATCCATCGCTCCGACCTCGATCTCGAAATCGAGGATGGCGATCTCGCCTGTGGCAAGCCGATCGATGCGCTTGGTGAAGACGAACTCGACTCCCCCAATGCTCGGATACGCTTCAAGGTGTCTGACGGCTCCGGAATGATGCCGATCTCCAGTAGCCGGTCTGAAGCAAAGAGCGTGCTGGCTGAGCCCGTGTCGAGGATGACACTGTCAAGGTGAAGAACCTTACCCCGGAAGGCGAGATCGGCCTCCACGTAGGCGAGGCCGTGATCGAGCCGGATCGTCATCCGGCGGCGCGGATTCCCAGCCAGCTCTGCTCGGTGATCTCGAGATTCTCGCGATCGGTGTGAAGGACGTACAGCTCGCGTTCGGGAGCCTGACGATGCAGACTAAGGTAGGCTCTCATGGCCGACTCGCCGTCTGGGCACTGGTTGACGACGGCCAGCTCTTCCAGGAGCCGCTTCCCCAACTCAGAGCGTGCGTCGAGCGCCTCGATGACCAGCCACTGGTGGGGAAACCGGCTACGAACTTCCGGCCATTTCACCGTTTCACCTGATTGCCTTTCTGCGGTGTTGCGGTCGCGATTCGCTTCTCGATCTGCTCGACCTCACTCTCACGCCTCCTCCTTCGGCACGCGAACCGATTCTACTCCCGAAAGTCTCGGAGCTAAGCTAAGCTAGACTCTGACACTCGAGCTGCTGGTGCCGCGGCACAGCCGGGAGTGAGGATGGACGCATTGCACACCGCGCCGTTGCCTTCGGCGGCACGCGTGCTCTCCTCGCGCTCGCCTTCCGCGGTGCCCATTCCGTTCCGATCAGCGCGGCTCCCTCGCTGCCGGTGCTCGGCTTCACGTTCGTGCTCTCGCCCGGCCTGCCGCAACGCTCGCTGGTCGTCGCGCAGACGGCGCTGTCGCTGGTGCTGCTCGCGGGGGCCGGCCTGCTCTCGCGCAGCCTCGGCAAGCTCGAGTCCCAGGACTTCGGCTTCGCCACCGCGGGCCGCCTGATCGTCAAGGTCGATCCCCTGCTCGCCCGTTACACCCCCGAGCGCCTCCCCGATCTGTACCGGCAGATCGAGCAGCGCCTCGGCGCGCTCCCCGGCGTCCAGGGCGTCGGGCTGGCGATGTACACGCCGCTCACGGACCGTTGGACCGGGTCGATCTTCATTCAGGGCCGGCCGCCATCCCCGCCCGGCGTCGAGGAGGATTACGCCGCCTATGAACGGGTCAGCCCAGGCTTCCTCGACGCCGTCGGACAGCGCGTGCTCCGCGGCCGACCGATCAGCGAGCAGGACGCCGCCGGCGCACCCCGGGTCGCGCTGGTGAACGAGGCTTGCGTGCGGAAGTACTTCCCGGGCCGCGATCCTCTCGGACAGCGCTTCGGCGCCGACGAGCCCGCGGCGAGCGGCGAGCTCGAGATCGTCGGCATCGTCGGCGATGCCATCTACAATCGCCCCACTCGGCCGCCCGAGCCGATGTATTTCCTGCCGCTGGCACAGTCGGCGGCGAGCTCGAAGCCCGCGATCCAACAAGACGATCTCCGCTCGCATTACATCCGCGCCATCGTGCTGCGCCTGGCGGCTGGCGGCGCGGGCGGCGCGGGTGCCCCCGCCATGGGCGGCGCCGTGCGCCGCGCCCTCGCCGCCATCGACCCGAACCTCACCGTGCTCGGCATCACGAGCCCCGGCGAGGAGATCCGCCGCGAATTCAACCAGGAGCGGCTCCTCGCGCGCCTCACCGGGTTCTTCGGCCTGCTGGCGCTCGTCCTCGCCTCGGTCGGGCTCTACGGCGTGACCGCCTACTCGGTGGCGCGCCGCTCCGCCGAGATCGGCATTCGCATGGCTCTGGGCGCGAGCCGCCGCGCGGTCGTCGGGATGGTGCTGCGCGGCGCCTGCCTGCAGCTCGCGCTCGGCCTGGCGCTCGGCGTGCCGGCAGCTCTCGCCGGCGGGCGCCTGATCGCCCACCAGCTCTTCGCGGTGCGCAGCTGGGATCCGCCCGTCCTGGTCACCGCCGTCGCCGTGCTGAGCGTCGCCGCTCTCGTCGCCGGTCTCGTGCCGGCACTGCGGGCCGCCTCCATCGAGCCTCTCCAGGCAGTGCGCGCCGAGTAGCGGCGGAGCGCGCCCGCCCTCGCGCGTCCCACGACCGCGTCCCGGCGCCCTGGACCACGAAGGCGATCTCGCCTCCGCCCGTTGCAACGCTTCATCCTGACCGCCGCATCCTGACCGTCGCATCGCACGCCGGCGATGCGCAGCGGCGATCCTCGCGCATGTCCATGCTCTGCCGGACCCTCCCGTGGCCGGCTAAGTTCGTGTCAGAGGCGTGCTGCACCCGCTCCGGCGATGCCGCCGGGGCAACGGCGAACCGCCTCGACGCCGCCCCGGCTGCCACGCGGCCGGTCAGCGGACCGAAAGGAGATCGGACATGAACGCACGATGGGAGTCGGCGCCGCGGGACCGGCAGCGTCACCATCATGACTATCTGGTACCGAAGGTCGTCGTGAGCAGGACCGTGTCGCTCGTCACCTTCTCGGCGCTGCTGGCGCTGGTGCGGGCCGGCGGAAGACCCGCGGTCGCCCACCCCGGCGGCTCCGAGAGCTCGCACGAGAGCGCGTCGTCTTCGAGCAGCAGCAGTGGCAGCAGTGGCAGCAGTAGCAGCAGTAGCAGCAGTAGCAGCGGTGGCGGCTCGAGCTCACATGAGAGCGCTCCGTCTTCGAGCAGCAGCAGCAGCAGCGGCAGCGGCAGCGGCAGCGGCAGCGGCAGCGGCAGCGGCAGCGGCAGCGGTGGCGGCTCGAGCTCGCACGAGAGCGGGTCGTCTGCGAGCGGCAGCGGCAGTTCCAGCTCAGGCTCGCACGCGAGCGGCTCGTCCGGGAGCAGCGGCAGCAGCGGGAGCAGTGGCGCCAGCGGCGCGGCCGCTCATGACTCCGCCAGGGGCTCGT
>DATDGZ010000135.1:0-13242 GCA_036521795.1 Thermoanaerobaculia bacterium | reverse complement strand
GTTTCGCGCGAGGAGCTCAACCGCGGCTATTACGCTCTGGTCGTCGTCTGCACCTCGGCGCGCTTTGCAGTCCGCAGCCAGCTGGCGAGCTGCGTGCCATTCCGCGCCGGGCAGTTTGGCTTCACGGCAGACTGCGTGGCGTAGTGCGAGAACATCCTGTCGATCGACAAGCGGCAGCTGGATCAGCCGGGGGCCGGCCGGATCGGCGTGCTCGAGGAGATGACATGGCGGGAGGTCGTCAAGGCGATCGGCTACGTCATCGGCTCCAACTGCGAGCCAACCTAAATTAACGTGCTTGCCCAGGTGCTCCTCTTCCGCGGGAGCCGCCAGCCTTGCCGCCCGGTAATCGAGGACGCTCTCCTGTGCCCGATCAGATACGCTCGGTACTATGTCGGCACCAGGGCTGACCTGCTCTCTCGCACGGTGGGTGAGCGAACGCCGAAGAGCTTCGCCTCCGGCAGTTCGTCAGAGAGCACCACGTCTGCCCTTGAAGATCCGGAGTCTCAGTCGTCCAGGTAGACGACCTCCATGCGGCGGATGCGGAGAGTGGAGATCGTGACCAGGACTGCGGTCAGGGCGAGGAGGCCGCAGATGGAGACCCATCTCGAGGGGGCGTCGGAGAGGAGGGCGAAGGGGCCTTCGGCGAGCGGCACCGGGCAGAGGGCCTGGAGGTAGTGGATCACGGAGAGCTGCTTCAAGACCGGGGGCAGGAGGAAGTGGATGGCCTCCCAGCCGAAGAGGGCCAGGGCCGGGATGGCGGGGCTGCGGAAGAAGAAGCCGAGGGTCAGGAAGGCGGCGCCGTAGCCGGCGCAGGCGAGGGCGGTGACCAGCAGGTAGGCGCCGAGGTGGGCAAGGCCCGGGCCGTGCAGCAGGAAGGCCCAGCGCAGGCGGCTGTCGTAGGGCAGGTAGGCGAGCAGGAAGCTGGCGAGGGTCGAGGCGCCGAAGAGGGCCAGGGACACCAGCAGGCCGGTCAGGTACTTGGCGAGGACCAGCAGCTCGCGGCGCATCGGCGTCAGGAAGTAGAAGTGCAGGCTGCGGTCGAGGACCTCGCGGCGGATCAGGTTGCCGAAGATCGCCACGCAGCCGAGGAAGACCACCACGCGCAGGATGAAGCCCTGGTAGAGCTCGGCAATGAGGTGGGTGGCATCGGCCAGGTTGCCCGGATCGGCCACTGCCCGCGGCAGCATGGCGCGCAGCACGAAGACCGCGGGCGGCGCCAGGGCCAGCAGGTAGAGACCGAGAGCGCGCCGGCCGAGGAAGCTCTTGCGCAGCTCGAGCCGCACCACGGCGCCGAGCTGGCGGCGCCAGAGAGCCCCTGGCGCCGATAGCGCCGATGACGGCGATGTCACCGGCGTCGACGGCGCCGCCGGCGTCGGCGACGCCTGCAATGCTGTCGCCGGCTCGCTCATGACCTTCCTCCGTTGCCGGACGGCTCGTCGATCAGGTACTGGTAGACGGCCTCGACGTCGGCGTCGGCGGGGGCGACGGACTCGACGGTGAGGCCCTGGTCGATGACCACCTGGTTCAGCATCCGGTAGAAGCGGCCGGCGTCGCGGGTGCGCAGGAGCAGGCCGCTGCGGTCTGCCAGCATGCGGGCTTCCACCACGTGATCCTGCTCGAAGGCCCTGGCCGCCAGCAGCTCCGGGCGGTCGCAGCGGATCAGCACCTGGGCGGGGTGCTGCTCGTCCATCTCGTCGCGCACCTCGACGATGTCGCCCTCGGCCACCACGTAGCCGCCGTTGAGCATCACCACCTGGTCGGAGATGAGGTCGACCTCGTGCAGGATGTGGCTGGAGACGACGACGTAGAGGCCGGCCGCGGCGAGCTCGCGCAGCAACGCGATGAGCTCGGCGCGCGCCATCGGATCGAGGCCGTTGAGCGGCTCGTCGAGCACCAGCACCGAGGGCCGGTGGGCGATGGCCTGCGCCAGCTTGACCCGCTGGCGCATCCCCTTGCTGTAGGCGGCCACCTTGCGGCCGGCGGCTTCGACCATGCCGACGCGCTCGAGGGCCTGCCAGGTCATCGCGGCGGCCTGCGCCGGATCGTACCCGTGCACCCGCAGCAGCGACTCGATCAGCTGATACCCGGTGAGGCCGGGTGGGAAGGCGTCGTACTGGGTGGCGTAGCCGACGCGGCGGAAGAGGAGCTCCGGCCGGTCGGTGGCCATGCCGAGCACCCTCACCGTGCCGCGGCTCGGGCGCAGCAGGCCGACCATCAGGTTCATCAGCGTGGTCTTGCCCGAGCCATTCGGCCCCACCAGGCCGGTGATGCCGGCGGGCAGGGACAGCCGGACCCGGTTGACCCCGAGCACCTCGCCGTAGAACTTGGAGACGTCGTCGAAGACGATCCGCTCGTCAGCGTAGGCAGCACCGGCCGCGCTCGCGGCACCTGCAGCGGCGGCCCCGCCGGCGACGCCGGCGACGCCGGGGACGCCGGGGACGCCGGAGACGCCGGAGACGCCGGAGATCAACGCGCCGGGGCTCACCGCACCACCTCGTAGGCCCGGACCCGCCTCAGCAGCAGCCCCAGGCAGAGCAGCGACCCGGCCACCAGGGCCGCCCAAGCGGCGGCGGCCGGCATGCCGGTCGGCAGCGCGAGGCCGAACAGGCCAGCCCACACCGTCTCGACGACGACCCGCATGCTCAGCAGCTCGCTCCACCAGGTGCCGAGCGCCATCTCCATGACGCGGCCGAAGCCGTTCATGACGAAGAAGAGGATGAGCAGGACGATCCTCGCCACCGGCTTCCACTTGACCCAGGCCGACACCGCCAACGCGAGCAGCGACAAGGAGACGATCAGCACCCAGCTGCCGGCGAACAGGGCGGCGAGCACGCGGCCCTGCGCGACGAACCAGCCGGCGCCCTCGAGATAACCCTGCAACAGGAACAGCAGGATGCCGGGGATCCAGGTGATCGTCGAGATCAGCAGCGCCAGCACCGAGAGCTTGCCGGCCACGTACTCGGCGCGCGAGAACGGGCGCGACAGGTAGAGCGCCAGCCCGTTGTTGCGCAGATCGGGCGAGATCAGCGCCGGGGCCACGACGACGGCCAGCACGAAGGCCAGGAAGCCCTGCAAGCTCAGTCCCCCCGCGAAGAAGCGGGCGTCGATCGGCAGCGCCTCGCGCAGGCGGTCGAGCGGCACGTTCAGCAGCTTCAACGCCGACAGGTTGTGGCGCAGGTAGATCGCGATCAACCCGGCGAAGGGCGGCAGGAAGCAGAGCAGGTAGAACATGACGAAGGCGCGGCTGCGCATCACCCCCGCCAGGGCGTAGCGGGGCACCACCAGGAACCGCCGCCGCGGCGTGGTCATGGGGCCGTCGTAGCGATGATAGGTACGCTCATACACGGCCATCGGGGTCCCCTTCCATGGCCTTGAGGAAGATGTCCTCGAGCGAATCGCGCTTGTAGTCGAGACGGCGGATCTGCATGCCGGCGCCGGCGGCCAGCTGGAACATGTCGCGCGCCTCGACGCCGTCGGGGAGCACCAGCTTCAGGCGCTGGCGGGCGCCGGGCGCGCTCTCGCAGCCGAGCGCCGCCGCCAGCTCGGCGAACGCCGGGGCCGCCGGGGCGCCGTCCGCGGCCCGCACGTCGAGCTCGAGCAGCCGGCGGTTGGCGCGGCGCTCCGCTTCGAGGTTGGCATAGACCGCCACCCGGCCTTCCTTCAGCACCAGCACCTCCTCGCAGCACTCCTCGACGTCGCGCAGCAGGTGCGAGGAGAGGATCACGCGCGCTTCGCCGCCGTCGCGGATGCCGCGGATCAGGTCGAGCATGCGGCGGCGGGCGGGCGGATCGAGACCGTTGGTGGGCTCGTCGAGGAAGAGCAGGCGCGGGCCGTGGGCGAGCGCCTGGGCGAGCTTGATCAGCTGCTTCATGCCCAGCGAGTAGCTGTCCACCGGACGGTATCGCGCCTCGCCCAGGCCGACGTAGAACAGCGCCTCGTGGGCGCGCTCCAGGGCTGCCGCCGGCGGCAGCCCTGACAGCTCGGCCATCAAGCGCACGAAGCGCACGCCGCTCATGCCGGCGATGAAGGAGTCGGTCTCGGGCATGTACCCCATCTGGGCGCGGATCGCCGCGGTCTCGGAACGGATGTCCTTGCCGAAGACCCGGGCGGTGCCGGCGGCCGGGCGGAAGAAGCCGAGCAGGGTGTGGAGCAGCGTCGTCTTGCCGGCGCCGTTCGGCCCCAGCAGACCGATGCAGCGGCCCGCGAGCGACGCCCGCAGGTCGCGCAGCACGAGGCGCCCGCCGAGGCTGACGGCGAGCCCGTCGAGCTCGATGATCGGCGCGGCCGGCACCTAGTGGCTGCCGCTCCGCAGCATGGCAGCGCCGTGCGCGCGCTCGATGCCGCCCAGGATGCCGCCGAACCCGGCGAGGGTCTCGAGGTTGAGCCCCATCGGTCCGGCCTCGCTGTGGCCCGCGAACACGATGCGGTCCGCCTCGGCGTAGGCGTAGAGCAGCGACGGCCCGCGAGTGGCGCCGAACAGCAGGCTGCGAAGGCCGGGTCCGCCGTGATTGCCGGCGGCGCCGCCAGCGCCGCCGCCGCCGGCAGTGCCCGCGTTGCCGGTGAGGGCGGCCGCGCCGGAGGCATCGGCGCCGGTTCCGAGCGCTCCGGTGATCGGCGCGATCGAAGCGAGGTTCTGGTAGAAGAGCGCCGAGACGTTCACCTGGCCGTCGCGGCCGAGCAGGCCGCGCAGCCGCGGGGAGGCGGCCAGGGTGGTGCCGGCGGCGCGCTGCGCCAGGGCGCGGTCGAGCTGCGCCCGGGTGGGGGCCGCCACCAGGTAGCCGTCGGCGAACAGGTAGTGCAACTCGAGCTGCGGCGGCCCGCTCGAGACGATGGCGTAGTAGGTGCGGTCGCCGTCTTGCTCCTGCTGCAGCGCCACCCCCGGCTTGCCCGCGGCCAGCTGCTCGGCGTTGGCCTGCTGCACGAGGCGCGCGAAGGTCTGCTGCAGGCGCACGGGGTCGTAGACCTCCGCCACCAGCTGCCAGGAGGGGCTCGGCAGCAGCGGACCGTCGAGCCCGAGGGCGATCTCGCCCCCCAGCGGCGCCGCGAAATCGTCGCGCAGGTTGAAGCCGTGCGCGGCCTCGGCCTTGGCCAGCTCGGCCGCGAGGTCCGGCGACAGGCTCAGCAGCTCGTCGAGCAGGTCCACCGGGCTCTTGACGACGAAAGCCGCGACCAGGTTCGCGTCGGCCGAGAAGAAGCCGAGGCTCCCCATCGGCGCCGGAGCCGCCAGCCACGCCGCGATGCCGCGGCGCTGCTGGCTGAAGCTCAGAGAGGCACGCGTCTCGGCAGCGGATGTTTCCGGGGTGGCGGCCGTGGGCGTCGGCGCCGCGCCGTCATGGTGCTCGAGGACGAAGTGCTCGAGGTCGAACAGCCCCATCGCTTCGGTCAGCCGGGACGGCGCCGCGGCGCGGTGGCCGGCCATCAGCTGCTGCAGGTCGGCGCCGAAGAGCCAGCCGGCGCCGTCGGCGTAGGCCTGCGCCAGCCGGGCATGGAAGCTCGAGCCGGTGAAGGGGTTGGCCGCCCCGGGCCGCAGGTTGGCGGCGACGGCGGCGATCTGCGACGCGCTCGGCGATGCCACCAGCAACCCCTGGCCCACCCAGACCAGCAGCGGACCGGAGGCCCCGGTCGCGGGCGGGCCGCCGGCCGGCCCGGCAGCGGGAATCTGGTCGAGCAGCACGAGCGCCGTCTTGCCCGCGCGCCGGTTGACCGTGGCCACCTCCTGCCGCAGCGTGGCGCGCAGCGGCTCCTCCCGGATCGCCTCCGCCAGCACCACGGGCGGACCGGAGCCGGCGCTGTTGCCGGCGCCGCCGGCGCCGCCGGCGCCGCCGGCGCCGCCGGCGGCCGACCCGGCGGCGATCACCACCTCGTCGCCGAGATCCTGACCGACGTCGCCGACCTGCTGGACGAGGTCGTGGAACAGCTGCTCGTTGGCCGGCGAGCCGAGCGTCGCGCTCCACCACTGCTGCAGCACCGGGCTCTCGGCGAGATGCTGCTCGAGCAGCTGCTGCGTCTGCACCAGGTTGGCGGAGAGGTTGGGCAGCGCGACGTAGACCAGCGAGCCGGCCGGCACGAGGTCGAGCAGCCGGCTGGTGGTGCGCAGCGCCGGACGGGCGACCTGGGCGTCGATGGCGCGCCCCGCCGCGCCCAGCTCGGCGAGCAGGGCGTCGTAGCGGGAGGCGTCGCGGCTCCACGCCACTTCCTGGCGCACCGGCACCGCGGCGACGTTGGGCCGGGTCGTGGCCTGGTCGCCGGGGTGCAGGACGAGGACCGCCGGCGTGTTCGCGGCCGCCAGGGTCTCCACGTGCACCTCGCCCTCGACCACCGAGACCCGCGAGCCCTTGGTGCCGTGGTTGACGGCGAAGATGGTGCCGGTCACCGAGACCAGGCAGTCGTCCGTGGCCACGTAGAGATGCCGGGGGCGCTGCCGGGCGGCCTGGACGATGATCCGGCCGCGCTCGAGCTCGATGGTGTTGCCGCCGCGGCCGGCGGCCAGCGACAGGCCGGCACGCTCGGCCATCTCGATCTGCGAGCCGTCGCTCAT
Source organism: Thermoanaerobaculia bacterium (assembly GCA_036521795.1). Lineage (GTDB taxonomy): Bacteria > Acidobacteriota > Thermoanaerobaculia > Multivoradales > UBA5704 > JASLEW01. Next base: position 6,704 of record DATDGZ010000135.1, on the reverse strand, counting down.
GCGCAGCACGGCGCGGGAGTCCTTGGCGGTGCGGACCTGCTCGCCCTCGCGGACGGCGTCGCCGGCCGCGACCGCCACGCTGCTCGCTCCGGCAATGCGGTAGAGCCTGCCGTCGACCGTCTCGACGCGGGCCATCCGGCTGCGGCCCGCGGCGCCAATGCCGAGAGCCCGGAACAGCGCCAGGCCCAGGCCCAGGCCCACCAGCAGCAACGCCGCCGCGGCCAGCCAGGGCGACCCGCCCGGGAACCGCCGCACCAATGGCAACGTCCGCTGAGACCGGGAGCGCGCCGGGGCGCGGCCGGGGCGATCGCCGCCGGCGGCGCGCCGCCGGCCGTCCTCGACCACCTCGTGGAGCGGCACGGCGGCGCGGCCGGCGCGATCCTGCCGTGCCGCGTGCAACGCCCGCCGGCAGGGCAGGCAGTCGCGGCTGTGGTCCTCGAGGAGCAGCGCGCGCGCCGGCGCCAGCGAGCCGTCGAGATAGGCCGGGATCAGGTGGCCGAAGTCCCCGCAACCAGGGATTGGCTGGCCCGCGGGCACCGCCGGTGGCGCCGACGTCGCGGGTGTCGCCGATGCCGCCGGTGTCGCCGCGAGGTTCGCGATGCCGTCCGGCGTGGCAGCAACCAGCTTCCGCCAGACCCGCGCCGCGGCTTCCTCGACCTGCCGATCGTCGAGCGGTTCGGAGAGCACCTCCGCGACCGCCCGCTCCAGGTCGTCGCGATGGTCCCGGTTGTCGTTGTCGAAGCGGCTCATGACCTATCTCCTTGCGGCGGCCGAAGCTCCAGCTTGAGGCGATACCGCGCGCGATGCAAGATGACGGCGATCGCGGTCTGCGAGCTGCCGAGCAGCCGCGCGATCTCCAAGTTTCCCAGTCCTTCGAGGTAGCGCAGGGCGAAGATCTCGGCCTGGCGCGGCGACAGCAGCGCCATCGCCGCACGCAGGCGGCGGCCCAGGTCGCGGCTGCTGCTCAGGCGCTCGGGACCGGGCCCGGCCTCGTCGACCAGCTCCTGCTCGAGGTCGCCGATCGCCACCAGCCGCGAGCGCCGGCGCGAGCGCAGCAGGTCGAGGGCGGCGTTCACCGCCGCCCGGTGCAGGTAGCTGCCGACGGCTTGCGAAGGATCCAGCCGCGGCCGCCCGGCCTCTCGGCCGTCGCCGCCGGGCTCGCCGGTCCGGCGCAGCAGCCGCGTGAAGACCGTCTGCAGCACGTCCTCGGCGTCCATCGCGTTGCCGGTGACGCGGTACGCGGCCCGGTAGACGGCACCATGGTGCTCCTCGAAGATCGCCCCCAGGTCCGCCGGCGGTTCTCCCGCGGGCACCCGGGCGGCGGGACTCTCGTAGGCTGCTGCGAATTGCACGTCGTCGACCCTCCCTTCGGTGTCGCCGTCCTCACTCATGGGAACGTTCCCCCGCAGAGATTGTTACGCCCAGGTGTCACTCACCGGTCGCCGGAGAGATACGCGGCCGGAGAGGGAGGAAGGAGGGCCGGGGGGGTTCCCCGAAGGCGTCTAGTCCCCAGGCCCGGGTCGGAGGGATTCCCCGGAGGCGACTTGCTCGAGGAAGTCGTCGAGGATGCGGTTGAAGACCTCCGGGCGATCCATCATCAACCAGTGGCCGGTGCCGCGCACCAGCTGGACCGGCAGGTCCGGCAGCAGGTGGTGGAGGCTGTAGGGGAGGCTGTTCGCGTCGCTGATCACCGACAGCCTGGGACCGCCGTAGCGGGCCAGGGCCGGCAGCGGCGCGAAGTCGGCCGCCGCCTCGACGGCGGCCGCGATGGCGTCCTCGTGAGTGAGCCGCAGGTCCTCGATCACCCACCGCGCCGCGTCGCGGTCGCCGCCCGCCGTCAGCTGGCGGAAGTAGGCCTCGAGCTCGCCCAAAGGCTCGGCGCGCAGCCCCTCGAGGAAGGGCTCGAGCTGCCCGCGCGGGATGCGCGTCAGGTCGCCGTTGGGGTCGACCAGGAGCAGGCCCGCCACCCGGTCCGGGTGCTCGGCCGCATAGTGGATCGCCACCGCGGCGCCCAGGCTGTGCCCGGCGAGCACGCAGCGCCGCATCGCGAAGTGGTTCGCGACCGCGCCGACGTCGGCAGCCAGCGAGGGCACGTCGTAGGCGCCGTCCTCGGCCGGGTCGGAATCGCCGTGGCCGCGCAGGTCGAGCGCCACGGCATGCCGGCGCCGCCGCAGGTGATCGAGCTGCAGCGCCCACTGGCCGCCATTGCCCGCCAGGCTGTGGACGAAGAGGACCGGCAGGCCCCCGCCGGCCGCCTCGCCGCTGTCGCGAACGAACAGGTTGCCCGATGGGCCGGCGATCCACAGCTGCCCGGATGAGGCCGGCTCGCCGTCTCCGGTTGCCGGAGCCGCCGCGCCGCGCGCGGCCGGCCTGGCCGGCTCGGCTCCCGCGGCGGCCGGGTCCGCGCCATGGGCAACCCCCGCGTCGCCGGCTCCCTCCGCGGACCCCGCCGGCGCCCGCTGCCAGTCGTCGCCGCTGCGGCGTCGGCTCGCCAGCACGGCCGCTGCCGCCGCCGCGGCCAGCGCCAGACCGATCAACGGCCAGATCGGACGCGCCACGCGGCGGCGCCGGTTCCCCAGGCGGGGCGATCGGCGACGACGGGATTTCATGATCGATCTCCGGAGGGCCTCGCGCGACCTCTCCCCGAAAGGACCCGGGGCGGTCCCGCACCCGACACTCAAGCTAGCACGACGCCGCGGGTGGGCGCTACGGGCGACCGGTACCTGCGGTACCCGGGGGCAGTACGGGGGTCCGCTCGCCGCGCCTCCCGCGGCTGCGCGGCTGGAAAAGACGCGGACTTACGCCAGGTTCGCGATTGACAGCGCGGTGACGACTCTAGTATCTATGCCCCCTCAGTCCGTCGCTGCAGTACGCGTTGACAGAGTTTGGAGGGGGGACCCATGCGATCGCCATCGCCTGCCCGCCGCCGCTCGCCACGGGTTGCCGGCTTGGCTGGCCTCATGGTCGAACGGCGCCACACCGGCTCTCGCCGCCTGTCCGCCTGCAGCGCCTCGCTGCTGCTCGCCTGCGCCGGTGCGCTCGGCGCCCACGCCGCCGAGCTGACGCGGCCGGCGAATGCGGATCTCCGCGCCGCCCTCCCCGCCGCGACGGCAAGCGCCGCGTCGCAGGCCGCTCCCCTCGCCATGGCGACTGCTCTCGTCCTGATCAACCCGATCGACTCGATCACGCCGATCGCCCGTGGGCTCGACCAGGCCGGCGTTTGCCAGTGGCTGGCCGAGGCGGCCACCGCCGGCGGCGACACCGCCGCGATGGTGGCCGAGGACGAGGCGGCAGCCGGATCCCTGCGCCCGACCCTCGGTGCAGCCTTGCTGCCGGCCTCCGCCGCTGCGGCCGCGGCAGCCGGCTCTTCGGGCTCCGGTCCGGCCGGCGCCGCCGATGCCGCCCCGGCCGTCACGCCGGCAGCGGCCGCCGCCCCGGCCCGCCCGGCCGCCGCGACGCCGCCTCCGGCGCCCATGCCGCACCCGGCCCTCGGCTTCGACGCCGCGCTCGGAGTGCCGCGCCGGCCCTTCGGCAAGTTGATCTACCAGATCGCCAGGAGCTACGCGCTGAACCCGCTGCTGGTGGCCGCGATCGCCAAGGTCGAATCGGACTTCAACCCGCGCGCCAGGTCGCGCAAGGGCGCCTACGGCCTGATGCAGGTGCTGCCTTCGACCGCCCGCCGCTTCGGCCTGCCGCGCAAACGCGATCTCTTCAACCCGCGCAAGAACCTCGAGACCGCCAGCCGCTACCTCCGCTGGCTGGTCGACCGCTTCGGCGACGATCCGGTTCGCGTGCTCGCCGCCTACAACGCGGGCGAAGGCGCCGTCGACCGCTTCGGCGGCGTGCCGCCGTTCTCCGAGACGCGCGACTACGTGCAGCGGATCTTCGGCTTGCTGGGATTCTCGGTGCTGCTGGACGCGCCGGCGACGGCCCCGGTCGCCGCCGCGGCAGCCGCCCTGGCCGGCGTGGCCGGCGCCCGGTAGGCGGCGGCAGCCACCCGGCCCCCGCGCCTCACTCGTCGTACGTCAACATCTTCGACTGCCGGCGGAACCTGCCGTCGGGCTGCGGCTCGAACACCGAGCAGCGATCCATCTCGCCGCCGTAGACGTGCAGCGTCAGGGCGATACGGCCGGCATCGACGTTGGCCAGGACGTGGTGCTCGAACGGCGGGATGAGCGCTCCCGCCGACCCGGCCCGCGCCCGCACGCTGCCTCGCTGCTCGAACCGGCAGAGCCCGCCGGCGGCTTCCTCGAGCAGCTCGTAGCGCGTCACCGCGAGCTCACCCTCGACCACTCCTTCGACGCACCAGATCCCGGCATGATCGTGCAGCGCGGTCCGCTGCCCGGGGCCCCAGGTCATGACCAGGGCGGTGAAGCCGAGCTCCGGGTCGCGGTAGAGCAGGCGCCGGCAATAGCTGTCGGCATGGGCGCGGCGGAAGCGTTCGGGCAGGCGCAGCCCTTCCGCCGGGATGAGGTCCTCGAGCTCTTCCTTGATCCGCGCGGCGATCGCCGCGGTGTCGCGCAGCCGGACCGCGGCGCGCAGGTTCTCGATCAAGGGCTCGACCTCGAGGGCGATGCTGCTCATGGCGTGTCCTTTCGCTCGACGGCCCGTGCGCACGCCTCCGTGGATCGGCTTCGGCGCGGGACGCGTCGTCAGTCCTGTTCGAGATAGGTGTAGCCCGACAAGCCTTCCTCGTAGCGGCCCACCAGCTGGCGCGACTCCTCGAGCGTCATGCGCTTGGCGCGCAAGGCCGCCTCGGCCGCCCGGCGCACCCGCGCCACCAGGTCGCCGCGGTTGTAACGCACGTAGCGCAGCACGTCCGCCACGCTGTCGCCGGTGACCACGCCATCGATCGTATACCCTTCCTCGGCGTCGAGCGAGACGTGCACCGTGTTGGTGTCGCCGAAGAGGTTGTGCAGGTCGCCCAGGATCTCCTGGTAGGCCCCGACCAGGAAGGCGCCCAGGTAGTAGGGAGCGCCGGGTTGCAGGGAGTGCAGCTCGATCACGTTCTTGACGTCGCGGCGGTCGATGAAATGATCGATCTTGCCGTCCGAATCGCAGGTGATGTCGGCGATCACCGCCCGGCTCGCGGGCTCCTCCTGCAGCCGGTGGATGGGCAGGATCGGGAAGAGATGATCGATTGCCCACGAGTCGGGCAGCGATTGAAATACCGAGAAGTTGCAGAAGTAGGTATCGGCCAGCGTGCGCTCGAGCCCCTCCAGGTCCTCGGGGACCTGCGGCAGGGTGCGGGTGATCTTGAGGATCTTCTGACAGGTCGCCCAGAACAGGTCCTCGGCGAGGCCCCGGTTGTCGAGCGACAGGTGGCCGAGGTTGAACAGGCTCAGGCACTCGTCGCGGTAGGAGATGGCGTCGTGGTAGGACTCGAGCAGGTTCTTCCGCGACACCTCGCGGTGGGTCTCGAAGAGGTGCTTGAGCGGCAGCTCGGCGTCCATCGGCAGCTGCCGCGGCAGCTTGCCGACCGAGAACTCGGCGACGCCCAGGGCCTCGACGATGAGCACCGCGTGATGCGCGACGGTGGCGCGGCCCGATTCCGAGACCAGGATGGGATGCGGAACCTGCTCGTGATCGCAGACCTCCATGACGCCGAACACGATGTCGTTGGCGTACTCCTGCAGGGTGTAGTTGAGCGACGAGGCGAAGTTGGTGTTCGAGCCGTCGTAGTCGATGCCGAGGCCGCCGCCGACGTCGAGGTAGCGCAGCGAGGCGCCCATCTTGACCAGGTTGACGTAGATCTGCGCCGCCTCGCGCAGGGCGTCCTTGACCGAGCGGATGGACGAGATCTGGCTGCCGAGATGGAAGTGCAGCAGCTCGAAGCAGTCGAGCAGCTGGTGCTCGCGCAGGTAGTCGATGGCGTTGAGCAGGTCGCGGCCGGAGAGGCCGAACTTCGAGCGGTCGCCGCCGGACGCCTCCCAGTGGCCGGCGCCGCGGGCGGAGAGCCGGGAGCGGATGCCGATTCGCGGCCGCACCCCGGTCTTGCCGGCGATCTGGCGGATGAGAGCGAGCTCCGAGGGCTTCTCGACCACCAGGATCACGTTGCGGCCGAGCTTGCTGGCGAGCAGCGCGGTCTCGACGTACTCCTCGTCCTTGTAGCCGTTGCAGACGATCAGCGCTTCCTCGTCCTCGAGCATCGCCATCACCGCCAGCAGCTCGGGCTTGGAGCCTGCTTCGAGGCCGAAGTGGTAGGGCCGGCCGTAGGTGACCAGGCGCTCCACCAGGTAACGGTCCTGGTTCACCTTGATCGGGTAGACGCCGCGGTAGACGTTGCGGTAGCCGTACTCCGACATCGCCCGCCCGAAAGCCTCGTTGAGCTCCACCACCCTGGCCTTGATGATCTCCGAGAAGCGGATGAGCAGCGGCAGTCCGATCCCCCGCTGGCGGACCTCGTCGACCAGGTCCTTGAGATCGATCGCCGGGGCGCCGTTGCCCCCCGGGTGGACCGAGATGTGACCCCGGCCGTTGACCGAGAAGTAGTTGTTGCCCCAGCCGTTGATGTTGTAGAGGTCCATCGAATCGGCGGCGGTCCAGCGGCTCGTCATCGTGGCGGTAGCAGGCATCTCGCTTCGCGCAGGCGCTCCTCGTCCCATCCTGGGCTCTCGTCAGGGAGCCTCGGGGCCCTGTGGCACGGCGAGCGCCGGACACGGCCCCGAGGCGGCCCGTAACTTTACCATGGCCGGAGGTGCTGA
>DATDGZ010000134.1:0-16202 GCA_036521795.1 Thermoanaerobaculia bacterium | reverse complement strand
AGCTTCTTGCGCAGGTAGGTCGGGCTGCCGTAGCTGTAGAGCCGCGAGCGGCCGAGCGCCAGCCCCTGCGCGTCGCGCGCCTGGTATCCCAGGCGGACCAGGAGCGCGTCGAGGTTCGACACCATGAGCTGCTCGTCCTGGCGGGCGGCGCGGAACCCGTGATCCGAGATGACGAGCACGTCCGGGTCGCCGGGGGCCGCGCGCAAGACCTCGCCGATCGCGGCGTCGATCGCGCGATAGATGCGCTGCACCGGGCTGTCGGCGTGCGGACGCGCGCCGTTCAGGACAGCTTCGAATTCCTTCCAGTGGTGATGACAGACGATGTCGGAGCTGCGGAAGTAGAGCAGCACGAGAGCTGTGTCTTCCCGCACCAGGCGCCGTGCCGCGGCGGCCATGACGGCGTCGCGCAGCTCCGGCTCTTCACTCGATACGAACCAGGGAAAGGTGCGGGCCCGCGCGACGTCTTCGGCGAGCTTGGGCAGGTAGGTCGCGGGGGAGACGCGGTCGTCCAGGCGCATCAGCGCGCGATCGCTGACCACCACGCCGTCGACGTCCTCGGCCGGCCAGGAGCCCCACCAGCCCAGCACCGCCACGCGCCGGTGCGCCTGCGTCAGCATGGTCCAGAGCGCCGGCGCCCGGCGGACCATGGAGGAGATCGGTACGTCGCCGTGCGCGCTCGGCACGACGAAGTCGGTGATGCCATGCTCCGCGGGGGTGACGCCGGTGGCGATGGTCGTCCAGATCACGGGCGACGCGTTGTACGCGGTCTGCAGCGTGGCGGTCGTGCCGCGATCGGCAAGCCGTCGCAGGTGGGGCAGCTCGCCGTCCCGCCACATGCGGCGCACGACGCGCCACTCGCCGCCGTCGATGCCGATGACGAGCAGCGGAGCGTGCTTCGCCGCGCCGCCGCGCACCGCCAACCAGGCACCCGCGCCGCCGGCAACCGCCGCCAGGACGGCCAGCGAGAGCCAGCGCCGTCGGAGCCAGCGAGACCAGCGAGACCAGCCGTCGAGCATCGTTGGAGCGCAGTCTAGCAGCGCGGCATTCGCGGCGGCGCACTCGTTCGGCGCCGCTGCCGCGAGCACCTGTGCGCCGGGCCCTGGAGGGAGGCGGATCTCCCCCCCCGTCTCCCTTTGGGCGAGGGGTCTGACCCGCGCTGCCGGAGGACTTCGGTGGCCACGCCCAAAGCTCGGCGGGGAGGAGATCCACCTCCCGAGGAGCCCCGGCCGGGACTCACTCCCGCAGCGCCCGCAGCGGGTCGGTGCGCGTCGCCCGCCAGGCGGGCGAGAGGCACGCCGCCAGCGCCACGATCGTCATCACCGCGAAGGCGGACGCGAAGGTCAGCGGGTCGCGCGGGCTGATCTTGTACAGCAGATCGCCCATCAGGCGGGTCAATCCCAGCGCCGCGGCGGCGCCCAGCGCGATGCCGCCGGCCGTCAAGGCGAGGCCGCGCGACATCACCAGCCGCAGCAGGTCCGGCGCGCCGGCGCCGAGCGCCATTCGCAGCCCCAGCTCGCGCGTGCTCTGCGACACCGCGTACGACATGACGCCGTAGAGCCCGATCGCGGAGAGCACCAGCGCCAACCCGCCGAAGACGGCGAGCAGGATGACCGCGGCCCGCTGCGGCCAGCTCATGCGATCCACCTGCTCGCGTAGGGTGATCACCTCGCCCGGAGCCAGGCTGGCGTCGATCGCCCGCACTTCGCGCGCCAGGGCCGGCGCGATCGTTCTGGCGTCGAGCCGCGTCCGGATCTGCAGGTTCTGGCCCAGCTTGCTCTGGCGAGCCGGCACGTAGAAGAAGGGCTGCGGCGCCTCCCGTAGTTTCACGTACTTCGAGCTCTTCGCGACGCCGACGACCTGCAGCCAGCGCCCCTTGACCTGCAGGCGCTTGCCGACCGGGTCCTGGCCACGCCAATACCGGACGGCCATCGTCTCGTTCACCACCGCCACCGGCGGCGCCGTCTCGTCGTCGGAGCGCGTGATCTCGCGTCCGGCGACGAGGGGGATCCCCATCGTGGCGAGATAGGCCGGGCCGACCTCGTTGTACTCGACGATGGGCTCCTCGCCGGGCGCCGCCACGTAACCCTCGACCGCGATCGGTGCGGAGGAATAGCCGCCATAGCTGAACGGCGTGAGGCCTGAGAACACCGCCGATTCCACGCCGGCCATGCCCCGGATGCGATCGAGCAATCGCTCCTGGAAGTTGATGATGCCCTGTCTCTCGTAGCCCGCTGAGCGCAGGTCGACGTAGGTCGTCACCACACCTCGGCTCGAGAACCCCAGGTCGACGTCGCGCATGCTTTGCAGGCTCTTGAGCAGCAGACCCGCTCCGACCAGCAATGCGAAGCTCATGGAGACCTGCACCACGACGAGAAGCGACCGCGCCCAGGCTCTGCCGCGGCCCCCGACGACACCGGCGGAGTCGGTCTTCATCGCGGCGGCGAGATCGAGCTTGCGCGCCTGCAGCGCCGGCACCAGGCCGAAGAGCAGCGTCGAGAGGAGGCAGACGCCGGCGCTGAGCGCCAGCACGCGCCCGTCGATCTCCGCGGGGAGATGGATGTGGGCGCCAGGCCAGGAAGGACGGAGCAGGACGATCAGATTGCGGCACCAGTATGCGGCCAGCACCCCGCCCGCGGCGGCCAGGGCCGAGAGGATGAGGCCTTCGGTGAGCAGCTGCCGCAGAAGCCGGCCGAGGCCGGCGCCGACCGAGAGGCGGACCGTCATCTCGTGCCGCCGCGCGAAGGAGCGGACCAGGAGCAGGTTGGCGACGTTCGCAGAGGCGATGAGAAGCACGAGGCACGCTACAGCGAGCGCGATGCGCAGCGTCGGCAACAGGGTGCCGGCGTTGTTGAACGGGGTCTCCCAGAGGGGCATCAGCTTGACGCCGTGCCCGCGGTTGGTCGCCGGGTAGGCGGCTGCAAGGCGCTGGGCCACGGCCGAGATCTCCGCCTGCGCCTGCTCGAGTGTCACCCCGGGCTCGAGCCGCGCGAAGCCCTCGATCCAACGCGCGCCGCGGTCCTCGCGCTTGTAGCCGCCCTGGGTGAACCGCTCCTGCATCGACGCCGGCACCCAGAACTGGAAGCCATAGCCGACGAAGGTCCCGTAGAAGCCCTCCGGCGCCACCCCCACGATCGTGTGCTGCTGACCGTTGAGCATCTGGATGCGGCCGATGATCGCCGGGTCGCCGCCGTAGCGGTCTTTCCAGGCCTGGTAGGAGACCACGGCCACCGGATGAGCGTTGCGCCCGAAGTCCTCCTCCGCCGCGAAGCCGCGCCCCAGGATGGGGCGGACTCCGAGGACCCGGAAGTAGTTGCTCGATACGACGCTGCCGGTGGCGCGCTCGGCGCGGTCGCCGACGCTGAGCGTGGTGCCGAAGATGCGGTCGACGATCACGGCGTCGATCAGCTTGCAGTTCCGCTGGAAGTCCTGGAGGTCGGGCCACGAGACGTCGGGGTCACGCGGCTCCTGGACCGACTTCCCGACCATCGCGACCAGGCGGTCCTGGTGCGCCACCAGCGGGTACGGCCGCAGCAAGATGCCCTCGATCCAGCCGAAGACCGCGGTGACGCTGCCGATCCCCAGGGTCAGGCAGAGAACCGCGAGCAGCGAGAAGGCCGGGCTGCGCCGCAGCAACCGGATGCCGAACAGCAGGTCCTGGAGCATGTCGTGACAAGCCTCCGCGGGGATGGATCGATCGGAGATTCCGAGATCCCGAGATCCCGAGATCCCGAGATTCGTGGTGACCCGGAGATTCGCCTCCGGGAAGGGACGATAGGACGACGACTCCGGCGGCGCATGTGCCATTCGGCCGATGCAGTGGGGCATGACTTTCGGCCTATTCGCCCACCGTTCGGGGCATGCTACGCTCTCCGGCGGTGGTCCGCAGATGACTCCGTCGCGGCTGATCGGCATCGCAGGCCTGATCGCAGGGTTGGTGGTGGGACTGCGGGCGTTCATCTCCCACTTCGGGGTGATGCCAGGGACGAATGGACGCTGGATCGTCGCCTTCCTGCTCTTCGGCGCCCTCTTCGCGGCCGACCTCCGCCGGCCGCGGCTGCTGCTCGTGGCCGCGGAATCGGCCACGGCGCTCGCGCTCGTCCTGCTCGGCTGCAACGGCTACGAAGGGATCCTGCTGGCCCTGATCGCGATGCAGCTCGGGACCCGTCTCGGGCCGCGGGCCGGGATCCTCTGGATCGGCCTCCAGACGCTGCTGCTCGGCGCCGGCGTCGCCATCCAGCTGGGCCCCCGGGCCGCGTGGCTCCTGGGACCGCCGTACCTGGGTTTCGAGCTGGTGGCGTTCTTCACCTTTTCCACCATGGCGCGCGAGGTCGCCGGGCGCGCCGCGCTGGCCGGCGCCAACGCGGAGCTCCGCGCCGTGCAGGAGATCCTCGCCGACACCAGCCGCATGGCCGAGCGCCTGCGCATCACCCACGAGCTGCACGACGCGCTGGGCCACCGCCTGACGGCGCTCACGCTCAATCTCGAGGCGGCCCTGCAGCGCACGCAGGGCCCGGCGAAGGCGAACGTCGAGATCGCCCAGTCCCTGGCCAGGGAGCTGCTCGGCGACGTGCGCGATATCGTCGCCGCCTCGCAGGCCCGCGACGGCGTGCACGTCGCGCATGCGTTGCAGGCGGTGGTCGGCGCGGTGCCGCGGCCGCGGGTGCACCTCGAGGTCGCCGAGAGCCTGCGCATCGCCGATCCGGAGCGGGCGCACATCCTGCTGCGCTGCGCGCAGGAGATCGTGACCAACGCGGCCAGGCACTCCGACGCCCAGAACCTGTGGATCGTGATCGAGCGCGACGGCGAGGCGTTCCGCATCCGGGCGCACGACGACGGCCGCGGCAGCGACGGGGCGAGCGACGGCTTCGGACTGCGCGGGATGCGGGAGCGCGTGGAACGAGCGGGCGGCAAGCTGCGCATCGCCACGCAGCCGGGCCGCGGCTTCGACGTCACCGCCGATCTGCCGCTGCGTCGAGGCGCCGCGTGATTCGCGTCTTCATCGCCGACGACCAGCTGCTCGTTCGCCAAGGCATCCGCACCCTGCTGGAGCTGGACGGCGGCATCGCCGTCGTCGGCGAGGCGGCAGACGGCGGCGAAGCCATCGCCGCCGTGCCGGCGACACCAGTCGACGTGCTGCTGCTCGACGTCCGCATGCCGCAGAAGAGCGGCATCGACGTCCTGCGTGAGCTGTCCGCCGCCGGCACGCTACCGCCGACCATCATCCTCACGACCTTCGACGACAGCGACGCGGTGCTCGACGGCATCCGCGCCGGCGCGCGCGGATTCATGCTGAAGGACGTCTCCTACGACCAGCTGATCGCGGCGATCCGCGCCGTGGCGGGCGGCGCGACGGTCTTCCAGCCGGCGGTGACCGAGCGGCTCCTGCGGGTCGCCGATCGCGTGCACATCGCCACCGACACGCCCATCGAACGCCTGACCGAGCGCGAGGTGCAGGTCGTCCGCCTGATGGCCGGCGGCTACAGCAACAAGGAGATCGCCGACGCCCTCGGCACTGCCGAAGGCACGATCAAGAACCACGTCTCCAGCATCCTCGCCAAGCTCGGCGTGCGCGACCGCACGCGCGCGGTGCTGAAGGCCCTCGAGGCAGGCCTCCTCCACCGGCCGGACTTCGCGCGCGGCTCGGGCTGAGGTTGGGTGGCCCGCGCCTTGCCGTAGCTGGTCTCGATCATCGCGATTCGAGATCCGCCGTTGCCTTCTCAAGAAGACGCAGAAGACGCCGCCGGCAGAGCTGCGGACTGCTCGCAAACGGCTGGCGGTTCTTCGCAAGGAGGCGAGCAAATGAAGAAGGAACATCTCGGAAGCGACTTCGACGACTTCCTGCGAGAAGAACGTCTCCTCGAAGCCTCTGAGGCAACTGCTGCGAAGCGGGTAATCGCTTTCCAGATCGAACAAGAGATGCGGAGGCACAGGCTCACCAAGTCGGAGATGGCGAGCCGGATGAAGACCAGCCGGCCAGCACTAGAGCGGCTCTTGGATCCCGCCAACCCGTCCGTAACCTTGTCTACCCTGGAGCGAGCGGCAGCTGCGCTCGGCAAGAGGCTCAAGATCGAGTTGGCATAGAAGTGTACCTGAGTAGCATGCCGCTCACGCGTAGCAGCGATGTGCATGCGCCCACGCGTGGCGCCGACAAGTCACCGCCCCGCCGGCACGTAGATCCGCGGCACATCCAGCTTCGCCGCCGCCTCGTTCAGCGGCGCCAGGTCGGTCGTCAGCAGCCGCTCGAGATCGGCCTGGCGGGCGGCCAGTTCCTTCTGCTGGCCGGCGAAGACTTCTCTCAGGCCTTCGCCGGGCGCGCCGTCGCCGCTCTCGACCCAGTCGAGGAGGGGAGATAGGCGGGAGTAGAGCTGGGCGCCTCCCTTCTGGGCGAGGATGTCGTAGACGATCTCGGCCTTGGGGTTGTGCAGCCTGGCTTCCAGGGCGTCGAGCTTCTGGGCCAGGTCGGCCGAGGCCTTGACCAGGTCCTGGGCTCTCGGGTCGGACTTGATCAGCTGGTTGCGCGAGAGGAGCTGCTGGCGGACGTCGCGGAGGCGGAGGAAGGTGCGGGTGAGGTGGGTGATGGCGTCGCGGACCTCCAGGGCCAGGTGCAGCTGCGCTTCCAGGTCGGCCTGGCTGACGGTGACCCGCGGGTCCGGGCGCAGGGTGAAGGATTGCGAGGAGGTCTTGCCGTCGACCGTCATTCGGACCGTATAGGTCCCCGGCACGGCTTCCGGCCCGTGCGCGGGGTAGCCGGCGTCGAGCTTGGCTCCCGGGATGAGCTCGGCGCCGGCCCAGCTCAGGTCCCAGACCCCTAGCTGGACACCCGGGTCCTTGGCGAGCAGGCGGCGCTTGAGGATGTTCGTCTCCTCGTCGGCGCTCTCGGTGGTGCCGATCGGCTCGAGCGCCTTGCTCGAGAGGGTCGAGACCTGGGTCCCCTTGGCGTCGAGGACGTCGATGGTCACCTCTCCCTTCGGCGCGCTGTCGAGCTGGTAGTAGATCGAGGCGCCCCGCGGTGGGTTCTCGCCGGTCCAGCCGTCCGGTCCCTGGCGGAGGTCCCAGCGGACGGCGTCGGGCACCGCCAGCAGGCGCGGCCCGGCCGGGGTGCCCGAGCCGTGGGCGGCGGCGTGGGCGGTGCTCGAGGCAATGGCGTCGAGCTCCCGCAGGTGGTCGAAGATCCAGAACGAGCGGCCATGGGCGGCGAGGACCAGCTTGTCGTCCTTGATCACCAGGTCGTGGATGGCGACCGCCGGCAGGTTGAGGCGCAGGGAGTGCCAGGTGGCGCCGTCGTCGATCGAGAAGGCGACGCCGTGCTCGGTGCCCAGGAAGAGCCTGCCGCGCTGCCCGGGGTCCTCGCGCACCGCGTGCAGGAAGAGGTCCTGCGGCAGCTTGCCGTCGAGGCGCTTCCAGGTGCGTCCGTAGTCGCCGGTCTTCCACAGGTAGGGGCGCGGGTCGTCGAGGCGGTGGGCGTCGACCACGACGTAGGCGGTGCCGGCGTCGAAATGGGACGGCTCGATGCCGACGACCGTGCCCCACTCCGGCAGGCCGTGCATGCCGGCGGTGACGTCGGTCCAGGTCCGGCCGCCGTCGCGGGTGACGTGCACCAGGCCGTCGTCGGAGCCCGCCCAGATCAGTCCCTTCTCGACCGGCGACTCGGCCACCGCGAAGATCGTGCAGTAGATCTCCACGCCGGTGTTGTCGCCGGTGATCGGGCCGCCGGCCCAGCCCTCCTTCGACTTGTCGTCGCGCGTCAGGTCGGGGCTGATCGCGGTCCAGGTCTGGCCGCCGTCGGCGCTGCGGAAGAGCACGTTGGCGGCGTGATAGATCACCTTCGGGTCGTGGGGCGAGACGGCGATCGGGGCGGTCCACTGGAAGCGGTACTCGAGGTCCTCCCCGCCGTGCCCGGACGGGTTCTCGGGGTAGATCCCGACCACCTGCGCCTGGCCGGTGCGGTGGTCGTAGCGCGACAGGTAGCCGCCGTACTCGCCGGCGTAGACGATGTCGGGGTCGGATGGATCGGAGACCACGAACCCGGCCTCGCCGCCGCCCACGCCGTACCAGTCGGCGTTGGGGATGCCGCCGCCGGTCAGGCTGTCGCTGGGGCCCTGCGCGGTGCCGATGTCCTGCAGCGCACCGGCGACGCGGAACGGCACCCGGGTGTCGGCCCAGACGTGGTAGGGCTGGCCGAGGGGCAGCGCCGGCGCGGTCCAGCTGGCGCCGCCGTTGGTGCTGATGTCGACGCCGCCGTCGTTGCCCGCGATGATGCGGCGGGGGTCCCGGGGGTCGATCCAGACGTCGTGGTGGTCGCCGTGGTGCATGTTGACGTGCTGGAAGGTCTTGCCACCGTCGATGCTGTGCAGCATCGTCACCTGCGGGCACCAGAGGTCGTCGGGGTTGTTCGGCGCCACCGTCACCATCGAGTAGTAGAAGGCCCGCTGCCGCAGCTCGTGGCTGCCGCTGGCGCGGGTCCAGGTGTCGCCGCCGTCGTCGGAGCGGAAGAGGCCGCCCTCCTCGGCTTCGATGAGGGCGTACACGCGGTGGCCGTCGGAGGGCGCCACGGCGACGCCCACCTTGCCCCAGATGCCGTCCGGCAGCCCCTTGCCGGTGAGCCGCTTCCAGGTGTCGCCGCTGTCGCGCGACATGTAGAGGCCGCTGCCGGGACCGCCGCTGGTCAACGTCCACGGCTGCCGGCGCACCTGCCACAGGCCGGCGAAGACGATGTGCGGGTTGCTCGGATCGAGCGCCACGTCGGAGGCGCCGGTGTCGGCGTCCTTGGCGAGCACCTGCTGCCAGGTCTTGCCGCCGTCCCGCGTGCGGTAGACGCCGCGCTCGCGATTCGGACCGAAGCCGTGGCCGAGGACGGCGGCGAAGGCGACGTCGGCGTTGCGGGGGTCGACCGCCATGGTGCCGATGTGCCCGGCCAGCGTCAGCACGTGGGTCCAGGTCTTGCCCGCGTCCACCGACTTGTAGATGCCGTCACCGGGCACGGCGTTGCCGCGCAAGTTGGCCTCGCCGGTGCCCACGTAGAGGACGTTGTGATCCGAGGGCGCCACCGCCAGCGAGCCGATCGAGGCTGCCGGCTCCTCGTCGAAGATGGGGCTCCAGGCGGTGCCGCCGTCGGTCGATTTGAACACCCCGCCGGAAGCCGACGCCAGGTAGAAGACGTTGGCGTCGCCCGGCACGCCCGCCACCCGCGCGACGCGGCCGCCCCAGGCCGGACCGAGCAGCCGGTACTTGAGCGCCGCGAGGCCGGGGAGGTCCTCGAGGCCGTTGAAGCCGCCGGGCTGCTTCGGCGCCTCAGGCTGCGAGGCGGCCGCGGGCGCCGCCGCGGGCGGCGGCTGCTTGCCCTCCGCGGGCGGCCGCGCCGCCCCCGCCACGGCCGGCGGAGGCGCTCCCGGCGCGGCCGGCGGCGCCCCGGCTGCCGGAGTCGCCGCCGCGGCAGCCGGCGCGGCCGCCATCGCCGCGAGCGACGTCACCGCGAGCAGCATCGCCGCGAGCGCGCGGCGGCTGACGACGGCGGCGGCCGCTGGAGCTGGCGCGCCTGGAGGGAGCAGGGAAGCTGGGCGTCTGCGGATCAGCTGGCGCATGCGGGCGCTCCTTGGCAGGCGGCGATGACGTGACGAGCAGGCCGCGCGAAGTCTAGTCAAAGGCTCCAGCCCAGGCAAGGGACCGGACGCGGCCCGCGCGGACTGCGCGGACTGGCGACCTGTCCGGCGCGCGAGGCCACGCGGGCCACCGCTATCGGGTACCCACTATTGGGCGTAATTCGGCGTTGGCGCCTTGAGATACTTGATCAATACCGTGTACTCGAAGACGTTCGCTGTCAACGCGGACGGATGGATGAACCTCACGACCGCCGTATTGCTCTTGCTCGCATCCGGGAACCCGAGGGCGTGAAAATGATCGAGCTCGCTGATCGATATCTTCCCGGATGGAATCACCCACACGCCCACGACTTGAGCGCTCGGACCGGGGTCGACAATGATCGCCACTTCGTCCGGAAGATGGCCCGAACCCCCGCAGCTCTCCGCACCGCAGAACTGCACCGCCCGGGTCAGCGAGTAGACGGTGAGCGGCGCCGGCGTCATGACGGCGTGAGCAGGAGGCGGAGTCTGTGGAGACAAGTACGACGCGCCGATTCCGGCTGCAAGAAGGACCGTCGCGATCACCACGGATCTGGGTGCACGCATCGCCTGAAGCCTCCTTGGTGTAATAACGGCTGAATATTTACTGGGTTCCGCTCTAGGCCGCGAAGGCGCGGATCATCTCGCCGAGGCGGTCGAGGCCGCGGCTGACCTCGTCCAGGCTGGGACCGAAGGAGAGGCGGGCGTGCTGGTGGAACCGTGACAGGCGCTGGGCGCGGCGATGGCCGGGGTTGACGTCGAAGAACACGCCCGGCACGGTGATCACGCGGTGGTCGAGAGCGGCGCGGAAGAACGCCATGCCGTCCGCGATCCGCTCGGGCAGGTCGCGCATCGACACGAAAGCGTAGAAGGTGCCGTCCGGCTCGCGGTCGAGCACCATGCCGAGCTCGCGCACCCGCTGCAGCATCAGCTGGCGCTTCCGCGAGAACGCCTGGCGGATGGCTTCACCCTCGGCGAGCACGTGCCGCGGCTCCATCAGCTGGATGGCGGCGCGCTGCAATGGCTTGGACCCGCCGCCGTCGAGGAAGGAGCCGGCGCTCTCCACCGCCTCGATCACCCGCCGCGGCCCGACCGTCCAGGTGATGCGCCAGCCGGGATAGCGCCAGTTCTTGGTCAGGCCGTCGACGATCACCACCGGATCGGCGTCGACGTCCTCGACGTAGCGCGCCGCGCTGACCTGCGGCCCCGGCTCGCCGGGACCGAGGTTCCAGACGTACTGCGAGTAGAACTCGTCGATCAGCAGGCTGCAATCGAGCTCCCGCCCCAGCTCCACCCAGCGGGCGAGATCCTGGCCGGAGATCAGCTTGCCCATGGGGTTGCAGGGGTTCGACATCAGCAGCGCCGAGAGGCCGCGCCCCAGCACCTCGCGCCGCAGGTCCTCGACGGTGAAGCGGTAGGCCTGCTCGCGGGAGAGCAGAATGGGGATTGGCGAGACCCGGCGGAAGATCTCGAGCAACTCCTCGTAGGCCGTGTAGTCGGGCAGGAAGTGGCCCAGGTTCACCTGGTCGAGGGCCGCCACCGCCCGCGTCAGCGCCGCGCGGCCGCCGCCCGAGATCGCCACGTTCTCGGCGGCGTACTGCGACGGCAGGCCGCGGCGGTAGAGATGGTTGTAGAGCGCCGCGACCGCCTCGCGCAGCTCCCACAAGCCGCCGACCGGCGCGTACTCGTGGTCGGAGGGATCGATCGTCAGCTCGCCGATGCGCGGGGGCGCCCCGGGCAGCGGGCCGGTCTCGGGCTGTCCCTGGCCCAGGTTGCACCAGTCCGGATGCCCCGCGCGGTAGCCTCGCGCCACCGCCTCGGCGGTGACGAAGACCACACCGGTGCGCGGCAGCGGACGGAACGCCTGCAAGGAGGGCGGCGAGCTCGTGACGGGGGGAGCGGCCGGCGGAGAGGCGGGCGGAGCGGAGGGCGGCGGAGAGGCGGGCGGGGCGGAGGGCGGCGAAGAGGCGGGCGGGGCAGCGGAGGTCATCGGCCGTTTAGCGTACCATTCCCGGAAGAGCGACCCAGCCCACTCCGGAGGTGCTCCTGCCATGGAGATCCATCGCGCCGACAGCTTCGCCTCCTACTTCGACGGCATCCGCGGCCGCACCCTCCGCGTGGCGGCCTGCATCCCGCGCGATCGCCTCGAATGGGCGCCGCGGGCCGGGGCTTTCAGCTTCGGCGACCTGCTGCGGCACCTCGGTGCGATCGAGCGCTACATGTTCGCCGAGAACGCCCAGGGCCTGCCCAGCCGCTACCCGGGCCATGGGCGCGAGCTGGCCGACGGCTACGACGAGGTGATGGCGTTCCTGGCGCGCATGCATTCCGAGGCCATGGCGATCTTCCGCGCTCTCGGCGCCGCGGACCTCGAGCGCCGTGTCGAGACCCCCGGGAGCGTGGCGATGACCACCTGGAAATGGTTGCGGGCGATGGTCGAGCACGAGGTCCACCATCGCGGCCAGATCTACCTGATGCTCGGCCTGCTCGGCGTCGCCACGCCGCCGCTCTACGGGCTCACCTCCGAGGAGGTCCGGGCCCGCAGCCTGCCCCTCGCGGGCGGCCCGGCGGGCGTGGCCACGGCGCCGCGACCGGCTCGCTGATCCGCCGCCAGTTACCCCATACCCCCGCCGGGTTCCGCGGCGACCGGCTCTTCGGGGGCCGGATCAGCGGAACTGCAGCTTCAGCCCCAGCCGCAGCAGCCTGGGCGTGATCACCTGGTCGACGTCGTTGGCGCGGCCGACGCCGAGGTTGGTCTCGCGGCGCAGCACCTGGCCGGAATTCAGCAGGTTCAGGCCCTCGAGGCTGAGGGCGACGGCGACGTCGGAGCTGGCGGCGATGTCCTTGTCGAGGCGGGCGTCGCAGCTCACCAGGTCGTCGCTGCGGAAGGCATCGACCCGGCTGGTGAGGAGCAGGTCGACGGGTCCGGCATTGTTGCGGGCCACGGTGCGGTAGTAGGCAAGGGGGAAGCCCTGCCGGCCGTTGATCGCGAGCGCCGCCGACAGCGCGCCTGGGAGCTGGACGGCGGCGCTCAGGCCGAACGACCACTGGCTGCTCAGGTAGAGCGGCCGGCCGCCGGGCAGCGGCGACTGGCCGGCCACCGGCTGGCCGCTGTAGTTGCCGTCCACCAGGGCGGCCGTCGGATCGGCGTAAAAGCGGTAGTTGGGGCCGATCTGCCAGGTCCAGTCCTGCCACACCAGGTGCCCGAGCATCGTCCAGCGGCGCGCCAGGCGCTGGCGCCATTCGAGCGTCGCGCCCAGCAGGCGCTGGCGGCGGTCGCCGTTGACCAGCAGCGTGCCGCCGGTCGGAGCGAGGCCGGGCCGCAGGTCGTAGTAGGGGACGCTGAAGGCCGCCCCGTCCGGCAGCGTGCCGGTCTCCGGCGGCTCCGCCACCCAGTCGCGCGCCGTCGCCACCCGCACCTCACCGCTCGCCGTGTCGCGCACCAGCAGGCGATCCTCGAGCAGGCCGGTGGTCCGGCGCCAGGCCAGCTGCAGGCCGACCACGCCATCGGGGCCCAGCGCCTGCTCGGCCCCGACGATCGCCTCGTCGGTGAGCTCGGGCCGCAGGCGCGGGTCCAGGGCGTTGGCCGGCACGCCCGGCGGGAGCTGCGGATCGAAGCCGTTCGGGTACCAGAAGGTCAGGCCCTGCGCGGCACCCGGGGAGGCTGGCGCAAAGAAGGCGGCGCTGGCCGGGGCCGCGGGATCGACCCGCGCCGGGATGGCGCCGCCGAGCTGCGACGCGAAGCGGGCCAGGGAGGCGCGCAGCAGCAGCCGCGGCGCGGCGGCGGGCGCCCAGGCGAGCGCCAGGCGCGGCGCCAGGCTGTCCCAGTGGATGCCGCCGGCGTCGTTGCCGCCGAAGTCGACTGCTGGCAGCAGCGCGACTCCGGGCACGCCGGCCACCGAGCTTGGCAGGTTGCGCGGCGTCTGGCGGTCGAAGCGCAGGCCGAATTCGGCGGTGACCCTGCTCCACCGCAAGGTGTCGGCGCCCCACAGCCCCTCCCGCGTCAAGGTGTCCCGGGTGCTGCCGTCGCGCCAGACGTCGAGCGCATCCTGCGTGCTCGGCAGGTCGAGCACGCTGCCGGCGGTGATCTGCGTCCAGGCCGGGGCCTGGAATCGCGCCGCTTCGAGCGTCCGCCGCCACTCGCCCGCCAGCCTCAGCTCGCTGGCGGTGCCGGCGATCTGGCCGGAGTCGCTCACCTGCAGGGATGCGGCGCGGGTGTTGCCGCTCTCCTCGTCGGCGTACCAGCTGCCGTGGGCCACTCCCGCCGCGTCGAGCTCGAGCGGCGTGTCCAGGCCGCCGCGCGGCAGCGCCTGCGAGGCGGCGTCGACGAGGCCGGCCGTGGCGGTGGCATAGAGGCGCGGCGACAGGATCGCGGTGTCGACCAGCCGCCAGACGTCGCCGTGCCCATGCCGGTCGAGCGTGGTGGCCGGAGCGCGGTCCGGCCCCGCCCCCTCGCCGTCCTCGGCGTGGCTGGCGCGGGTCCATGCGAGGGTGGCGCTGTTGGCGGCGGTCAGGCGGGCGTCGATCTTGGCGGCACCCGCCAGGTCGGAGAGGCTGAACCTCTGGCCGCCGAAAGCGCTGAGCGCGGTCCAGCCCCGGTCCAGGCCGCCCCACAGCCAGAGCGCATCCTGCCGGAGCGGACCGCCCACCTCGGCACCCGCGGTGGCGGTGTCGCGCACCCGGTCGCCGCTGACCTGCTCGCTCGCCGCCTGGCCGGCGGCCAGTCCGTGCACCCCGGGAGCGCCGGCGGCCAGCGGGCCGCCGCTGCCCAAGCCGCGGGCCGCCGCCCGCCACTCGTTGGTGCCGCGCCGCTGCACCAGGTTGATCTGCAATCCGGGCGAGAGCACCGCGGGATCGGCGCCGCCGGTCGTGACCTCGACCTGCTCCGCGGTCAGGGCGCTCACTCCGACCGCCATGCCGGAGGAAGCCGCATCGCCGACCTCGAAGCCCTCGATGCGGAACACGCCCTGGCTGCCGTTCGAGCCGGGACCGACGAAGGCCTCGCCGGGACGGCCGCCATAGCCGGCCACGTAGGCGCCGGTCACCAACACTCCCGACGTCCGCGGCAGCACGGCCCAGGGATCGGCGGCGCCGGCCGCGTCGTAGGCCGCCGATGCGCCATTCAGCAGGTAGAGGGACCCGGCGGCGATCGACGCGGGCAGCGCCGGACGGGCCAGGGCCGCCGCGGGAGGGATTGAAACCGCCGAGACGGCCGGGACCGCCGGAACCGCCGGGTCCGCCGGGTCCGCTGAGACCGCCGGGTCCGCGGCCGCGAGAGGCGCCGCCACCGCGGGGTCCGCGGGCATGGGGGGCGCCGCGGCCGCCGGGTCGCCCGCCGGCGTAGCGGCAGCCGCGGCAGCGGCGGCCGCCACGCCGTCCACCGCGCCCGGGGCGGCCACTGCCGGAGCCGCACCGCCGCCGGCCTGGGCGGCGCCGCCCGGCCAGGCCGCGGCACCGGCGCTGGCGAGCAGCGCCAGCAGGATCGGCATGGGGTGACGGATGGCCACTGAGATCCGCATCCTCGAAGGAGACCTGCGCTCGACCGTCCGAGCTCGTCTACGCGGCGCCTCCGCTCGACGTCCATCGGCTCGGACCGGCACCAGTGACGCCGGCCGCCGCCGGCGAGGCCAGCCCCATGGCGGCGAGCGGCCCGGCCAGATCGGCGGGCAGCGGCGCCTCGAAGCTCGACGGCGCGCCGCTCGCCGGATGCTCGAAGCTGACCTCGGCGGCGTGCAACGCCAGGCGATAGAGGCCGAAGCGCGTCCGGAAGAGGCGGTTGTGCTCGCCCTTGCCGTAGCGGACGTCGCCGATCACCGGATGCGAGATGTGCTTCAGGTGGCGGCGGACCTGGTGCAGGCGCCCGGTCTCCGGGAACGCCTCCAGCCAGGAGTAGCGCTCGAAGGTGCCCAGCCGCCGGTAGCGCGTGATCGCCGGTACGCGCGGACCGCCGGGTGTACGCGGGATGGGGTGGTCCACGATGCCGG
Source organism: Thermoanaerobaculia bacterium (assembly GCA_036521795.1). GTDB lineage: Bacteria > Acidobacteriota > Thermoanaerobaculia > Multivoradales > UBA5704 > JASLEW01. Next base: position 604 of record DATDGZ010000134.1, on the reverse strand, counting down.
CTTCCGGGGCAATGCCGCGCACCAGCGCGAGGTAGCGCTTCTGCACCCTACCGCACTCGAAGGCCTCGCCGAGCGCGCCGGCGGCGGCGGCGGTGAGCGCCAGCACCAGCACCCCGCTGGTGCCGCGGTCGAGCCGGTGCACCGGGTAGACGTGGCGGGAGGCAAGCGTGCGCGCGAGGGTCATGACCACCTCGCTGTCGCGAGCCCAGCCGCGATGGACCACCAGCCCCGAAGGCTTGTCGACCACCAGCAGGTCGTCATCTTGGTAAAGAACGGAAAGCATGGCCGAGGGTTTCATCCGGCGGCCGGCGAGGTCCCGCTCCCGGCGCGAGGCCGCGGCTCCGCCTGTCGCCAGTCGCGGCACTTCTTGCTGGACGCCGCCACCCGCCCCACCCTGCTTGCGCGCCTCCACCACCATGTCGTCTCCGCCGCTCAGATCCCGGTGAGGCCACACCCAGCTGCTGGCCGGCCGATCCGCTATCCTACACGCGGTGGCTGGCGACGCTGGCGTCGAACCGAACCCGCCCGCGAAGAGCGCGGGCCTGGCGGATCTCGCGGCCGCCGCGCTCGCGGAGGTCGTGGACCGGCTGGCGCCGGCGCTGGC
>DATDGZ010000133.1:0-12534 GCA_036521795.1 Thermoanaerobaculia bacterium | reverse complement strand
GAAGCCGGCGACGCCGCCGGTCTCGGAGGCGGGGGCGGCCTGGGCGGCCTGGGCGCCCGTGGTGCCGCCGCCGCCGCCGGCAGCGCCTGCCGCAGGGGTGGTCTCCGTCCAGGTGGTCGCGACGTAATGGCCGCCGTGGTCGTCGCTGCCGCCGGTGAAGGTCTTGATCCAGGGGGTGGGACCGACCGGCTGCAGGCGGTGGCGCTCCGCCAGCTCCTCGATCAGGCCGCGGGTCAGCGAGCCGAAGATGAGCTGCACCAGGTCGTTGGCGCGGCGGTCGTGGATGCCGTTCAGGGCCTCGAAGCGGTTGAACAGGACCAGCAGCTTCTCGAGCTGGTCCAGGGTGAGCATGCCGTTGACCCGGTAGAGCGGGTGGGCGACCGAGTGCACGACGTCCTCCGCCACGAGGTAGTCGCGCAGCTCGTAGACGTTGCGGCGCAGGGCCTGGATGTCGCGGTGCTGCGGCTCGGTGATGCCGATCGCCAGGCAATGGATCTCGCAGCCGTCCTCGGGGAACTCGACGGTGATTTCCTCGGAGAGGAAGGTGCCCGGCAGGTGAGCGATCTCGAGCGCGCCGGCGATGGTGTCGTGATCGCTCAGGGTCACGAAGTCCATGCCCCGCTCGCGGCAGAGACGGTAGACCTCGCGCGGCTCGGTGAAGCTCTCGGGCGCGCCGAACTGGCGCAGGATCCACTCCGGCGGGCGGTTGGAAGCCTTGCTGTGGACATGCAGGTCGGCCTTGGCCGTCATCGGGGTCTCCCCAAGTTCCCGGTCCGCGGCAGGCGGACCGGAGCTCGGAGACCCATGGTACGAGGCGGGAATGCGCCGTAGGGTGACGGCGGCGTGCTCCGGGTCACGGTTGCGTTGCGGCCGAGTGACGATTGGGGCCGCGGCTGGATGTCTCGCGTTTGCCGCGCTTTGTCACAGGGGCGCGGTGGCGGCCGGGGGTGGGATGTGGCAGAATGGAGGTTCGCCTCGTCGAGCCGGGTCCCTCCGGCGTCCTCTTGGCCCGGCCCGATCCAGCCCAGCCCGGATCGATTCGGGTCGCCGATCGCGGTCGAGGGGGTAGGCGTTTCCCGGCGCAGGCACCCCTGCGACATGCGCGACCTGGAGAGTGACCCTCTTGTCTGAGCCGAAGCAGAGTCCGAGCCCCCCCGACCTCGCCGATCCCGACCCTGCCGGCGCCCCCGGCAGGCAGCCCGGTGCTGCCAGCTCGTCGAACCCGTCCAGCTCGTCCTCGCCTGCCGCCGGCGCCACGCTCGGAGCTCCCGCCGCCCCGGCCGGCCTGGCCGCGGTGACCCCGATCCATTCCCCACCCGCGCCCGCGACGCCGTCCGCGCCCTCCGCGCTGCCCGCGCCATCCGCAGCGTCGGCCGACAGCGCGGCGCTGTTCATCAACCGCGAGCTGTCGTGGCTCGAGTTCAACCGTCGCGTGCTGCACGAGGCACGGGACGAGTCCAACCCGCTGATCGAGCGGCTGAAGTTCGTCGCCATCTTCGACAACAACCTCGACGAATTCTTCATGAAGCGCGTCGGCGGCCTGAAGCAGCAGCTGGCCAGCAACGTGCGCGAGCTGCCGCCCGACAGCCGCACGCCGCGCCAGCAGCTGGCCGAGATCAACGCCGCCGTGCGGCCGATGCTCGCCGAGCAGCGGCGGCTGCTGAACGACGAGCTGCTGCCGGCGCTGCGCCAGCACGGCCTCGAGATCCTGCGCTGGGACGAGATCAAGCCCGCCGAGCGCCGCCACCTGGCCGAGGAGTTCGACCGCAAGATCTTCCCGGTGCTGACGCCGCTGGCGGTGGACCCGGCGCACCCCTTCCCGTTCATCTCCAACCTGAGCCTGTCGCTGGCGGTCGCGGTGCGCTCCCCCGGCGGCGCCGGCGGGCATCTCCCCGGCCGCGCCGGCACCCTGCGCTTCGCGCGCATCAAGGCGCCGCACATCCTGCCGCGGTGGGTGCAGGTGCCGAAGACGCTCCGCTTCGTGCCGCTCGAGGAGGTCATCGCCAACAACCTGCAGCGGCTGTTCGAGGGCATGGAGATCGTCGAGTCGCACCCCTTCCGGGTGACCCGGAACTCGGACGTGCAGCGCCACGAGGACGCCGCCGACGACCTGCTCGAGGCGATCCAGGAGGAGCTGCGCGAGCGCCGCTTCGCCACCGTGGTGCGCCTCGAGCTGGCCAAGGGCTGCCCGGAGTGGATGCGCGAGCTGCTGTGCGAGCAGCTCGAGGTCGGGTCGCCGGAGGTGTTCGAGCTCGACGGTCCGCTCGGCCTGCACGACCTGATGCAGCTCTCGGGAGTGCCGCTGCCGTCGCTGCGCTTCCGCCCCTGGACGCCGGTCACCCATCCGCGGCTGGCGTCGCTGGCGGCGACCGACGCCGGCGAGTCGGACGACATCTTCAGCATCATCGCCGCGGGCGACCTGCTGGTGCACCATCCCTTCGACTCCTTCACCACCAGCGTGCAGCGCTTCATCGAGGGGGCGGCCGACGACCCGGCGGTGTTCGCCATCAAGCAGACGCTCTACCGCACCTCCTCCGACTCGCCGAACATGCGGGCGCTGATCCGCGCCGCCGAGGCGCGCAAGCAGGTGGCGGTGACGGTCGAGATCAAGGCGCGCTTCGACGAGGCGGCGAACATCGAGTGGGCCGAAGCGCTCGAGGGCGTCGGCGCGCACGTCGCCTACGGCGTCGTCGGGCTGAAGACCCACGCCAAGATCGCCCTGGCGGTGCGGCGCGAGCGCGACCAGTTGCGCAGCTACGTCCACCTGGGGACCGGCAACTACAACCCCGAGACCGCGAAGCTCTACACCGACCTCGGCCTGTTCACCGCCAACGAGGAGCTCGCCGCCGACGTCGCGCAGGTCTTCAACATGCTCACCGGCTACGTCCACCGGCCGCACTTCAAGAAGCTGCTGGTGGCGCCGATCAACATGCGCCAGCGCTTCCTCGAGCTGATCCGGCGCGAGGTGGAGCGCAGCCGCGAGGGACGGGGCGGCCGGATCATCGCCAAGATGAACTCCCTCGAGGACCGCGAGATCGTCGAGGCGCTGTACGAAGCGTCCGCCGCCGGCGTCGAGATGGACCTCGTGGTGCGCGGCATCTGCCGGCTGCGGCCGGGGATCCCGGGTCAGAGCGAGACCATCCGCGTGATCAGCATCATCGGCCGCTTCCTCGAGCACGCCCGCATCTTCTGCTTCGCCAACGCCGGCCGGCCGGAGTACTTCATCGGCTCGGCGGACTGGATGTCGCGGAACCTCGACTACCGGGTCGAGGCGATCGCGCCGGTCGAGGACCCGCGCCTGCAGGAGGAGCTCCAGGCCATCCTCGACCTCCAGCTGGCCGACAACGTCAAGGCCTGGGACCTCCGCGCCGACGGCACCTACCACTTGCGCCGGCCGGCGGCAGGCGAGCCAGCCCGCTCGAGCCAGGACATCCTCATGCAGCGGGCCCTCGATCGGGCAGGGCGCCCGCCGGTGGCGGGGCCGGCGGGGCAGTAGGGGAGGGCGCGCGTGCTGAGCCGCTTGCTGACCGGCTCTCTCCAGGCTACGCCTTCTGAGCGCTGGGCATGGTAGTGATCAGAGCGCGAAGCACTGTGTTGACCGACTCAGGTGTCTTGAAGACCTCGGAAATGTCAGGGTCAAGGACGACGACCACACGAGAACCCCGACCTCCTGCGAAGCGGTTGGGCTTGGCCTTCGCATAGTCGAAGCGATATTCCGGGAGCAGCTCGGGTGTCGCTTTTCTCTGGATGCTGATGCCTTTCTCATAGTCGATCCGCTCCTTTTCCGTGACGAGGCGAGCGCTGATCAGGCGAGCCAAGCCTTCCCGCTCGACGAAGCAGACGAGCAAGCCGGCGCTAGGCTCCCTGCAGGTGCAGCTTGAAGAAGGCGACCGTGCGCTGCCAGGCGTCCTCGGCGGCGGCGGCGCGGTAGTTGGTGCCGGAGGGGTTGGCGAAGGCGTGGCCGGCGCCGTCGTAGACGTGGATCTCGACGCTCTTGCCGAGCTGCTTCAGGGTGGCTTCCATCTCGTGCACGGCGGCTGGCGGGATGCCCTGGTCGTCGGCGCCGTAGAGGCCGAGCAGCGGGGCGCGCAGGCGCTCGAGGCGGGCGCGGTCCTTCTCCGGCTGGCCGTAGTAGACGACCGCGGCGTCGATCCCCTGCGGGATCTCGAGGGCGGTCTGCAGCGACCAGCCGCCGCCGAAGCACCAGCCGATCACCCCGATCTTCGGCGCGCCCTGCCGCTTCAGGAAACCGTGGGCGGCGCGTAACACGGCGATGGCGGCGTCGCGGTTGGCCATGACGCCGCTCATCAGCTGCTTGGCGCCGTCCGGGGTGTCGGCTGCCTTGCCGCCGTAGAGGTCGACGGCGAGAGCGGCATAGCCCTCTCCGGCCAGGCGGCGGGTCGCGGCCTTGACGTTGTCGTTCAGCCCCCACCACTCGTGAATGACGATGAGCCCGGGCAGGTGAGCTCCGGCCGGCGGCGTCTGCGGGCGCGCCAGGTAGCCGCGCGCAGGGCGCCCGACCTCGCCGAAGTCGACCTCTTCGGCGGTGACCGGCTGGGCGGGAGCGGTGGTGGCGGCGGGAGTGGCAGCGGGACGGTCGTGCTGGTGCTGCGCGGCCATCTGGTCGGCCTCGGAGAGACTCGCGACGTTGCCGGCGCCGGCGGTGTCGGAGGTCTTCGCGGCCTGGTTCTCGATCGCGCGGGCTCCCAGCGCGACGAGGCCGACGCTGACGCTGAGGATCGCGAGGACGATGGTACGGCTCATGGCTGGCCTCCTCGATGAAGTGAGACGTTGGTGCGTATACGGAGAGATGACGCAACCTCCCGGGGACGGTCGCGGCCCACTCCGCGCCGGACGGCGGCGGCCGGTCGACAACTCACCGGCATGGCAGGGCCGTGGTGGCGGCGCGGCTCTGCGAACCCCGCGCGGCGCCCACGGCCACGCTCCTGACATCAACCTACCACGCCGCTATACTGGGGCCGTCGATCCGGGGGCGCGCGCGATGCGGAAGGTGGTCTGGAAGTGCCTGGCCGTGATGCCTCTGCTGGGCCTCACCCTGTGGTGGATCCACTCGGACGCTCAGGATGCCCGCGAGGTGAACGCCGCGCCGCTGGCCGCGGGCGGTGCCGGGGGTATGGGGGGTGGGGGCGTCGCGAGGGGTGCAGGCGCGGCCAGCTCGCCCGGGGTGGCGAACGCGGCCGGGACAGCCCGCTCGGAGACCGTGACCGGAGCGGCCAACGCGGTCAACACGTCAGCGGCGGCCGAAGGGGCCTCTGCGACCGTGGCGATGCTGTCGGGGCAGGGCCTCGGCATCGGCTCCGGGCCCGGCATCGATCCCAGTCTCCACGCCGATTCTCCCGCGGTGGGCGATCCCACCTGGCGGCGGGCGCCGCTGTGGGACGACGGCAAAGCGGAATTCTGCGCCTACGAGGTGAGCTGGGCGCACTACGGCCACGTCTACAAGGGACGGGCGCTGCTGGTGCTGGTCAAGGAGCCGTGGAACCCCGCGCTCGACGTCAAGGCGGACCACCCCGGGCGCGACAGCTTCGAGGTGCTGAAGCTGAACCACGTCCGCGACGTGCCGACCGGCATCTACACCTATCACCAGATGGCCAGCGTCTTCTGGCGGCGGGACAGCGGCACCCTGCAGAAGCTCGCCGCCACGTCCTCGGAAGCCTGCGGCATCTCCTTCGCCGAGATGACGCGCGGCAGCTTGCAGACCCACACCTATTTCGACGGCCAGGGCGACCGCACCCGGCGCTGGCCGGAGCTCGCGTGGCCCGAGGACGGCCTGCCGGCCTCGCTGCGCACCTTCGTGACCGGGATCCTTCCGGACCGGCTCGATGTCTTCCCGTCGCTGCTCGCCGGCCGCTACGAAGACCTCACGCCGCGGACCTACTCGCTCGAGCGCCGCCAGGCGGCGGCCGCCGTGGGGGGAGTGGATCTGCGGCTCACCAGCGGCGCGTCGAACCTCGTCTACACCTTCGAGACCGCATCGCCGCACCGCCTGCTACGCTTCGAGCGCGAGGACGGCACCACCTACCGCCTCGCGAAGTGCGACCGCCTCGCCTACTGGGACATGCACGATCCCGGCGGCGAGGCGTGGCTGCCGCCCGCGGTGCGGTAGGGGCTGTCGGGGGGCTCGAAGCTACCGGCCGCGATGGCCGGTTTCCGCTGCCGCAGGCTCAGGGCGCCGCGTGTCGAGGACGAGCCGGTCGAGGCCCTCAGCGCCAGAGCGGGTCATCGGTCGAGCGTTGCGCCGCCAGCGCCTCGTTGAGTTCCGCCAGGTCCTCCCGGCTGCAGGTCACATGGCGAGCCAGCCTGCGCCGCCGTTCGTCCGTGCCGACGGCGGTCGCGAGGATCTCGAGCACGGTCGCATTGACGCTCTGACCCTTCGCCCGGCTGATGCCCTCCAGCCGGTGCCAGACCTCCTCGGGGACCCCGCGGATCGTCAGCCGCCTGGCCATGACGTCTACAGCGTCGTCAGCACCCGCTCGAGGCGCTCGAGGGCCCAGTCGACCTGCTCGCGCTGGATGATCAGGGGCGGCGCGATGCGGATGACGTGGTCGTGGGTCTCCTTGCACAGCAGGCCTTCGCGCTGCAGGGCTTCGCAGAAGCGGCGGGCGCCGCCGGCTTCGCGGTGCAGCTCGATGCCGATCCAGAGGCCCCTGCCGCGGACCTCCTTGACGTGCCGGGAGTCGATGCGGCGGAGGCGGTCGAGGAAGTAGGGGCCGAGCGCCGCGGCGTTCTCGATCATCTTCTCCTCGACCAGCACGCGCAGCGCGGCGCGGGCGACGGCAGCGGCCAGCGGGTTGCCGCCGAAGGTGGAGCCGTGCTGGCCGGGCTCGAACACCGCCATCACCGGGTCGTCGGCGAGGATGCCGGAGACCGGGTAGAAGCCGCCCGACAGCGCCTTGCCGACGATCACCATGTCGGGGCGGATGCCCTCGTGCTGGTAGGCGAAGAGCTTGCCGGTGCGGCCGAGCCCGGACTGGATCTCGTCGGCCACCAGCAGCGCGCGGTGCTGCCGCGTCAGCTCGCGGAGGCGTGCCAGGAAACCGTCGGGCGGGACCACGATGCCGGCCTCGCCCTGGATGGGCTCGACCAGCACGGCGGCCACGTTCGCGCCGTTCTCGTCGAGGGCGCGGGCCACCGCCTCCGCGTCGCCGTACGGGAGGACGCGGAAGCCGGGAGTGAACGGGCCGAAGCCGGCGCGGTAGTCGGCCTCGGTCGAGAAGCTGACGATGGTGGTGGTGCGGCCGTGGAAGTTGTTCTCGAAGGCCAGGATCTCCGCCTGGCCGTCGGGCACGCCCTTGACCGTATACGCCCACTTCCGGGAGGCCTTGATCGCGGTCTCGACCGCCTCCGCGCCGGTGTTCATCGGCAGGAACTTGTCGAACCCGGCGAGCGTGCAGATCTGCTCGTAGAAGAGGCCGAGCTGGTCGCTGCGGAAAGCGCGCGAGGTCAGGGTGACGCGGTGGACCTGGTCGATCAGCGCCTGCTGGATGGCCGGGTGGCAGTGGCCCTGGTTGACCGCCGAGTAGGCGGCCAGGAAGTCGAGGTACCTGCGGCCGTCCACGTCCCACACCCAGACGCCTTCGGCGCGGGCCACGACGACGTCGAGGGGGTGATAGTTGTGGGCGCCGTAGCGCTCTTCGAGCGCGATGAAGTCGGCGGCCTTCAGGGGTTCGGCAAGCACGGTGGCGCTCATCTGTCCTTCTTCCTTCCTCCGCACGGGGGGGGAGACTCAGCAGCCGGGAAATGCAGGGAACGAACGGAAGCTCGCAGGCGTCTGCGGGAGCCTGGACCAACCCAGCCTTCGTTTATAGCACATCGCGGCCCGCGCCCGGAACGGGGACGCGGTCCCGGGTGTTCCAGGAGGCGATTGAGGAGGCGCCGGCACAGCCCGACCCCGACGCTATGAAGAACCCCGCGGCCGTGGCGCTCGGGAAGCTTGGCGGCGTGAAAGGTGGAAAGGCTCGGGCGGCGAAGATGACTCCCGAGGAGCGGCGAGAGTCGGCTCGGAAGGCGGCTTGGGTGCGTTGGGGGAAGGAATAGGCGATTCTCTCTGATTCACATTTAGTTCCATCGGAATCCGTGCTACCGCCTCCCAATTATCCGCATCACCAACTCTCTTTTCAATCATCCACGAATAGACACCGGCACCCCTGAACGGTAACAACGATATCCGTAGTCGCGTGTGGGCAGTCGGCGCTTCTTCTAGAGAAACTAGAAATGACTGCGGAGGTAGACGTTCTTCTCCCGGCGCAACGAGACTGCATCTCACGGTGACTGTTTCGGGGGTTGCGTAATCAGATCGGAACCACTGAGACCACAATTCCATTTGCACCTGGAATGCCGCCTTCGTTTCCAAAGCCTGCTTCAGCATCGCCGCAGGCTCAGTTATAGTAAGTATTTCAACGATGTTGAGCAGGCTGACGGCTTGTGTTTCCCTGTCGATGATGCTCGAAGCGCAGAGGATGCTCCAGGCGTGATCAGCCATTATCTCGCAGCTTTCGTCGTCGTAATTCTCGATCGATCTGCTGATCCCCCAATCCCGGCCTTGAAGGGAAGGATACGACCTTCCGGAATTTCATAGTCCTGAGTGGCAGTGATTTCGTTTTGCCCACTACCACCGAGCATGATTGTGGCGCGCATTGAGTCACTGGCTGGCTCTTCAATCCAACGAACGAGCAAGCCTTTCTTCGCAACGTGGATATGAACGGCAGCGTCAAGGGCTCCGGCTATCTTTATCATGGTCTCGATGGTAAGGTTCTCTCCTCCGCTTAGGGCTCTGCTTACGCTAGAGGGCTTAACCCCGAGAAGTCCCGCGAGTTTCTTGCCGGAAACTCGGGGGGCCTTATTCATCAAGCGAGCCATGGCCGTTGTAAACTGGATGATTGTAAAGTGTTTCCAATAGCCTGGCTCCAAGCGCAACTGATCCATAAATTCGCGGAGTTCTTGCGCTTCCTCGGCCACTCGGCTAACCATTCTCATTTTCCCCTTAAGATCCCATCTGCAAGATCAAGGTTGTTCAATCTCTTGTCCCGAAAGTACCTCTCGCGTTCTCTAATGGCCAGAGTGACTTGATCCGGTGGAGTTGCGCCGGTCTTGTAGAATGCATTTGTGCACACGATGGTGGAGGCGCCATCGAAAAAGCAGGCGATCCGGAACCATAGTGTTTTCCGCTGGGCGACTCGCTCGGCAGCCTTGAATTCGTAGATCAACCCCTGGTAGAGCTCACTGAATCTCCAAGGATCTGGGGGTGGGCCTTTGTCCGGTACCTCCTCGAAGATCAAGGCGCCCATTTGTTGCGCGAGTTCTTGGTGCTCTATCCTGACCCTGCGCATCTTCTGAATGACTTGGCAAGAGTCCTCTTCGTTGAACACGGCCAAGATCGAGAAGCGGCGCCCATGCCCCGCGACGTCGAAGAGCTTCATATTAACCTATAGGGCAATCTTGGTCAAGTGCCAGCGTATTTGAAGGATACCTGCTCCGCGGGCCCGCACGATGGGGCGGCTCAGCGCTCGGCGGGCAGGTCCAGGAGACGGCGCAGGAGCACTCTTTGCTCCGGCGTCGCGGGCCGCTCGGCTCCCGGCGCTTCACCGGCCAGCGCTGCCAGGGAGAGCTCCCAGTCCTCACCCTTGCCGGCGAGGGCGCCCAGCGCGATGGTGACCAGGCGGATGGAGTCCTCGCGGCGGGCGCTCGCCGGCAGCTTCGCGGCGAGGCTCGCCGCCACCCCGACCTTCGTGAAGTAGGGAGGATCCGCCGGCATCGAATCGAGCAGCCGCCAGAGGAGCTCCCGCGGCGCCGCCAGCAGTGCCTCCGCGGGAAGCTCCGCGATGGCCTCGTTGGCATCGGCGCGGGCGGGCACGCGGGAGGCCAGGATCTCGATGGCACGATCCAACCGGTCGGTGTTGCCCTTGGCGTAGGCGTCGGCGACGCGCCGCCAGGCGTCCATGCGCCGGTCGGGGTCGTCGATGGCGGCGAGCTCGGCCAGCGCCGAGCCGAGGGTCGCCTCGGCCTGCCTCGCCTCGCCCGCACGTTCGAGCCAGGCCGCGGCCAGGGCCTTGCAGGCGACCCTTACCCCGTGCGCATTCGCCGGCTCGTCGTCGGACGCCGTGGCTCCCGCCGTTTGCACGGACACCGGTATTCCATCGAGCAACCGCGCCACCCGGTCGAGGAGGCCGACCGCGGCTTGGTGATCGCCGAGCCCCAGCTCGGCGCCGGCGATCACGGCCAGTGTCTTGCAGACCGTGGGTGCACCGAGGCCCACGCTGACCCTCTCGGCGCGGCTTACCTCGGCGCGCGCCTCGTCCAAGGCCGCGGCCGCCTGCGGGCGGCGGCTGGCGGCGGCCAGGCCCTCGGCAATCTTCGACATCGCCTCGACCCGCACTTCGACGTCGATCAGCAGCTCGTCGGGCGCCTGCTCGATCTCCCGCAACGCCTGCGCGAGCGTCTCGGCGGGCCGCTCCCGGCGCGCGATCTCGATCAGCGCCCACGCCCGGCCGCCATGCGCACCAGGGTCCTGGGCCGAGCTCAGGGCGTCCAGGGCGAGATGAGCCAGCGGCAGATCGTGGCGCTGGACCAGTGCCTCGATCAGATGCAGCAAGAGCTCCTGCCGCCACCCTTCGTTCTCCGTCCAGAAGCGTCCCGCGTCCGGCGGCAGGTGATGCATGCCCGGGAGGACGACGCCGGTGGCCTGCAGGGCATTCTCGAGCAGTCCCATGTGAAGGTAGGCCTCGGCGCGCCGGCCCGGGTCGTGAATCTCCGCGACGATGCCCGCGGCATCCGCTTTCCGGCCGGCGTCGAACATCGCGGCAGCGATCTCCGCGAGAGCCGTCGCCGCAGCCTCGGGGTCTGCCTCGGTTGCTCGGCTTCGCCATCCCGCCTCGTCCAGCGCGGCGAGGCGGGCGACGATCGCGCGGGCGCGCGGCAGATCGCCGGCGCGTAGCTCCGCGACGGCGATCGCCGCCCACGCCGGCGCCGTCACCCGGTCGGGCTCGTCGAGGTCCCGGATCAAGCGCATGGCCGCGTCGTAGCGGCCGGCGCGGGCGTAGAGCCGCGTCAAGGTGCGGAGCGAGTCGCTCACCCAGGTGAGGTCTTTCTCGGAATGCCGCAGCTTGGGCACCGCCGCTGTCTCGGCCACGAAGAGCGCGGCGCCGAGCAGGGTGCTCGCGGCCTCCGGCGGCGGGCTCGTCGCCGCGGCAGGCAGAGATGCCCGGGGAGCGGGTGCGGCCGCCGCCGGCGCCACGGCAGCCGCCATCGCCGGCAGCGCCAGCACGAGCGCCAGAGCCGACCGACGGCATCCGGTCAAGAGGGTTGCTGCCGTGGGCATCTTCCCATCCTATAGGAGTAGGAGAGGGCGACGGCGAGCGGGGGCCGGTCGGGGCTCTGAGCTCCGGCCATCGGCGCGGTTACTGAAGCCGCACCCCGGCGAGCCGGAACGCGTAGGGTCCGGGCGGCAGGACGGCCGCGAAGACGACGGCTTGCACGTCGTGGCCGTCGTAGCCGGAGAAGCTGCTCCACGGGAAGGCGAGCTCCTTCCAGGCAGGGCCGGCGGTGAAGCTCTGGGAAAGCGGCATCCTCCCGTGGCTCTTGGAGAAGAGCATCACCTGGTAGCCGCGGCCGTCGCCTCGGGCCCAGAAGCGGAGACCTTGACGGGCCGACAGATCGACCACCGCGAAAGGTGCGTCGCCGGGCCAGAGCGAGGCTCCGGCCCAGGTCGAGAAGCCGCCCGCGGCGATCTTGCCGGTCACCGCCAGTGCGCGGCCGGCGGGAGCCGCTGCCACGGCAGCCGCCGCCGGGCCTGGCGCTGCAGGCGTCGCGTCCACGGCCGGTGGCGACGTGGCGCCTGCCGGTGACGCGGCTGCCCCGGGCGGCGCGTCGTCGACCACCGCCAGGGTGGCGGTCGAGGTGCCGCCGGCGATGCGGTCGTTCGAGGCGCTCCAGCCGCGCCCGAAGGTTGCCTTCGCCGCGCTGGCGCCGGCGACCTCGGCGCGGAAGGCGTCGCGGTCGGCGGCAACGCCGAGCTTCCAGACCTGGACGATGGCGCGGGTCTGCAAGATGTCGACGGTCGGATCCCCTTCCACCAGCACCAGGTCGGCGCGCTGGCCCGGCGCGATGCGGCCACGGTCCGCGAGGTGGAAAGCGGCGGCGGGCGCCGAGGTGGCGGCGGCCAACGCCGCCGGGGGGGTGAGGCCGGCCTCGACCAGCAGCTGCAGCTCGCCGTGCAGGCTGGCGCCGTGGGCGGTGCCGGAATTCGGCGCGTCGGTGCCGGTGAGGATCGGGGCGCCGGCCGCTGCGAGCTGGCGGACCGCCGCCGGCGCCGGCGCATAGATCGCCGTCTTGCCCGGCCGCTCGGGATACCGGCGCTCGAGATTGGCGGCGTTGTCCGGGTCGATGTAGGGGGCGAGGCGCGGATCGCGCGCCAGCGCGGCGCCGCGGCCACGTCCGGGCCAGCCGCCGGCGGCGCGGCCGTCGCCAGCAGCAGGACGGCGGCGAGACCGCAGGCTGCGCCGGCCGCGGCGCGCT
>DATDGZ010000132.1:7500-28876 GCA_036521795.1 Thermoanaerobaculia bacterium | reverse complement strand
CGATCTGGTGCGAAGTGCTGAAGCTCGACAAGGTCGGCATCTACGACGACTTCTTCGCCCTCGGCGGGCACTCGCTCAACGCCAACCAGGTGCTGGCGCGGGTGCGCGAGCTCTTCGAGGTCGAGCTGCCGGTTCCCAGCCTCTTCGAGTCGCCAACCATCGCCGGCCTCGCCCAGGCCATCGCCCGCGAGCTCATGGCCGAGACCGACGCCGCCACCCTCGCCGAGGTGATGAGCGACCTGGGAGCGCGGTAGGACCGAGGCGAGGTCCGCGAGCCTTGGCGAAGCCGCGCAAGCTCGACAAGGGTCGGTCAGGGATGAGGGTGATGACGCCGCCCTTGGCGATCACCTGCAGCACCTGGCCCGCGACCAGCGGCACCTCCTTGCGGATCTCCTTGGGGATCACGACCTGGTACTTGGGAGAGATGGTTGCCTGCGGCATGGCATGGACCAACCTTTCGCTGATCGATCGCCCCATCGTACTACGAGCGATCGTAGCGGGAACGGCGGATCTGCTGCCGGAGGCCGCTGAAGACGTAGGGCATCGTCTGGGACGTTCCGCGGTGCACCGCCCAGGCCGGCATGTGTCCCGGGTCGGTGTAGAGCACGCAGGTGCCCAGTGTCTGGCCCGCGCCGTACGGCACCAGGACCCACCAGCCATAGTGGTCGGCGACGTTGCCGGTCCCGGGCAAGTAGTGCCACCAGGCGCGCCAGACCCGCCCCGCGCCCTCTCCCGAGACGCCGCTCCTGGCCTGGATCTTGTAGTAGCGTCTGCCCAGCGGGAAGGGTAGAGCGAGCGACTGGAAGCTGATGACCGACCCGTCGCCTTGGGGCGTCGCGTCGGAGCGCTTCACGAACGGCACCCATTCCTGGTAGTGGGCGACATCGACCACCGCCGCGAAGACCCTCTCTGGCGGCGAGTTGATGACGCCTTGTCCCATCTCCTCGGCCAGCGCCCGCGCCGCCGCCGCCGGCCGTGATACCAGGAGGACTTCGCCCGAGACGAGGCGCGCGGCCGCCGCGGCGCTCGGCGGCGGCGGCAAGGCTGGCGGCGCGCCCGCGGGATCGGCTGCCGCCGCTCCCGGCCTCGCCGGAGAGGCGGGGGCCAGCAGCGCGATCAGCAGGAGTGAGAGCCAGCTCACGCGGCGGATCTTACTCGCACCGCCTCGTCGCGGTGCGGGAGGGCAGAGAAATGAGCGAGAGGGACGGCGATGCCGGCGATGTCGGCCGAGTGGGGCGCCAGGGGTACCAGGGGTACCCGGAGGGGGGCGCCGAGCGGCTGGCCAGCCGGACGGTGTTCGCCGGGCGGCGCATCGAGGTGCGCGTGGACCGCCTCCGCCTACCTGGTGGCGCCGAGCACGACTTCGAGATGGTCCACCACCCCGGCGCCGCCGCCATCGTACCGCTGCTCCCCTCGGGCGAGGTGCTGATGCTGCGCCAGTACCGCTACGCGACCGGCGGCTGGCTGCTGGAGGTCCCCGCCGGCACGTTGGAGCCCGGCGAGTCGCCGGAGCGGTGCGCCGCCCGCGAGCTGCAGGAGGAGACCGGCTATCGGGCCGGAGCGCTGCAGCCGCTGGGCTGGATCTGGACGACGCCGGGCTTCACCGACGAGAGGATCTGGCTCTTCCTGGCCACCGATCTCGCCGGCGGGCGCCAGGCGCTGGAACGCGACGAGCTGCTGACGCTGGAGCGATTGCCGCTGTCCCGGGCGGCGGCGATGGCCGCGGGCGGCGAGATCGTGGACGCCAAGTCGATCGCGGCCCTGCTGCGCGCCGCCGGCCGATCCTGGAGTCCGTAGGGGGTGGAGGCTGGAGGGGACCCGCCCACGATGGCGGCCCCGCTCTCACCCGGCCTGGCGCGTGAACAGGTACTCCTGGGTGCCGTGGCGCATGAGGAAGGAGCGGTCGAGCCGGAAGCCGCGCAGCAGCTCGTTGAGCTCGGCCGGTGCGTAGCGCGGACAGGGGCGGACGGCGGCGGTCCTGGTCTCGTAGGCGAGGTGCTCCCGGTCGAGGATGCGGAAGCGCAGCGGTTCGGCCGGGATCTGCTTCAAGATCGAGATCTGGGCGAACAGCATGGCGCCGGGGCTGCAGAACCGGGCCAGCTGGCGCGCCAGCGCGGCCACCTCGCGGCGCTCGAGGTAGTTGATCAGGTCCCAGATCAGCACCGCGTCGAAGCGGGTCTCGTCGGGGAACGCCAGCAGCTGGCCGAAGTGGCCGGCGAGGCCCGCCTCTTCGTCCTCGCCGTCCTGCCGCGGCGGGCGCGCCTCCCAGGTCTCCCGTGCCTCGCGGACCGCGGCGCGGTCGATGGTGGCGACCGTCGCGGCGCCCGGGGCCGGCAGACCGCTCGCCGCGGTCTGCCAGGGGACCAGGGCCGGATAGAGGTCCTGGATGTACAGCTTGCAGCCGAAGCGCGACAGGAACTCGACGTTGCCGCCGACCGCGGGTCCGAGGTCGAGGACCTGCAGCCGCGGCCGCCCGGCGAAGGCCTCGAGCAGCGAGGCCAAGCCGAGCGAGCGATGGCTCTCGGGAGCGGCGGGCGCCGCCGGCGCCGAGCCCAAGTCCTTGTCCGGGCGGTCGCGCGATCCGGCGCCGCGTGAAAACCAGCTCATCCGGCGGACCTCATTCCCGCCTCCTGCCTCCCGCCGGCCCGGGGGTATCCTGGCCTGGGGCTGGCCCGGCCGCGGCCCGTGCCGGCTGCCGGCAGCGGCCGCGGGTCAGCTGCCAGGAGTGCGCCCGCTCGCCTGGGGCGCCGCGGCGGCCACATGATGCGGCTGGGAGCCGGCCGCGCCGGAGGCGTTGCCTGCCGCGGACGACGCTGCTGCCGCGAGGGCCGGCGCATGCCCCGCGGCCGGCTGCGATCCCTGGGCGGCGGCGCCGGGCTTCGCGGCGTCCTTCGACTCCATGTCGATGCTGCCGCGGAAGCGGGAGCCGTCCTCGAGCATCACCCGCGGCGCGGTGATGTTGCCGCGCACCGCACCGGACTGCCGCAGGATGGCCTGCTGCAGGGCGAAGAGGTTGCCGTCGACCTCGCCCTCGACCACCACGGTGTTGCCGAACACGTCGGCGTGGACGCGGCCGTTCTTGCCGATCGTGACATTGTGCTGCTTGAGGTCGATCTTGCCTTCGACGCGGCCTTCGATGACCAGGTCCTCGTCACCGCTGAGGTCACCCTTGATGAAGATGGACGGTCCGATCGTGGCGGTGGCGCGCTCGGCGCGCCGCGTCTCGGCGGGCTGCGCCGGCCGCGGGGGAGCGGACGCCGGCTCTGGATGCGATGGATTGTCGTCGGGCTTCTTCCACACCATGCGCTCTCCTTCTGGAGCTGGAGGATTGGTTTCGGCAGGTTACGGAGGTGGCTCAGTGAAGTCAAGAGTCATATTGCTCTTTCACTATGATCGCACGATCTGCTCTCGGGGAAGGACGCCATCGGCGACGATCGGCCGATCGGTGAGATCGGCGATCTCTTGCCGGCGGGATCTGGGGCGACGGGCAGCGCCAGGAGCGGCAGCCGTGCGGGGCTCGGCGTCGGGATCTGGCCGGCCGTCAGGAGCCCGCCAGGCGCGCCTCGAGGGTGATCTCGGTGCTGGCCAGCGCCTTGGACACCGGGCAACCCTCCTTGGCCTGGCGCGCGTGCTGCTGGAAGGTGGCGTCGTCGATGCCCGGTACGTCCGCTTCGACGCGCAGCTCGATGAGGTTGATCCTCGGCCCCCCTTCGGCTCCGGGGTCGAGGTGAACCGCGGCGGTGGCGGCGACGCGCCGCGGCGCATGGCCGGAGCGTTCCAGGGCCGCCGACAAGGCCATCGCGTAACACCCCGCATGGGCAGCGCCGATCAGCTCCTCGGGGTTGGTGCCCTGCCCGTCGGCGAAGCGGGAGGCGAACGAGTAGCGCCCTGCCCAGGCTCCGCTGCCGAGAGCCACCTGGCCATGGCCTCCCTTCAGGCCGCCCTCCCACACCGCATCTGCCTTGCGAACCGGCATCTGGATCCTCCTCGCGACTCGTGAGATTCAACTGGTAGCTGCTGGCTCCGCGGTGCGGAGATTGGAACTCTTGCCTGTCTTCTGCGTTTCGGGGTCTGGGGTACCGGGCTGTCGACGGCAGCGGCCGCATCGCGATTGGATCGTAGCACCAAGTCGCCGCCGCCGCCGTCGCCCCGTTGCTCGGGGTAGTGGCTCATTCTGCTCGCGAGGGTCCGTCCCCGAGCTGACCCACGACCTCGCTCGGGATGGACCAGCCGCTTGCCCGGAGAGAGTGCTCTCGATCGTCCGAACGACAGGAGCAGGAGAGCATGCGCGATCGGCAAGAACCAGCTGACGAGATCCCGTACCCAGATCCCGGGTGCAGGCTGGCGCCGGCGGCGGCGGCCTACCGGTGCGGCCCGCAGCGGGCGGGGGCCGCATGATCCTGGCCGGCGACGTCGGCGGCACCAAGGTCAATCTCGGCCTGTTCGAGATGTCCTTCGACGGCGCCGGCACGCCCCGTACGCCCGCCGCCTCCCGGGCGCCCGGCGCTCCCTGGCGGCTCGAGTTGCCGGAGTCGCTCCCGGTCCCGCGCCGGTTGCAGTTGCTGGCCGCGGCCAGCTTCGCCAGCACCGCGTTCGCGGGCCTGGCGGAGGTGGTGGAGGCGTTCCTGCGCCAGGCGTCGCCGGTGGTTGGCGCCGGCGGCAGCCGTGCGGAGGTGACCGGCGCTTGCTTCGGGGTGGCGGGCCCGGTGATCGACAACCGCACCAGCACGCCGAACCTGGCGTGGGAGATCGACGGCGGCGAGCTCGCGCGCGGACTGGGGCTGCCTGCCGTCCTGCTGATCAACGACCTGGTCGCCACCGCGGAAGGGATCCCGCTGCTGGCGGACGACGAGCTGGCGTCGCTGCAAGCGGGCGACCCGCAGCAACCGCAGGCAGGCGTCGAGGCGCCGCGGGAAGGGGGTGCATCCGAGCTGGCGGCCGGCAACCAGGTCCTGATCGCCGCCGGCACCGGCCTCGGCATGGCCCTGCTCCCGGTCGCGGGCGGTTGCCGCGTCACCGTGCCCTCCGAGGGCGGGCACGCCGACTATGCGCCGCGCGACGCCGACGAGGTGGCGCTGCTGCTCTACCTGCGCCGCCGCTTCGGCGAGCACGTCAGCGTCGAGCGCGTGGTGTCGGGTCCGGGCCTGGTCGTGATCTACGATCATCTGCGCGACGCCGGCGATGTCTCCGAGAGCCCCAGCGTACGCGCCGCCCTGTCGGCCGCAGCGTCGCCCGCAGCCGGCAGGGGCGCGGGGACTGCCGGGGACCCGGCCCGAGTGATCGCGGAGGCGGCGCTGGCCTGGGCCGACGGGCTGTGCGGGCGGGCGCTCGACATGTTCATCTCCGCCTACGGCGCCGCGGCCGGCAACCTGGCGTTGACCGGAACGGCGGTGGGCGGCGTCTATATAGGTGGCGGGATCGCCCCGAAGATCCTGCCCCGGCTGGCCGGCGGGTCGTTCATCCGGGCGTTCCTGGACAAGGGGCGCTTCGAGGCCTACTTGCGGCGCATCCCGGTGCGGGTGCTGCTCAACGACCGCACCGCGATGCTGGGGGCGGCGCGCCGCGCCGCGGCCATGGTGACGGCCGAGGCCGCGGCGGCGGTGCCCTCGCGGTGAGCCCCGCGGCGGTCGTGAGCCTGGAAGGGCTCGTGACCGGAAGGCCGGCGAGAAGCCCGGGCTGAGCCCGGGCCAGGTCCGGCGGCCGTCGCGACCTGCCGCGGCCGGGAGCCGCGCCGGGAGCTGGGGATGGGAGGGAGGGGTGTGCCGTTTTGGCCATCGCGTCGGAGTGGCACGCCATAGGTGTCTGCTTTGCGCCCGCCTGCGGACGCCCGGCCGGGGTTCCTCCCTGGGAGGGCCCCAGGGCCTCGCTCGCGGCGTGGCCTGGCATCGCCAATGCATCACTCTGCGCCTCGGGACGGAGAATCACCTCCGATCGTTTTCTGACAAAGGAGCGCTCGATGCGCAAGACGTTGATCCTCACCCTGGTCCTCTGCGTGTTCGCGGTGATCGCGTACGCCCAGACCGGCGCGGCCCCGGCCACCTCCGGCACCTCGACCACCACCTCGACCACCACCAGCTCGACCGGCGCCGCCGCGACCACCACCACCAAGACCCACAAGCATGCCGCGAGCTGCACCTTCAAGGGCACCGTCGCCTCGGCCGACGCGGCCAACAAGAGCTTCGTCGTTCACCCGGCGAAGGGCGATGACGTCACGGTCAAGACCAACGACAAGACCAAGTGGATCCCGAAGGGCAAGTGCAGCTGGGACGACATCAAGGAAGGTGCCAAGGTCAGCGGTACCTGCAAGAAGGATGGCGCCGACACCTGGGCGCTCACCGTCCACTGCTGGCCCGCTCCGAAGGCGAAGGCCGAGCCCGCCGCCAAGACTGGCAAGTAAGCCGCTTCCGAGCTTCAGCGTTCCTTAACGGCGGGGAGAGGCGAGAGATCGCCTCTCCCCTTCGTGTCTCTGGTGTCCCGCCGCTAGCGCCGCCCGGCGCCCGGCAGCTCCCAGCGGCCGGCGCCGACCAGCGCCGCCAGCCGGCCCACCGCGGCCTCGAGCGCCGCCCACCGGCGCCGGCTCGACCGCACTCCGGGCTCCCAGCGCACCGAGCGGACCTCGAGCCGGTCCGCGGCGCGATGCAACTTCGGGTCGACCCTCCCCACCAGCCGCTCGCCTTCGAGGAGAGGCATGACGTAGTAGCCGTGCTGCCGCTGCGCCGCCGGCACGAAGGCCTCGAAGCGGAAATCGAAACGGAACAGGCGCAGCGCCCGCCGGCGATCGTGCAGGATCGGATCGAACGGGCAGAGCAGCCGGATGCGGGACCGGCTGGCGGGCTCCGCCAGCGCGCGGGCCTGCCAACCGGCGACCGCGAAGGCGGGTCGCGGCGGCGAGCCGTCGGCCGCTTCCAGCTCCACGGCCGCGATCTCGTCCCTGGCCGCGGCCTCCTCGCACCAGGTCCGGACGGCGGCGGCCGGGACCGCCTGCCAGAAGGCCGCGATCTCGGCCGGCGTCGCCACTCCCAGCCGTTCGATCGCCTCGCGGCACGCCCAGTCCAGGTGCTCCCGGGGACCGGGCCGGGGCGCGGCCGCGGCCTCCGGCAGCACCCGTTCGGTGAGGTCGTAGAGCTTGTGGAAACCGCGCCGGCCGGCGATGGCCGCCTCGCCCGTCCACCAGAGGAACTCGAGCGCCGTCTTCTCGGGCGACCATCCCCACCAGGAGGATGCCGTGCCGCGCCCCCTCGCGCCCCCGAGCTCGCGCGCCAGCAGGGGCCCGTCGCGCTGCAGCCGGGCGCGCACCCGCGCGATCACCGCCTCCGGCTCGCCGCCGAGCCGCCCGCTCCACCAGCTCCGCCGCGGCAGCTCACGGCGATAGCGGTCGAAGCGATGGTGCCAGTAGGGGAACCAGGCGGTGGGGATCGCCGCCGCGTCGTGGGTCCAATGCTCGAACAGCCGGCGCTGCCGCTCGAGCAGGCCAGCGAGGAGGCTGGTTCGGTAGCCGCTCAGGCGCGGCGCCAGGATCAGGTGGTGCGCACGCTCGACCACGTTGATGGAATCGATCTGGACGTAGCCCAGGCGCCACACGAGCTCGTAGAGGCCGGCGGAGGTCGCGCGCCCGGGAGCATCGAGCAGCCCCTGCGCGCCGAGCAGCAGCCGGCGGCCCGCGGCGGCGGAGACCCGTGGCAGCCGGCGGAGCCGGCGGGCCGGGGCCGGGGTAGACGGGGCAGCCGGGGAAGACGAGTGGGCCATGGCGCGCGGGCAAGCATAGCCCGCGGCGGATGGGGGAGCACTAAGCCGCGAGCTGGAAGCTGAGCCGGGGGTTCTTGCGCGCCCGTCTCAGGTAGGCGGCGATGTCACGTACCAGCGCCGGCGTGACGCGGTCGCCCGCGGCGGCCTGCTGGAAAGTTACCAGGGCCGCGGCCGCCTGCCGGTGGATATCCAGCGTGAGCACCGCGGGCAGCAGCTCCTCGGCGAGCCGGCAGATCTCGCCACGCCGCTCCAACTCGAGATAGAGCGTGGCGAGATCCAGCATCACCAGTGCGGCCTCGTAGCCGAGCCCGGCGCCCACGCAACGCTGCAGCAGGGCGCCGAGCCGGTGCTCGGCCTCCTGCCAGCGCCCCGAGCGGTGGGCGATGCGGGTCTCGAGCCACTCCATTCGCAGCTCGGTCCGGGCATCCCCCCCGGCCCCCGGGCTGCGACGGCAGCTGTCGAGCTGGCTCTGCGCGCGCTCGCAGCAGCCGCATTCGTTGAGGAACCAGGCCAGCTCCTGCCGGGCGGCCAGCGCCAGCAGCGGCTCGAGCTCGCCGTCGAGCAGCGCCAGCCCCTGCGGGATCAGCTCGACGGCCTGCTGCGGCCGCCCGGAGCAGCCGAGGTAGACGCCCTTGCTGATCAGCGTCCGGCCCTTGCGGTGGAGGTCCTTGACGTCCTCGTAGATCTCGACGACGGTGTCGAGCATCTCGGCCGCCTCCTCGAACCAGCCTTGATCGCCGAGCAGCAGCGCTTTGAGGTCGAGCAGGCGCGCCTCTTCGAGCGGATCGGCGGAACCGTCCTCGGCAAGCGACTCGGCAAGGCGCAAGGCCTGCTCGGCGCCGGCGAAGTCCGATGCGAGCCGGCGGGCGTTGCCCAGGTAGGCCCAGGCCCGCGACTTCATGTCGTGGACCACCGCCGAGCCGTAATACCGGCTGTCGAGATGGTCGGCGACCAGGATGCCGAGCTCGGCAAGCGCGATCGCCTCGGAGCCGTCATGGCTGCCGGCGTCGCAGCTCTCGTCGAGCAACAGGTCGCACAGCGCCAGGCTCTGGAAGCGGCGGCCCGCGTGCACCACCGCGCCGCGCTCCGCCGCCGGCCGCTGCAGCAGCTCGTCGAGCAACCGCGGTGCCGCGGTGCGCTCGGAGGCGATCAGCGTGAGCCGCTGCTCGAGCTTGGCGAAGATGCGGTCCCAGGCCTCGCTCTCGACGTCGGCTTCTTCGGGGCGGCCAGGGCGGCCGGGGCGGTCGGGGCGCATCGCCGCGGCGCCCGCAGCGCCCGCGGCGTGGTCGCGGGACCTGGCGTCGTCGCGGCTGCCGGACAGGGGGAGGTTCCCGGCCGGACCCGGCAGGTACCTGCCGCCCGCCGCGCCCCGGCGGGCGTCCTCGGCGCCCGCTCCGCAGGCCAGAGCCGCGAGGCGATAGGAGTCGGGGTGCGGCGGCCGCGGGGAGATCGTGCTCTGCTGGGTCCGCGAGGGCACGCAGGCAAGCGGACGGCGGACCTGCAACGGCGGCGTCGAGGAGGCGAGGGCCTCGGGGCTCGGCAGGAGGTCGTCCACGGTGCGCTGGCAGATGCCGCAGCCCGAGCGCAGGTGATCGAGGATCCAGCGCTCCGTCTCGGCGAGGCACTCGCCGCGCGCGAAGCACTCCAAAGCCTCCCGGTCAGGGTGATACTCAGCCAAGATGCCCTCCCTTCAGACTGCAAACGAGATCCATCAACACCGCGGAGTCAGCCCCCAGGCTCCGTGGCGGGGCAGCTCAGCCCCCTAAGAGGTATAGTTGCTTTAAGGGCAAAAAAAGTGACATCAGCGCGGAAAAAACGCCGAAATCGCTGCATCGAGGTGTCGGGTGACCGGCCTGGACACCCCGGGGAGGTGTCGCGGTTCGACGGAACTTCTTGGCGATGGGGAGGGAGGCGTCTCCAGCTTATGGTGTCACCTGAAAAGGCGAAGGGGACCGGTTTCCCGGTCCCCTTGGAATGGGGCGCGCGGTCTTCTGATGCGAGGCCGCGTCGCGTGGCGGGTGGTGCCGCGGTGCGGGATATCCGCCTTGGGGTCCCGGGCCGAGGGCGGACGCGTCTCGGCGGAGCCCCGGAAGGATGGGTCGCGAACGCCGGAGCGTCCCGACTCAGGGGTAGTTATACACGAATGAGCACGTTTATGGAATAGCAATTTCACCAGAAGCGGTCCCTGGACCCTGATACATTTCCCGTCGTGGGCCGCGCAGCGCCATCCAGAAGACCCCAACCCGAGTCGGGAGAAGCGGTTGGCGGCAGTCCCTGGCGGCGCTGGCGGGAGTGGGCGAGCTCGCTGGAGTTCGCGCTGGCCCGGCGGTTCGGCATCGCCACCCGCGAGGAACGGCTCTTCTTCCTGCTCATCGGGGTGGTGGGCGTGGTCGGCGGCCTCCTGGGCATGGCGACCGAGGGGTTGATCCAGGGCGTCCAGGCGCTGCTCTGGGGCTCCCGCGGCGACCTGGGCGTGGCGGTGGCGCCCAACGTGCCTCCCTGGGTGATGATCGCCGCCCCGACCGCCGGCGGGGCGCTGGTGGCCCTGATCATCTGGCTCGGACGCCGGCCGGTCGCCGGCGAGGGCATGGCCATGCTGATCGAGGCGGTGGCGCTCTCCGGCGGCAAGATCGCCAGCCGGCCGGTGCTGATCGACGCGCTGGCCTCGATCGCCACGGTCGGCAGCGGCGGCTCCCTGGGCCGGGAAGGGCCGATGATCCGCCTCGGCGCGATGATCTCGTCGTGGCTGGGGCTGCGCCTGGGGCTGCCGCCGCACCGCGTCAAGATCCTGGTCGGTTGCGGCGCCGCCGCCGGGCTGGCCGCCACCTACAACATCCCTTTCGGCGGGGCCTTGTTCGCCATGGAGGTGATCCTCGGCAACTTCGCGCTCGAGATCTTCGGCCCGATCGTCGCCTCGTCGGTGATCGCGACGGTGATCGCGCGCTCGGTGGTCGGCAACGCGCCGCTCTACGAGGCCCACGGCTACACCATGACCGGCGGCTGGGAGCTGGTGCCCTATGCCGGGCTGGGGGTCGTCGGCGCCCTGACGTCGCTGGTCTTCATGCTCGGCGTGGGTGCCGGGCGGAAGGCGTTCAAGCGCCTCACCTTCGTCCCGCGGTCACTGCAGCCGCTGATCGGCATGCCGCTGCTCGGCCTGATCGGCCTGTACCTCTCGCCGCTGGTGCTGGGGCGCGGCTACGGCACGATCAACCTGGCGCTCACCGAGAAGCTGCACTTCTCGGCGCGCCACGGGGTGCCGGAGCTGACCATCCTGCTGCTGCTCGGCCTGGCGGCGGCCAAGCTGCTGGCCACCGCGCTGACCGCGGGCAGCGGCGGCTCGGGCGGCATGTTCACTCCCTCGCTGTGCTTCGGCGCACTGGTCGGCAGCGCCTACGGCTACTCGGCGCATTTGCTGTGGCCGCACCTCGTCTCGGAGCACTACGGCGCGTACGCCGCGGTGGGCATGGCGGCGGTCATGGCAGGCACCAGCCATGCGCCGATCAGCGCCATCCTCATCCTGTTCGAGCTCACCCAGAACTACGACCTCATCCTGCCGGTGATGCTGGCGGCGATCATCGCCAGCCTGCTCGCCAAGCGGCTGCGGAAGTACTCGATCTACACCGAGTCGCTGCGCGGGCGCGGCATCGAGCTGCCGTGGCGCATGGAGGAGGCGGTGCTCGCCGGCCTCAAGGCCGAGGACCTGGCACGCCCCGACCCGGACGTGCTGCACCCCGGCGACGACTATCGCAAGGTGGTGGAGACCTTCCTCTCGGGCCGCCGGCAGCGCCTCTTCGTGGTCGGCGACGACCGCCGCCTGCTCGGCGCCATCTCGCTGCACGACATCAAGCACTTGCTCGAGCATCCGGAGGCGCTGACCGCGGTCGTGGCGCACGACCTGATGGTGCCGGTCGGGACGGTGGTGACCAAGGACGAGCGGCTGCACCGCGCGACGCAGCTCTTCGCGCAGAGCGACTACGAGCGCCTGCCGGTGATCGACGACGATGGCCGCCTGCTCGGCGTGCTGGCCAAGCGCGACCTGATGGCGGTCTACGCGCAGGAGGTCCTGGGCAGGCCGTCGCTGCTCGCCACCTTCGTCTCGAGCCGCGACTCGGGCACCAGCCGCCAGTACGTCGAGCTTCCCCCCGACTTCGCCCTGCGCATGGTCCCGGTGCCCGGGGACTTGGTCGGCCGCACCCTCGCCGAGGCCCGGTTGCCGCAGACCCTCGGCGCCCGCGTCATCGAGATCAAGCGGCACGGCCGCCACGGCGAGGAACAGGTCATTCCGGATGCCGACACCGTTCTCGAGAGCGGCGATCTGCTGGTCCTCATCGGCCCGACCGCCCACGTCGAGGCCCTGGGCGAGGGCAAGGTCCCGGTCCTCGACGAGGCCCTGGCCCACCGGCAGATCGACTAGGACGCTCCGGATGCTCCAGGGGTCCAAACGCGCAGATGACGAGCGCCGCCGCCTGCTGGCCCGCGTCGCCGTCCAGCCCGGTCTGTGCGCCGGCTGCGTGCACCTGCGGCTGCTGGCGTCGCCCCGCAGCGTCTTCGTCCGCTGCGGCCTCGCCGACTCCGATCCGGCGTTCCCGCGCTACCCGGCGCTGCCCGTTGTCCGGTGCGCCGGATTCCGGCAGCCGGCGGCGCCGGCCGGCGAAGGATGATGCGAATCGCTGAAGTGGAACAGTAGGATGGGATAGACCGGAGCGGTCGGCGTCCGCCCGGAGATCGCCGGTGGGCGAGGGAGGTGACCCGGAATGACCGGAACGACCGGAACGACCGGAAGCAGCGGTGACCTGGGCCTGCGGCAGCGCCCGGCCTGGGAGGCCCTCGAGAGGCACGCCGCGAGCGTTCGCGGCCTACACTTGCGGCAGCTCTTCGCCGACGACCCGGGGCGCGGCGAGCGCCTGGCCGTCGAGGCCGCCGGGATCTATCTCGACTACTCGAAGAACCGCGTCACCGACGAGACCCTGGCGCTGCTGCTGCGCCTGGCCGAGGAGTCGGGCCTGCGCGAGCGCATCGCGGCCATGTTCCGCGG
This sequence comes from Thermoanaerobaculia bacterium, assembly GCA_036521795.1. Classification (GTDB taxonomy): domain Bacteria; phylum Acidobacteriota; class Thermoanaerobaculia; order Multivoradales; family UBA5704; genus JASLEW01. The sequence continues at coordinate 16,095 of DATDGZ010000132.1, read as the reverse complement.
CGACAAGATCAACACGACCGAGGGGCGGGCCGTGCTCCACGTGGCGCTGCGCGCGCCGCGCGGCCGGTCGATCCTGGCCGACGGCGTGGACGTGGTGCCCGAGGTCCACGCGGTGCTCGACCGGATGGCCGACTTCTCGCGCCGCGTCCGTGGCGGCAGCTGGACCGGGCACACGGGCCGCCGCATCCGCAACGTGATCAACATCGGCATCGGCGGCTCGGACCTCGGCCCGGTGATGGCCTACGAGGCGCTCCGGCACTACAGCGACCGGGAGATGACGTTCCGCTTCGTCTCCAACGTGGACGGCACCGACTTCGTGGAGGCCACCCGCGACCTCGATCCCGCCGAGACGCTGTTCATCGTCTCCTCGAAGACCTTCACCACCCTCGAGACCATGACCAACGCCCGCACCGCCAGGGCATGGACGCTGGCGGCGCTACGCGACGAGCAGGCGATCGCCAGGCACTTCGTGGCCGTGTCGACCAACGCCGGCGAGGTCGCCGGGTTCGGCATCGACACCGCCAACATGTTCGGGTTCTGGGATTGGGTGGGTGGCCGTTACTCGATGGACTCGGCGATCGGCCTGTCGACGATGATCGCGGTGGGACCGGAGAGCTTCCGCGCCATGCTCGACGGCTTCCACGAGATGGACGAGCACTTCCGCACCGCGCCATGGCCGCGCAACCTTCCCGTCCTTCTGGGCCTGCTGCATCTCTGGTACGGCGACTTCTTCGACGCCCAGACCGTCGCGGTGCTGCCCTACGAGCAGTACCTGAAGCGCTTCCCCGCCTACCTGCAGCAGCTGACCATGGAGAGCAACGGCAAGCGCGTCACCCTGGACGGCGCCGAGGTGGACTACCAGACGGGAGCGATCTACTGGGGCGAGCCGGGCACCAACGGCCAGCATTCCTTCTACCAGCTGATCCACCAGGGCACGAAGCTGATTCCCTGCGACTTCATCGCTTTCGGCCGGCCGCTCCATCCTCTCGGGCGCCACCACGACCTGCTGCTGGCGAACGTGCTGGCCCAGGCCGAGGCCCTGGCCTTCGGCAAGACGCCCGAGCAGGTGGCGGCCGAGGGCACGCTGCCGGAGCTGGTGCCCCATCGCACCTTCCCCGGGAACCGCCCGTCCAACGTCCTCTTCCTGGAGGAGCTCACCCCCAGGGCGCTCGGCAAGCTCGTCGCGCTCTACGAGCACGCCGTCTTCACCCAGGGCACGATCTGGCGCATCGACTCCTTCGACCAGTGGGGCGTCGAGCTCGGCAAGGTCCTCGCCCAGCGGATCATCCCCGAGATCGAGAGCGCCGAAGAGCCCGCGCTGCGGCACGACAGCTCGACCAACGCCCTGATCCGGCGCGTGCGGGGGCTCAGGAGCCAGAGCTAGCGGTCAATTGGGTATCATCGGCCGGTGACCGGGATCGCCCGCTACTGCCGCTTCGTGCTGGCCTACAACCTGGCGGTCATCGTCTGGGGAGCCTACGTGCGGGCCAGCGGCTCGGGGGCCGGCTGCGGCAGCCATTGGCCGTCGTGCAACGGCGAGGTGGTGCCGCTGCGGCCTTCGGCGGCGACGCTCGTGGAGTATTCGCACCGGGTGAGCAGCGGCCTGGTGCTGGTGCTGGTGGCCGTCCTGGCGGTGTGGGCGTTCCGCGCGGCGCCGAAGGGGCATCCGCTGCGACGCGGCGCCGTGCTGTCCCTGGTCTTCACCCTGTCCGAGGCGGCGGTGGGCGCCGGCCTGGTGCTGTTCAAGCTGGTCGCCCACGACGAGTCGCTGGCCCGCGCGCTGGCCATCAGCACCCACCTGCTCAACACGCTGCTGCTGCTCGCCGCGCTGACGCTGGCCGCCTACGCCGCCGGGGCGTTCCGGACCGCCGCGGCCGCTGCGCAGCCCGCTGCGGGAGGCGGCGAGGCTTCGCCCGGTGCTGGCCTCGCGGCCGGCGAGACGGCGACGGACGCCCGGGTGCAGGGCCGCCGCGGGCCAGAGCGCCGCCCGCGGCCGGCCTGGTCGTTCGCGCTCGCGCTCGCCGCGACCATGGCGATCGCAGCGACCGGGGCGGTCGCGGCGCTCGGCGACACGCTCTTCCCGGCGATCTCGCTCGGCCAGGGATTGGCCCAGGACCTGTCCCCGGCGTCGCACCTGCTGCTGCGCCTGCGCACCGTCCATCCGCTGCTGGCCATCGCCCTCGGCGCCTACCTGCTCTACCTCTGCAACCAGGTCGTCGCCTCGGGTGCGGCCGGGGCCGCCGCGCGGCGCCTCGCCAACCGCCTGCGCCTGCTGGTAATCGGCCAATGGACGCTGGGCCTGCTCAACATCGCCCTGCTCGCTCCCGTCTGGCTGCAGCTCACCCACCTGCTGGTGGCCGACCTGCTCTGGATCGTCCTCGTCCTCCTGACCCTGGAGACGCTGGCCGCCGAGCCGGCGCCGGCAGGGCTGGCGTCCCTGGTGCCCACGGCCGCCACGGCCTCCCGGGGCTGAGCCGCCCGGAGGCGACCGGAGCCGGCCGGAGCCGACGGGGCCGTGTCGAGGTCACTTCCCGGGGGGCGGAGCCGCGGGCTTCGTCTCGAGCGGATGCCACTTCGAGTCGTCGTCGAACGGACAGTCCGCGATCGTGCTGCCGCTGCAGACGTCGACCGCGTAGACCGGGTGGATCTCCCACAGCGAGACGCGCTTCGGGCTCCCGCTGCCATTCTTGCAGGGGCGATGGCTGCCGTCGAAGAAGAGCTGGCCGGTGATGCGCACCGGTGCTCCGAGCTTGTTGAGGGCGTCGGAGGTCCAGCCGGCGGGCCTGCCGTGCGGGGTCATCTCCGCGGTCACGCTCGTGCACTCGTCGGCGCCGGGGGTCTGGACGGTGGGGATGTGGATGTCGTTCTGCTCCTCGCCCGTCTCGCCGCAGTTGACGCTCTCGCCACTGGTCACGTCGGAAGGGTGGGCATCCTCGACGAAGGCGACCAGGCGCACCACGCTCCCCTCGCCGATGGTATTGCCGTCGCTGGTCTTGTAGATGTCGTGCAGCTTGGAGCGGTCCTGCGGTAGGGTCGTGCCACTACCGAACGGGATGTGGGCCTTGACCACCGCCGCCTGCAGCTTGGTGAAGCTCACCGGCGTCACCCGGGCAGGATTGCCGGCGGCGCAGAAGTTGTTCTTCGCCTGGTTCTGGGCGGCATTCTCGGGGCTGGCCCCGGTCTTGCCCTGGACGCCGCAATCCGCGTCGATCGGGTGCTTGACCGCGATGTCGGCGAACGGCAAGGGACAACCCGGATCGAAAGCCGTCCCATTCTGACCGGCAAGCGCGCCCGGAAGCGAGGCCAGCGCCGCCAGGCCGATGCCGCCGACCAGGAGGCAAGATCGAGAGAGAGAAGCGAGGGACCCGAGGGCAAGCCGATGCGTACGAGCCAAGTCAGACATCGCACTTTCCTTTCCCCTGGCGGCCCATGACAGGCGCAGGCGAATACCGAGCTCCCAACCACGACAGTATTAACAGCATAGCTGCGAAGGACGTGTATGTCAACCGCCGACGGCCTGCTCGGTCTGCTCGCCGAGGAGCGGCCATGCAGCCTCGCAGGCGGTGCACACAACCCTGGGGCTGCGTGCATAAGTGTTCGTGTCCGTTTGCGAGGACGGAAGTCGCGTCCTCCGGGCTACGCGGAGGTGCCCCGACCCTTGGGCCAGCATCTGCGGCGGGCGCGCTTCGACCGGGGTCTCCGCCAGAGACACGCGGCGGAGAAGATCGGTTGTTCGCAGCCAAGCCTCGCGAATTGCGAGACGGGCTGGGCCGCGCCCGACGTTCGGCCTCGTCACGCCGAAACCGCAGGACACTACCAACCGCCGCCCTCTCTTCCGCGCACCTCAGAAATACGGTATTGTCCACCTCAACTCGGGGTCACGCAGGGAATGTCGGCTAAATTGATCTTCGCCACCGCGCCAGAATCGGCTGCATCTACGAGCTGGTACCAGCGCATGGACTTGGTTACGTTCGCCATGTACGCTACGCGCTTCTTCAATGCAAGTGACTGCCAATGACGAACGCCGAAACGCAGCTCGCAAGCTACTTCGCGAAGTACGAGCCGGCGATGGCCAGACTCGGCAAGGCGTTGCGCGCCAAGTTGCGGGCTCGGCTGCCCGGTCTTTTCGAGATCGTGTACGTGTACGAAAGCCAGAGCGCGCTCGTGATCTCATATTCACCTACCGAGCGCGGCTACGAGGGTGTGTGCTCGATCTCGGTGTACCCGCGTTTGGTGAAGCTGGGATTTGGGAGGGGCGCTCAGCTGTCGACTTCGGACCCGAACAAGCTGCTGCAAGGTCAGGGCAAGATGGCGCGTTACGTCGAGGTGAACTCGGTTGCGGACTTCGACCGCGCGGAGATCGAGAGGCTAATCGCGGACGCGGTGAAGCTCGCGAAGCTGCGTCTCGATCCGAACGCGAACGGCGCGGTGATCATAAAAGCGGAGGCACAGAAGCAGCGCGCGCGCCGCGCGACGAACGCAGCGCGAACAGCCTCAGCACCGCGTGCGCAAGTGCTCCAAAGAAAGAAGACATGAAGCGATGGAAAGTGCTTCTGAAGGCTGCATACAATCGATCTTGAGCCGCTACACCGGCGATGAGCCACCGCGGCGCGCTTCTGGCGGCCCGGACGAGGGTAGGGCCGCCCTCAAAATGAGACGGCAAAAGGGCAACAAACCCCTGGGGTTGCGTGGCCCTTTTGTGATCCGCCTCAGAGGCCAACTTCCCCGCCTGCCGGCTACCCCGAGACGCCGAGGACCCTGGCCGACCACCTCAAGAAGGCTCGCCTCGACCGCGGCAACGTCCAGCGGCTGCTCGACGCCACCCTGGCGAGCGCCGATCACCGCTGGTTCATCGGCCAGATGACCCCGGAGGAGAAGGCCGAGCGCAGGCGCCAGCAGGAGGAGCTCAAGAAGCGCTACGTCACCCAGCCGCCGCCATAGGTGTCGGTGCGGGGGGTCAACAGGCGAGCACGCCCGCGAGGTCGAGGAGCGAGACGAGCGCCTAGCCTCGAGCGCCGGGCTCCTCGAGGCCGAGGAGTCGCCTGACCGCTTCGCGGACGACCGCTGTCTCCGACCGGTTCTCTCTTGCCGCGCGTGCCTGGAGGGCCGCCACTTCGTCCGAGCGAAACCAGATGTTCCGCCTGGCGATGGGCCCAGGCGTGGGTGCTGGCTTCTCTCTCCTCGCCTTCTTGCGCTGGTCTCGGGTCACCATCCGTGGCCTCGTCTCCTGGGTAAGCTCTTGCCGCGCTCCTGGTTAGCGGCAGAGCTGTTGTATCTTCATTCGGTAAAAAGTTATCTAGAAAGGAGACCATGATAGCCGACTTCGGCGATCAAGAGGTAGGGGTGCGACCGCCGAAGAGCTCCGCAGCCGGAGGGGGACGGAGGGCCGGCCAGGGGCACCCCCGTAGGCTAGACTGTCGGGCGCCATGCCCAGACGCCACGACCTGCGCTCCATCCTCGTGCTCGGCTCGGGGCCGATCGTCATCGGCCAGGCCTGCGAGTTCGACTACTCCGGCACCCAGGCCTGCCGGGCGCTGCGCCGCGAGGGGTACCGGGTGATCCTGGTCAACTCCAACCCGGCAACCATCATGACCGACCCCGAGCTCTCGGACGCCACCTATGTCGAGCCGCTGGTGCCCGAGGTCGTCGAGAAGATCCTCGAGCGCGAGCGCCCCGACGCCCTGCTGCCCACCGTCGGCGGTCAGACCGGCATCAACCTGGCCATCGCGCTCTCCGAGCGCGGCACCCTCGAGCGTCTCGGAGTCGAAGTGCTGGGCGCCGACATCGCGGCCCTGCGCTTGGGCGAGGACCGGCAGCTGTTCAAGGAGGCGATGCAGGAGGTCGGCCTCGAGGTGCCGCGCAGCGGCTACGCCGCCAGCCTCGACGAGGCGCGGCAGATCGCCGCCGCGATCGGCTATCCGCTAATCGTGCGGCCCAGCTTCACCCTGGGCGGCGAGGGCGGCGGCGCCGCCTACAACCGCGACGAGCTCGACGAGGTGGTGGCCGCGGCGGTGGCGGCCAGCCCCGCCGGCCGCGTGCTGGTCGAGCAGTCCGTGCTCGGCTGGAAGGAGTTCGAGCTCGAGGTGATGCGCGACACGGCCGACAACGCCATCGTCGTCTGCTCGGTGGAGAACGTCGACGCGATGGGCGTACACACCGGCGACTCGATCACCGTCGCGCCGCAGCAGACCCTGTCCGACCGCGAGTACCAGGCGATGCGCGACGACGCCTTCAAGGTGATCCGGCGCGTCGGGGTGGCGACGGGCGGCTCCAACATCCAGTTCGCGGTCGATCCCGCGACCGGCAGGCGGGTGGTGATCGAGATGAATCCGCGCGTCTCGCGCAGCTCGGCCCTGGCCTCGAAGGCGACCGGCTTCCCGATCGCCAAGATCGCGGCGCTGCTGGCGGTCGGCTACACCCTGGACGAGGTCGCGAACGACATCACCGGCAAGACCTACGCCGCCTTCGAGCCCACCCTCGACTACACGGTGGTCAAGATCCCGCGCTGGGCGTTCGAGAAGTTCCCGGACACTCCGCCGACGCTGGGGACCGCGATGAAATCCGTCGGCGAGGTGATGGCCATCGGCGCCACCTTCGCCGAGGCCCTGATGAAAGGTCTCTCGGCGCTCGAGCTCGACGGCAGCCTCGCCGCGCGGGAGCGGCGCATGGGCGACCCGGTGCGCCTGCGCCAGCGCCTGGCCGTCCCCAACTGGGAGCGGCTCTTCGCGGTCTTCGCCGCCCTGCGCCAGGGCTGGAGCCCGGAGGAGGTGGCGCAGGTGTCGCACATCGATCCCTGGTTCCTGCGCGAGATCGCCGGCATCGTCGAGCTGGAGGCCGAGGTGGCGTGCTGGGACCTCGCCTCGATCCCGACGCCGCTGCTCGCGCGCGCCAAGAGCTGCGGGCTGACCGACGCGCGGCTCGCCGGCCTGCTCAACGCCGAGGAGGCGGCGGTGGCGCCGGCGCGCGCCAGCCGCGGGGTGCACCGCATCTACCGGCGGGTCGACACCTGCGCCGCCGAGTTCCCCGCCACCACGCCGTACCTCTATTCCACCTTCGGCGATCCCGCCGACGACGAGAGCGAGCCCAGCGGCCGCGACAAGGTGGTGATCCTGGGCTCCGGTCCGAACCGCATCGGCCAGGGGATCGAGTTCGACTACTGCTGCGTGCACGCCGCGCTGGCGCTACGGCAGGTCGGCTACGAGACGGTGATGATCAACTGCAACCCGGAGACGGTGTCGACCGACTACGACACCTCCGACCGCCTCTACTTCGAGCCCCTGACCCTCGAGCACGTGCTGGCGGTGATCGAGCGCGAGCAGCCGTGCGGAGTCATCGTGCAGCTCGGCGGCCAGACACCGCTCAAGCTGGCCCGCGGCCTGGAGGCTGCCGGTGCGGCGCTCTGGGGCACGCCCCCGGAGGCGATCGACCTCGCCGAGGACCGCCGGCGCTTCGGCCAGCTGCTGGCCGACGAGGGCATCCTGCAGCCCGAGAACGGCACCGCCTCCTCGCTGCCGGAGGCGATCGAGGTGGCGCACCGCATCGGCTTCCCGGTGCTGGTGCGGCCGAGCTACGTCCTGGGCGGACGCGCCATGGCCATCTGCTACGACACCTCGACCCTCGAGCGCTACATGCGCGAGGCGGCCGAAGTGTCGCCCGGGCACCCGGTGCTGCTCGACCGCTTCCTCGAGGACGCTTTCGAGGTGGACCTCGACATGATCGCCGACCGCCGCCGGGCCGTGGTGGCGGGCATCCTCCAGCACATCGAGGAGGCCGGCATCCATTCCGGCGACTCGGTGGCGGTGCTGCCACCGTACAAGATCTCGGCCGCCGACAAGGACGCGATGCGCGACATCGCCCGCCGGCTGGCCCTGCGCCTCGGGGTCATCGGCCTGATGAACGTGCAGTTCGCCTTGAAGGACGGCCGCATCTACGTCCTCGAGGTCAACCCGCGCGCCTCGCGCACGGTGCCCTTCATCGCCAAGGCGGTGGGGGTGCCGCTGGTGGCGGTGGCGGTGCGGGCGATGGCCGGCGAGAGCCTCGACGCGATCGGCTTCGTCGAGGAGCCGCGGGTGCCGGGAGTGTTCGTCAAGGCGCCGGTCTTCCCCTTCCGGCGCTTCCCGGGAGTCGATCCGGTGCTCGGGCCGGAGATGAAGTCCACTGGCGAGGTCATGGGCGCCAGCTCCAACTTCGGCAGCGCCTTCGCCAAGGCCTGGCTCGGCGCCGGCCACAAGCTGCCGCTCGCCGGGGCGACCTTCCTGTCGGTGCACGACCAGGACAAGCCGGCGCTGCTGCCGGTGGCCCGGCGCCTGGCCGAGCTCGGCTTCGAGCTGGTGGCGACCGCCGGCACCGCCGCCTTCCTGCGCGCCCACGGTCTCGAGGTCCGCCTGGCGCTCAAGGTACACGAGGGCCGGCCGCACATCGGCGATCAGCTGATCAACGGCGAGATCGCCCTGATCGTGAACACGCCGCTGGGCCGCGAGTCGCACGAGGACGACACGGTCATCCGCCGCACCGCCCTGCGCTACGACATCCCCTGCATCACGACCCTCTCCGGCGCCATGGCCGCCGCCGAGGGCATCGCCGCCCTCCGCCGCG
>DATDGZ010000131.1:0-6006 GCA_036521795.1 Thermoanaerobaculia bacterium | reverse complement strand
AAGGTAGCCGTAATCGACGCCGCCGGCGAGGTAGAAGCGGTGGCCCTTGAGACCCCAGTGATAGACGAAGTCGGGGCTCGTGATCCAGGACGACAGGGCGCAGACGGTGAAGACCGCCAGCGCCGCCACCGCCAGCCATTCGCCCCAGCCGAGATCGGAGGGCAGCCGCGTGCGGTCGGCGGGCGCAGGCAGCCAGCGCCACGCGAGCGCCGCCGCCGCGGCCAGCGCCGCCAGCACCAGCGGCAGGCGCCAGGGGAGCCGGACGAGCCCGAGCGCGGTGAGCAGCAGGTGCAGGCTCACCCAGCCGGCGAGCGTGTAGAGCACCAGCCGGTAGAGCGCGCTGTCGCGCGGACCGGCGAGAACGGCGCCGCAGCGGCTGCCGGCGAAAGTCAGGACGGCCGCTGCGGCGGCCGCGGCCAGCAGCGGCAGCAACGGGCCGGCGGCGCTCAGGGGCGGTGGATCCGGTACAGGCGGCCGTCCGCGAGCTGGCGCACGAGCACGAGGTGGGTGCCGGGGGGAGGCGCCGGCTCGGTCCGGTAGGCGATGAGGTACTCGGCCAGCCGGCTGCCGTCGCGGTCGCCCGGCAAGCTCACCTCGAGGTCGGGCAGCAAGTAGGCCGCCCAGCGCCAGCGGAAGAACTGGGAATTGCAGGGACCGGGGGGCGAGGCGAAGACGACCACGCTGTCGCGGGGCAGCCATCCCTCGACCCCGGCCAGGCAACGCCCCAGGCTCGCAACCGGGCCCGTGCCGAAGCGCCACACGCAAGCCGGCCGGTCCGCCCGGCGCGTGTCCCAGCCGGTGAGCGCGGCGCCGGTCCGGTACGCCAGGGCGGCGCCCGCCCAGACGGCGAACAGGAGCAGGACGAGACGGACCAGCGGCGGCGGTGCGGGACGCACTACGGACGATTATCACACGGCCGGCGCTCCCGGCCAGGGCGCCGGGCTGCGGGTGGTGGGTCACCTGCTACACTTCCCGGCCGTCATGACGCCGGTGCCGAGCCTCGCCGAGACCAGCTCCCTGGTGCGTTGGCTGCTCTCCGACCTGGGCCTCGAGGCGGGCGCGATCGACCTCGCGATCGATCCCGAGGACGAGATGCTGGGCTTCCTCGTGCGGTCGTGCGAGGGCGATCGCGAGCGGGCGCTCTATGCCTACTTCCAGTCCGCCGCCAGCATCGCCGGCGCCATGGCCCAGGTGCTCCACTGGCGCTTCGGCGAGCCGGGACGGGTCGGCAGGCTGCTCGACTTCGCCAGCGGCTACGGCCGCGTCACCCGCTTCCTGGTGCGCCTGGTGCCGGCGGAGCGCATCTGGGTGGCGGACGTCTATGCCGCCGGCGTGAGCTTCCAAGAGCGGCGCTTCGGCGTGCACGGCATCGTCTCGACGATTCGCCCCGAGGGCTTCGCCGCCGCGGCGGGTTCCGCGACCTTCGACGCCATCCTGGTCACCTCGCTGTTCACCCATCTGCCGGAAGAGCGCTTCGTCGCCTGGCTGCAGGTGCTGATGGGCCTGCTCGCGCCGGGGGGCGTGCTGGCATTCAGCGTCCATGACCGCGGCCTGCTCCCCGCCGGTACGGAGCTGCCCGCCGCGGGGCTGCTGTTCCGAGAGGTCAGCGAGAGCGGCTCCCTCGCCGGGTCGGACTACGGCTCCACCTGGGTGAGCGAGGAGTTCGTGCGCGGCGCCCTGCGACGGGCGCTCGCCGGCGGTGGCGGCGCGAGAGCCTCCCTGCAGCGGCTGGACCGCGGGCTCTGCAACTTCCAGGACCTCTACGTGGCGGTACCCGAGGCCGATGCCGACTTCTCGACTCTCGCCTACCGCGGCGAGCCGTATCTCTTCGTCGAGCGCTGCGCCCTGGCCGGGCCGGACCTCCTCGAAATGCGCGGCTGGGCTGGCGTGCTCGGCTGCGGCAGCCTTGCCGCCGTCGAGGCGTGGCTCGATGGCCAGCTGCTGGCGCGGCTGCTGATCGACGGTTCGCGGCCGGACGTCGCCGCGATGCTGGGCGATCCGCGCCTCGAGCGCTCGGGCTGGGGGGGCGCCTGCGGGCTGCCGGAGGGAGCCTCGCGCGCCACCTCGGTGCTGCGGCTGCGGGTGGTCGACGACCGCGGCGCCGTGCATCCCGAGGCCGCCGCCACCCTGGAGGCGGCGCTGCACGACTCCACCAAGCTCGAGGTAACGGTCCTGCAGCGCGAGCTGCGCCAGGCCGCCGAGCACGCGGCACGCCAGGCGCAGGCGGCGGCGGCGCTCGCGGCGCGCATCGCCGCCATGGAGGCGAGCCGGTTCTGGAAGCTGCGGAACCAGTGGTTCCGGGTCAAGGGCTGGTTCGGGATCGGAGAGCGTTGAGGCTGCTCGACGGTGCCTTCGGCGCCGCCTGGCTGCCGCGGGGGATCTGGGACGTGGCGCTGATCGATCGCCCGCCGCTACTGTTGGCGGGCTGTTTGCTTACGGCCTTGGCCGTGGCTCTGGGCTGGGCCTGGTGGGTGCCCGCTCCGGCCTGCGCGCCGGTGCTATCCTGGGAGGGCGATGGCCGCTGAGAGCAGTGCCGAGGTGCTCGGCGAGGCGGCGCTGTCGCTGCGGTCCCAGGGACGCATCGCACTGTGCCAGATCGTGCGCGCCGAGGGTTCGACTCCGGGAAAAGTGGGATGGAAGCTGTTGGCCAGGCCGGATGGGACCTGCTTCGGCAATCTTGGCGGCGGCGCGTTCGAGGCCATGGTCAAGGCGGACGCCCAGCGGCTGCTGGCGGCCGTCGTGGACGGGGGCCGGCCGGCCCGGCGAGCGCCGGGCGAGGTCAAGCGGTACTACTTGACCGAAGAAGCGGTGCGCGGCGAACCGACAGGCATGGTCTGCGGCGGCATGGTGGAGGTCTTCCTGGAGGTGATCCTGGCAGCACCGGTGCTGGCGATCTGCGGCGGCGGCCCGGTGGGGCAGGCGCTGGCGCGCGCCGCCGCGCCGGCCGGCTTCGAGCTGCTGGTGGCGGAGGACCGCGAGGCGTTCCGGCTTCCCGAGCTGTTCCCCGAGGGCACCCGGCTGGCGGCGGTGGACCGCGACTACGGCCAGGACTTCCTGGCGCCCGTGGCCAGCCGGGAGCTTTACGTGGCGGTGGTGTCGCGGTGCTGGGAGACCGACGTCGAGGCGCTCGCCGCGGTGCTGCGCCAGGCGCCGCCTCACCTGTGCTATCTCGGCCTGATGGGGAGCCGCCGCAAGGTGGCGCGGGTACGCGCCGACCTCGAGCAGCGCGGCGCCGAGCTCGCAGGTGTGTGTTGGCGTGCGCCGATCGGGCTGCCGATCGGCGGTGACAGTCCGGGCGAGATCGCGATCTCGATTCTGGCGGAGGTGATCGGAACACGCTATGAGTTGGCGCCATCCTCTCGATCGTTGCCATCGTCGTCGCCATCGGCCTGAGGTGGCACAGCGGCCCCGTCTCGCCCGTTTGCCGCGGTTCGCGGCGGTCATGGGCATCCTCTGGATTCTCACCGCTGCCGTGGCGGGTGCTGCCGCGCCGGAACAGTTCTCCCCCGCCGGGCCTTCATCGACGGCCGGGGACTCCGCGCCCGCTCGATCGGCCGCCGAGCAAGCTCCCGTGCGCGTGGATGCCTCGCCGCTACCCGCGGCCCCCTCGCCGCTACCCGCGGCCCCCTCGCCGCCGCCCTCGGCTGCCGCCGGCTGGCGCACGCTGTCGATCTGGGGCGGCGACGTGCGCAGCATGGCCGTCGCTCCCGACGACCCGGACCTGGTTCTGGCCGGCACCTCCACCGGGCAGCTCTACATCTCTCGCAACGGCGGCGCCTCCTGGGCCGACGCCGGCGCGCCGTTCTCCTTCGCCGGCTGGGTGGTCAGCTCCCTGCGCTGGGACCCCAACCATGCCGGCCGGCTGTGGGTGGCGCTGTGGGGAGTCTGGGGGGGCGGCCAGGTGGCCTTCTCGGACGATCTCGGCAAGAGCTGGGTGGCGCGCTCGGCCGGGCTCCCCGAGGAGCCGGTCTACTCGCTGGCGCTGGCGCCGGGACGGCAGGGGCGCATCTACGCCGGCACTCTCTCCGGCGTCTACGGCAGCGAGGACGATGGCTCCAGCTGGCGGCAGCTGACCGGCGCCGAGGCCGACATCCAGAAGGTCACCAGCCTGGTGGTCGATCCGAGCCGGCCGGACACGGTCATCGCCGGCACCTGGCGGCGCGCCTATCGCAGCGACGACGCCGGCCACACCTGGACCGGGATTTTCGAAGGGATGGTGCTCGACACCGAGGTCTTCAGCTTCACGCCGGTCCCCGAGCACCCGGGCGAGATCTGGGCGTCGTCGTGCGGCTGGGTCTACCAGACCGTGGACCACGGCGATCACTGGGTCCGCTTCAAGGACTTCGAGGAGCGCCGCACCCTGAGCTTCGCGGTCGCTCCCGACGGCCGGTTGCTGGCCGGCACCGTCTCCGGCGTCTTCGTCTCGGCCGACGGCGGCAAGAGCTGGCGGCGGCTGAGCGATCCCGCCCTGTCGGTGACCGCCATCGCCCTTCACCCGGCACGGCCGGACCGCATCCTGATCGGCACCGAGGGGTCCGGCATCTGGATCTCCACCAACGGCGGCGCCGATTTCTTCCGCTCCAGCCGGGGAATGACCGCGACGCGCGTCGGCGCCCTGGCGCTGGCCGGCGAGGATCTACTGGTGGCGGTCAACCATGCCGGGCCGCTGTCCGGGGTGTACGTGTCGCGGGACCGCGGCAGGACTTTCACTGCCGACTTCGCGCCGTTGCCCACGGTCCTCGATCTCGCGGTCTACGCCGGCCGCGCCTACGCCGCCACCACCGGCGGCCTCTTCGAGCGGCGCGGCAGCGACTGGCACCGGTTGCCGGAGCTCGGCACCGAGCGCGTCGAGCAGCTGCTGGTCGACGAGGAAGTGCCGGCGCCCGCCGCGCCGGCGTCGGCCGAGGACGCGCCCCCGGCGCCCCCGGTGCAGCGGGCGCCGGCGGCGCACGCGAGGTTCCTGGCCCGCACGCCAGGCGCGATCTTCGAGCTCGAGAAGGGAGTCTTCGTGCGGCGCCCGTACAAGCACGGGCCGCCGCGCTCGGCCGCCCTCTACGACGGCGCCTTGTGGGTCAGCGACGAGCGGGATCTGTACGAGCTGACCCGTGACGCCAACCACACGGTCGCGGCGCCGTTCGCCGGCGGCCACGTGCAGCGCCTCGGCGAGCAGCTGCTGCTGGCCGGCGCCGGCGGCGCCTGGGCGCTCCCCGCCCCGGGCGGCGAGTGGGCGCGGCTCACCGCCGAGCCGTCGCGCGTCCTGCCGACCGGCGACGGCCGGTTCGGAGCGCTGCTGCTGAGCGGCGAGGTGGTGCGGCTCTACGACCGCGAGAGCAGCAAGTTCCGCCTCCTGAAGGTGCCGGTGCCGGCGCGCGACGTCGTCGCCGCGCTGGTCCTGGACGGCAGGCTGCTGCTCGCCACCTCCGGCTACGGGGTGCTGGTCCACGATCTCGCCGAGGACAGGGCCGAGGCCATGGCGAATTCAGTTCGCTGAGCAATCGTGCCGGAATAAAACCGCCGCCGGGCGGTCCAGGAGTGTGGAGGCGGCCCGCCGACCCGCGCCCGCACGACCATGGACGACCGCCCGATGATCTCCCGCTCCCGATACCGTCCGGCGGTCCTCCGCCCACGCTGGTAGGATGGACCGAGGCCAGGCGTGCCCGCGACCACGATTCCGTTTCCCCTCGTGCGCTTCAAGGAGGCGGCGGCAGCAGCGCGAGAGATGCCAAGAGACCGCGAGGAAGACCGGCGCCGCAGCCGGTTCGAGGCGGTGGTGCTGCCGCACCTCGACGCCGCCTACAACCTCGCCCGCTGGCTCACCCGCCATGATGAGGAGGCCGAGGACGTGGTGCAGACCGCCTGCCTGCGGGCGTTGCGCTTCTTCGACGGCTTCCAGGGCGGCAATGCGCGGAGCTGGCTGCTCACCATCGTGCGCAACACGTTCTACAGCTGGGTGGCGCAGCACCGGGAGCGCGAGCTGGACGCGCCTTTCGACGAGGAGATCCATAC
>DATDGZ010000130.1:0-5010 GCA_036521795.1 Thermoanaerobaculia bacterium | reverse complement strand
CTTCGCGTCCACCACCCAGTCCGACCTCACCACCGTCCTGGTGTCCCAGTACATTCAGCAGATCCCCGTCCTGGATGGCTGGAAGCACCAGTTCTCCTACTACTGCAACTACATCAACCCGCTGGGCGGCGTCGGCATCATTGCGGTCCTCAGCTACGGCCGCGACGGCAAGCCGGAAGCCGGCTCGCCCGACTACACCGTCACCGGCTTCGACCCGACCGACTACGACCGCGACATCGTCTGGGCCGACGGCTACTTCGCCAGGGCCCCGCAGAAGACGCAGTAGAGCCTCCTCGCAACTCGTACTGGTGGTCCCGATGCGGGTGCCGCGGTGGCGGTGCCCGCTTTGTTTTTTGGGGGCGGGTGCGGAACGCCGGTCAGGTCGCGCATAGAATGGCGCCGGCACACCGCACGACCGCAGGCCGCGGCTCCGCCTGTCGCCTGTCGCGGCACCCCAGCCGGGAGCCGGAGGACGCCACCGCACGTGGAACCAGAGCTATCGGAGCGCCTCGAGGGGCTGCGCCGCCTGATCGCCGACGAGGTCGTGCCGCTCGAGGGCGAGATGTTCCGCGGCGGCTTCCTCGCCGTGGAGCCGCGGCTGCTGGCGCTGCGTGACCTTGCCCGCGGTCTCGGCCTCTTCGCACCGCACCTGCCGCGCGCCTGGGGAGGCGCCGGCCTCGC
Source organism: Thermoanaerobaculia bacterium (assembly GCA_036521795.1). GTDB lineage: Bacteria > Acidobacteriota > Thermoanaerobaculia > Multivoradales > UBA5704 > JASLEW01. The sequence continues at coordinate 4,329 of DATDGZ010000130.1, read as the reverse complement.
CCTGCCCGAGCTCGCCCTGGCCGGGGAGGTCCTCGGCTGGAGCCCGCTCGGCCATTACGTCTGCAACTGCCAGGCGCCGGACGCCGGCAACATGGAGCTGCTGCTGCGCCACGGCTCCGAAGACCAGCAGCGGCGCTGGCTGGGGCCCCTGGCGCGCGGCGCGCTGCGCAGCTGCTTCGGCATGACCGAACCGGACCTCCCCGGGTCGAACCCGGTCTGGATGGCGACCACGGCGCGACGCGACGGCGGCGACTACGTCCTCGACGGCCGGAAGTGGTTCACCTCCGGTGCCGAGGGCGCCGCCTTCTGCATCGTGATGGCGGTGACCGACCCCGACGCCCCGCCGCACGCCCGCGCCAGCATGCTGCTGGTGCCGACCGACACTCCGGGCTTCGAGCTGCTGCGCAACCTGCCGGTCATGGGCGAGGCCGGCGCCGGCTGGGCCAGCCATGGCGAGGTGCGCCTGAGCGGCGCCCGCGTGCCCGCCAGCCATCGCATCGGCGGGGAGGGAGCCGGCTTCGCGCTCGCCCAGGAGCGGCTGGGACCGGGCCGCATCCATCACTGCATGCGCTGGATCGGCATCTGCGAGCGCGCCTTCGACCTGATGTGCCGGCGGGCGGTGACGCGCGAGCTGGCTCCCGGCGAGGCGCTCGCGTCGCGGCAGCTGGTGCAGGCCTGGGTGGCCGAGAGCCGCGCCGAGATCGACGCCTCCCGCCTGCTGGTGCTGCGCGCGGCCGAGCGCATCGAGCGCGAGGGCGCCGCGGCCGCGCGCGACGACGTCTCGCTGGTCAAGTTCCACGTCGCCGGCGTCATGCAGCGCGTGCTAGACCGTGCCCTGCAGACCCACGGCGCCGCCGGCCTGGTCGACGAGACGCCGCTCGCCTACTGGTGGCGTCACGAGCGCGGCGCCCGCATCTACGACGGACCCGACGAGGTCCACAAGACCGCCGTGGCGCGGCGCATCCTCGCCGGCTACGCGCGCCGCCAAGTGTCCACGGAACCCCCGCGCCGGTGAGCTTCCCCCTCGCCACGTCCGCAGGCCCCGTCGCGGCCCCCGACCGCCCGGGCCCGGTGCGCCCCGGCGAGGAGCTGCCGGTGGCGCCGCTGGCCGCCTGGCTGCACGACCACCTCCCGGGCCCGGCGCCCGAGGCGGCTCCCGCGGCAGTGGCGGAGGCGGCGGCGCCCGCGGCGGCCATGGCATCGCCGTCCCTCCTCGTCGAGCAGTTCCCCGGTGGGCATTCGAATCTCACCTACCTGCTGCGCTTCGGCGGCCGCGAGCTGGTGCTGCGCCGGCCGCCCCTCGGGGCCAGCGTCAAGACCGCGCATGACATGGGCCGCGAGCACCGGGTGCTGTCCCGCCTTCATCGCTGCTACCCGAAGGCGCCCCGCGCGCTCGCCGCCTGCGACGACCCGGCGGTGATCGGCGCGCCCTTCTTCGTCATGGAGCGGGTCCAGGGGGTCATCCTGCGCCGGCTTCTCCCGGTGGGCGCTGGCTCCGTCCCGGCTCCATCGCGCTTGCGAGCCTTGAGCGAGGCGACCGTCGACGCTCTCGCCGAGCTGCACGCCGTCGACCCCGCCGCCGCCGGCCTCGCCGATCTCGGCAGGCCCGCCGGCTACGCGGCGCGCCAGGTGATCGGCTGGACCGAGCGCTGGCAGCGCGCGGCCACCGACCCGGTGCCGGACGTCGATCGAGCCGCGGCCTGGCTCGCCGAGCATCTGCCGCGGCGCTCGGCCGCGGAAGAAGAGGGCGCGGCAGCGCTGCTCCACAACGACTTCAAGCTCGACAACCTGGTGCTCGCCGCCGATCTCGGCGGCGTCGCCGCCGTCCTCGACTGGGAGATGGCGACGGTCGGCGATCCGCTGATGGATCTCGGCACCAGCCTCGGCTACTGGCTCGACCCCGACGACGACGAGGCGCTGCGGATCCTCCCCGTCGGCCTCACCGCCCTGCCCGGCAACCTGTCGCGTGCCGAGGTCGTCGAGCGCTACGCCCGAGCCACCGCCCGCGACGCCTCCGGGATCCTGTTCTACTACGTCTTCGGGCTACTCAAGATCGCCGTCATCGCCCAGCAGATCTACTTCCGCTACCGCCGCGGGCTGACTCGCGACGAGCGCTTCGCGCCGCTACTCGACGGTGTCCGGCTGCTCGGCCGCACCGCCGCCCAGGCCATCGCCCGGCAGCGCATCGACCGTCTCTGGGACTGAGACGGGAATGCGTGCGGGCGCCGGAGCACAAGGTCCCGGGCGGCCGCCGCGCCGGCGCCGCCTCCTGCGCCACCTCCTGCCGATCCTGCGCCCGGGCGTCGGTCACCGGCTGCCACCCGAGCTTGCCCCCCACCGCATCGGCGTGCTCGCCGCGGCCCTGCCCACCGGCGTGCGCGGCCCCGAGCTCGAGACGCTGCTGCGGCGCGTCGAGGCCAAGCCAGTCCATCCCGGGAACCGGATCGAGACCTACCACGACGGCGAAGCCGTCTTCGCCGCCATGCACGAGGCGGTGGAGGGCGCCCGCTACGAAGTGCTGCTCGAGTCCTACATCTTCAAGGACGACGCGGTCGGCCACAGCATGCTCGACCACCTCTCCGCGGCGGCGGCCCGGGGCGTCGCCGTGCGGGTCCTGGCCGACGCTCTCGGCTCGCTCGCCACGCATGCCGTCTTCTGGCGCGACATGGAGCGGCGCGGCATCGCCTCCCACCTCTTCAACCCCCTGTTCAAGGGCCTCTGGTACCAGCCGTTCCGCGATCACCGCAAGCTGCTGGTGGTGGACCGCAGCATCGGCTTCACCGGCGGCATGAACATTGGCGTCGAGTACGGCTCGCCGAGCGCATCCGGCGGCCCCTGGCGCGACAGCCACGTGCGGGTCGCCGGCCCCGCCGCCTGGGGCATGGCGATCGTCTTCAACGAGGGCTGGGCGTACGCCGGCGGCCCGCCGATCGACCTGCCGCCGCTCGCGGTCGCCACGCCCGACCTCCCCGGCGCGCGCGTGCTGGTGCTCGACGCCCAGCCGCTGCGCGGCAACCGCGAGGCCGCCGCCTCCCTGGTGGCCATCGCCGCCGCCGCCCGCCACCGTCTCTGGATCACCAACGCCTACTTCGCCCCCGGCCACACCGCGGTCCGCGTCCTCGCCGCCGCCGCCCGCCGCGGCGTCGACGTCCGCCTCCTCCTCCCCGGCCGCACCGACGTGCCGATCGTCCGCCACGCCGGCCACGGCTACTTCACCGGCCTCCTCCGCCGCGGCGTCCGCATCTTCGAGTACCAGGCCGCGGTCCTGCACGCCAAGTCGCTGGTTGCCGACAGCTATCTCGCCGTGGTCGGCTCCACCAATCTCGACTTCCGCTCCTTCCTCTTCAACGCCGAGTGCAACCTGGTGGTCTTCGACCTCCCCTTCGCCACCCACCTCGAGCACACCTTCGAAGACGACCTCGCCCAAGCCACCGAGATCACCCTCCCCACCTGGCGCCGCCGCACCTATCTCCACAGGACCGGCGACCGGCTGGCCAGGCTGCTGTCGCCGGTGCTGTAGAAGCCGGCAAGGCGGTCGCGCACTGCTACCTGTCGTTCATGGAGATGGGCGCCCCGCGGCGGGCGCGTCTCATCCAATGCCGCCAACGGCACCGGCGGTACTCATACTGGCCGCTTGCCGCCGGAAAACGGCGCGAGGTTGCCTCGTTACGCGAGGATCGCCCGGACACCTGATCCAGTCAGCTCCGGTCCTATAACCCGGAGAGGGGGTGGCGAGCCGCAGACAGGTACAGGAGGCAATACAGCGACAGGGAAGGCCGGGCTGATCTTGGATCGGCCCGGCGGCGGCTGGCTAGGTGCTGGCCCTCACCCTGAAGTAAGCAGAGTATCTCCGGCTTCCTTGCCCGTTCCGCGCGCGACACGCGCGCGATAGGCTTTACCCCGCACCTGAGGCTCTCCAAAGAGCTGTGCTACGACTTCATCCAGGGTCTTGAGCTTGGTGAATGCCTCTGGCGGCAATACATGATGATTTTTGCGCAAGGGCCGGATACCCTTGGAATTGTGCGTCGCCCGCTTAGGATTTGGGTAGCCTGAAATATGCGGCAACGGCTTGCCTGGCGCTCCCCCGAACCAGAGGAATGGACCTAACTCGAGCGTATCTTTATTCAAGCCGATCCAAATAACACAACCGCTTGGTTTCTCGGCCAGGGCTCGACCGACAGATATTCTGCCGGCGGCCTGCGTCTTCAATTGCACGTGGCGCACGATGGGGCCACGGCTCATGACAACGTCGTAACCATGGGCGTCAAACTCCGGCCGCAGAATTTCCAGGTCGGTAACACCAAGCCGCCCGAGCGTGCGCAGCACATC
>DATDGZ010000129.1:0-20359 GCA_036521795.1 Thermoanaerobaculia bacterium | reverse complement strand
GGATCGGGGGGAGATCCGCCCGGCCGAGACCCGGCCTAAAGGGTGGTCCCCGGAGGCACCCTGCGATGGGTGATGCTCCCCGGGAGGCCCCTTTGGAGCTCTCCCCGAGACCGCAGGGAAACTTTGAATCGCCAAATCGGTTGTGATCTGATGCCCTGGCGCCTGCCACGGTCAGGCGGCGTGGGCGGTTGTAACTACTTCTCAGGGCTCTCCGTCTAGGTCCTGGGGTCTTGGCTCTCGCGAGGAACCGAATGTCGAAGACAGGTTGGGTGGCTGGGGCCACGGTGGTGGTCCTCGGGATCGGCGGCGCTTACTACCTGGCGCGCGCCAAGTCTGACGTGGCGAAGTACCGGGCAACGCCGGTGGACAGCGGCACGGTGGTCGCGACCGTCACCGCCACCGGTACGCTCTCGGCGGTCACCACCGTCGCCGTCGGCAGCCAGGTGTCCGGCATCATCTCCAAGCTCTACGTCGACTTCAACTCGCACGTGAAGAAGGGACAGCTGCTGTGCGAGCTCGACCCCACCCCCTTCCAGGAGGCCCTCGACCAGCAGAAAGCCAACCTGCTGAAGGCCAGGTCCGACGAGCGCCTGGCGGAGGTCAGCCTCAGCCGCCAGAAGAAGTTGCGCGACCTGCAATTGATCGCGGCGTCGGACTACGACACGGCGGTGGCGCAGCGCGACGACGCGGCGGCGGTGGTCAAGCAGACCGAGGCCGCCCTCAAGCAGGCCGAGACCAACCTCAGCTACACCAGCATCAAGGCGCCGATCGACGGCGTCGTGGTCGACCGGGAGTACAACGTCGGCCAGACCGTGGCGGCCTCCTTCCAGGCGCCGCTCATCTTCTCCATCGCGCAGGACCTGACCAAGATGCAGGTGCTCACCAACATCGACGAGGCGGACGTCGGTGGCATCAAGCTCGGCCAGGCGGCCAGCTTCACCGTCGACGCCTATCCCGACCAGACCTTCCGCGGCGCGGTCGCCCAGATCCGGCTCTCGACCCAGACGGTGCAGAACGTGGTCACCTACCCGGTGATGCTCGACGTGCCGAACCTCGACGGCAAGCTGATGCCCGGGATGACCGCCAACGTGCTCGTCCCGGTCGACGTCCGCCGCAACACCCTGCGCGTGCCGAACGCCGCGCTGCGCTTCAAGCCCGACGACGCCGACGTCCTGCACACCCCGGGGGACAACACCACGACGGGCGCGCCAGGTGCGCCTTCGGCGGGCGGAACGGCGGCGGGCGGTCCGGCCGGCGCGGGGGAACCAGCGGCGGGTGGCGCTGCCGCAGCGGGCGCCGGCGGACCCGGCGCCGGCCGCGGCGGCGGGACCGGCGCTTCCGGCGGTGCTGCTGCCGGGGGCGGCCGGCCTGGCGGCGGACCCGGCGGCAGCCGCCGGCCGAGCGGCGCCAACCGCAGCGCGGTCGTCTACCTCGCGGTCTCCGGCAGCAACAAGCTGCGGCCGGTGCGGGTGATCACCTCGATCACCGACGGCTCCTACACCGCCGTACGCTCGAAGGACCTCAAGGCCGGCGACCCGGTGGTCATCGGCCTGCAGACGGCGCGCGCCGCCGGTCCCGGCGCGCAGGCCTCGCGCGCCCCCCGGTTCTGATCATGGCGCGCGCGCGCAAGCCCGCCGACGCGCCGGTCGACCCGGCGCAGCCGGTCATCCGCATCCGCGACCTGTACCGCATCTATCGCATGGGCGGGTCGGAGGTGCGCGCCCTGGACGGCATCTCGCTCGACGTCCACCGCGGCGAGTTCGTGGCCATCATGGGCCCGTCCGGCTCCGGCAAGTCGACGCTGATGAACATCGTCGGCTGTCTCGACCGGCCGACCGCCGGCAGCTACGTGCTCGACGGTGTCGAGATCTCGAACCTCGACCGCGACCGCCGCGCCGAGATCCGCAACGACAAGATCGGCTTCGTGTTCCAGAACTTCAACCTGCTGGCGCGCACCAACGCGCTCGAGAACGTCGAGCTGCCGCTGCTCTACTCGGCGAAGACCGACCTGACCGACGCCGAGCGCCGGGCGCGGGCGCACCGCTGCCTCGAGCGGGTGGGCCTGGCGGAGCGCTGGGACCACACCTCGGCGCAGCTGTCGGGCGGCCAGCAGCAGCGCGTCGCCATCGCCCGCAGCCTGGTGAACGATCCGGCGATCCTGCTCGCCGACGAGCCGACCGGCAACCTCGACTCGCGCACCTCGGAGGAGGTCATCGCGATCTTCCAGGCGCTCAACGACGAGGGGCGGACCGTCGTGCTCATCACCCACGACACCGACATCGCCCAGTTCGCGCAGCGCATCGTCGCCTTCCGCGACGGCAAGATCATCTCCGACCACCAGGTCGTGGACCGCCGGCGCGCGGTGCCCGGTTCGTTCGAGGACACCGCGCCTGCCGCCGGCACGCCCGCGAGCCCGCCGGCGCCTCCGGCGGCCGCGGCGGCAGCCGAGCCGGTCGACGAGCCGGCGGTGGCCGCCGGTGGACGAGGCCTGCCATGACCAAGGCCCAGAACATCCTCAAGGTCGCGGTCACCGCCCTGGGGCGCAACAAGCTGCGTTCGCTGCTCACCACCCTGGGCATCATCATCGGCGTCGCCTGCGTCGTGGCGACCATCGGCATCGGCGACGGCGCGCGCATCCAGGCCGAGGACCAGCTGCGCTCCCTGGGCACCAACTTCCTGATGATCTACCCGGGGTCGATCACCTCCGGCGGCGCGCGCGCCGGCTTCGGCGCCAGCTCCAAGCTGTCGTACGAGGATCTCGACGCGATCCGCCGCGACATCCAGGACGTGACCTACATCTCGGCCACCAACCGCACCACCCAGCAGGTCATCTACGGCAACCAGAACTGGTCGACCACGATCCAGGGCGCCGAGACCGACTGGCCGCTGATCCGCTCGTGGAACATCGAGCGCGGCCAGTTCTTCACCGATCAGGACCTGCGCAGCGCGAACAAGGTCTGCGTCCTCGGCGCCACGGTGGTCGTGAACCTGTTCGGCACCGAGAACCCGATCGGCAAGATCATCCGCATCAAGAACCTGCCGTTCAAGGTGGTCGGCGTGCTCGAATCGAAGGGCGGCTCGACGATGGGGCAGGACCAGGACGACACCGTGATCGCGCCCTACGAGACGGTGCGCAAGAAGCTCATCGGCACCACCGCGGTCGGCGGCATCCTGGCCTCCGCCGCCAGCAACGACATGGTCCAGCGCGCCTCGGACGAGATCACCGCCCTGCTGCGCCAGCGCCACCGCATCGCCAAGCCCACGGACGACGACTTCATCATCCGCACCCAGACCGAGATGCTGCAGCAGGCCGAGGACCAGTCGCGCACCATGAGCTATCTCCTGTGGTCGATCGCCGGCGTGTCGCTGCTGGTCGGCGGCATCGGCATCATGAACATCATGCTGGTGTCGGTCACCGAGCGCACCCGCGAGATCGGCGTGCGCATGGCGATCGGCGCCAAGGGCAAGGACATCCGGGCGCAGTTCCTGGTCGAGGCGGTGGCGCTCTCGATCGCCGGCGGCACCCTCGGCATCTTCTTCGGGCTCGGCATCCAGAAGGGGGTGGCCCGCTTCGCCGGCTGGCCGGTCGCGGTGCAGCCGCAGGCCATCGCTCTCGCCTTCGCCTTCTCCGCCCTGGTGGGCATCGCGTTCGGTTTCTACCCGGCGCTCAAGGCGTCGCAGCTCGACCCCATCGAAGCGCTGCGGTACGAGTGAGACGAGGCGCGCCAGTCGCCCTGGCGGCGACCGTTGCGCTGGCCCTTGCCACCGCATCGTGCCGTCACCGAGGAGGCGTTGCCGAGGGCCACGCGGCGCTTCCGGCGCGGGTGGACCAGCTGTTCGCGCGCTTCGCCGCCGGCCTGTCCCCGGGCTGTGCGCTGGCCGTGGTCGAGCATGGGCGGGTGGTGCTGGCCAGGGGCTACGGCTTCGCCGATCTCGGCCGGCGGCTGCCGATCACGCCGCGCACGCGCTTCGACATCGCCTCCACCTCCAAGCAGTTCACCGCCGCCAGCGTGCTGCTGCTCGCCGCGCGCGGCCGGTTGTCGCTCGACGACGACGTGCGCAAGTACGTGCCCGAGCTGCCGCGCCACGACACCGCCATCACCCTGAACCACCTTCTGCATCACACCAGCGGCCTGCCGAGCTACATCGACCTGCTGGTCGCGTCCGGCAAGCGCTACGAGGAGGTGACCACCGACGACGACGCGCTGGCGGCGCTCGCCGCCGCGCCCCAGCTGCAGTTCCCGCCCGGCACGGCATTCCGCTACAACGACTCCGGCTACTTCCTGCTGTCGCTGGTGGTCAAGCGGGTGACCGGCCGCAGCCTGCGCGAGCTCGCCGCCGAGAACCTGTTCGCACCGCTCGGCATGACCGACACGCGGATCGTCGACGACCTCACTCGCGAGGTGCCCGGGCGCGCCGTGCCCTACGAGCGGGACGGCGGCGGCGGCTTCCGCCCCCTCTCGTCGGCCTGGGAGCAGACCGGCGACGGCGGCGTCAACTCGACCGTCCTCGACCTGGCGAAGTGGGACGCGAGCTTCTACTCCGGCGCGGTCGGCGGCAAGGCCCTGGTCGCCGCCATGACGAGCCCGGGAAGCCTCGCCAACGGGAGTCCCCTGCCCTATGCAGGCGGCCTCTTCCTCGACCGCTTCCGCGGGCACCGGCGGGTGAGGCATCCGGGCAGCTGGCGCGGCTTCTGCTCCGAGCTGATGCGCCTGCCCGGCCGTCACCTGTCGGTGATCACCCTCTGCAACGTCGGCGACGCCGACCCCGCCGCCCTGGCGGAGCAGGTCGCCGGCCTCTATCTCGACGCCGGCCACTAGCCGCAAACATGTCAGTTCTCGTTCGACTCTAGAGTTCCGTCCCCCCATTCGCGGACTAACCGGGCGGTGTAACCTCGGCGGGCGGGCGGGGTATATAGGATCGTGCTGGCGATGGTGCAAGATCCCAAGACGGCGGCCTCGGACACCGAGCTGATGCTCGCGGTGCGCGATGGCGACCTGGTCCAGCTGGGGGCGCTGTTCGAGCGCCACCACGTCGGGCTGTTCAACTTCTTCCTGCGGCTGACCGGCAGCCGCCAGCTGAGCGAAGACCTGGTGCAGGACGCCTTCATCCGCATCCTCAAGTATCGCAAGAGCTTCCGTTCACCGGGGGAATTCAGGCCGTGGCTCTACCAGCTGGCGCGCAACACCGCCGCCGCACACTTCCGCAAGCACGGCCGGGATCAACTGCCGCCCGGCGAGCCCGCCGAGAGGGTCTGCGAGAGCCCGCTGGCGGTCGACGAGCTGCAGCGGGCCGAGCGCGCCCGCCTGCTGCGCGCCGCGCTGCTGCGCTTACCGTACGAGCGCCGCGAGGTGCTGCTGCTCAGCCGTTTCGGCGAGCTGCGCTACGACCAGATCGCCGGGATCTTGGGGTGCAGCGCCGGCGCCGTCAAGTTGCGCGTGCACCGCGCCGTCCGCCAGCTGCGCGAGATCTTCGACGGCATGGCGGGGAGGACGTCCTCATGAACTGCAACGATGCCATCGACCTGTTGACTGAATCGCTGGCGGCGCCTCTCCGCGGCCGCGCCGCCGCCGACCTCGCCGCGCATCTCGCCGCCTGCGGCGCCTGCCGCGCCGAGGCGGCGGACATGCGCCGCATCTGGGAGGAGCTCGAGCGGCTGCCCGACGAGATCCCCGGCGAAGAGATGCGCCAGCGCTTCGCGGCCAGCCTCGATCGCTACCTCGAGCCGACCGGCGGGCGCGGCCTTGCCGGCCCTCTCGGCGGCCCGCGGCGATTCCTCGCACGGCTGTCCGCCGGCTTCGAGGGCTGGCTCGCGGGCTGGCTGCCGCGGCGCCCGCTCGCGCAGGCCGGCCTGGCGGCGGCGACGCTGGCGGTGGGGCTGCTGATCGGCTCGGTCCATGGCTTCGGGCTGCCGCGCGGCGGGAGCGCCCCGGCGATTGGCGCGGGCACGAACGGCGCCGGCGGCGCGAGCGGCGGCGAGATCCACGCGCTGCGCGACGAGGTGCGCTCGCTGTCGCGGCTGGTCACGCTGTCGCTGCTCAAGCAGGACTCGGCCAGCGAGCGGCTGCGCGGGGTGAGCTTCGGGCGCGAGGCGGGGGGCGGCGACGACCGCGTGCTACAGGCGCTGCTCGACACCTTGCGGCACGACCCGGACGTCAACGTGCGGCTGGCGGCGGTCGATGCCCTGGCCCCGGCGCTCGCGCAGCCGGCGGTGCGCGGCCAGCTGGTGCAGGAAGTGGGCGCGCAGCGCTCGCCGATGGTGCAGATCGCGCTCATCGACATGCTGCTGGCCCGCGACCGCGCCGGCACCCAACGGCAGCTGCTGGACCTCACGGCCAGCCCGGCGCTCGACGCCACGGTGCGCGGCTACCTGCGGACCCGGCTGCGCCAGACCAGCTGAAGACCCGCGTGGAGCGCGGAGGAGGACTTGCCATGACCAGGACCCTCGACACGACAGCCTCGCCGGCCACCGGCTTTACGCCGGCGACCGCCGCCACACCGGCCGCCACGGCCGTCGTGGCCGCGGTAGCCATCTTGCTCGCGGCGACGGCGTTGCCGGCCCGCGCGGACTGGACGCTGCGGAAGGAGGAGAACCTCCATCGGACCTTCACCCTGGCGGCGGCAACGGGCCGGCGGGCGGTCGAGGTCGACAACTTCACCGGCGCCGTGAGGGTCCGCAGCCACCCCGGCGGCGAGGTCACGCTGTCGGTCCACGAGACCTGGGCCGCGAATTCGGCCGAGAAGCTCGAGCAGGGCCGGCACGAGGTGCGGCTCGACGTCGCCGAGACCAGCGGCCGCCTGCGGCTATACGTGGACGGCCCGTTCCGCTCGCGCGACGGCGGCACCCACTTCCACGGCTGGGAACGCCGCGGGTACGAGGCGACGTTCGACTTCGATCTCGAGGTGCCCGCCGACGTCGACCTCGTCGCCCGCACGGTGAACGGCGGCGAGGTGCGGGTCAGCGGCGTCGGCGGCCGCTTCGACGTCAGCAACGTCAACGGACCGGTGACCCTCGAGCGCATGGGAGGAGCCGGGAAGGCCAGCAGCGTCAATGGCCCGGTGGTGGCCAGCTTTAGCCGCAACCCCGCCGCCGGCTGCACGTTCGACACGATCAACGGCCGCATCGAGGTCTCCTTCCTCGACGGCCTCGCCGCCGACCTGCGTTTCAAGACCTTGAACGGCCAGGTCTATACCGATTACGACTACGACTACCGCAGCCTGCCGCCGCAGCCCGCCGATCGCTCGCGAGGCCATTTCCACTATCGCAGCCATGGCGACTTCGCGGCGCGCATCGCCGGCGGCGGCCCCGAGCTGTCCTTCAGCACGATCAACGGCGACATCCTGATCCGCCGGCAGGGGGCCTGAATGGAGAACGTCATGAGAGCACTTGCCGCCGCCCTGATCCTGAGCCTGTCGATTGCCGCGCCCGCGGCTCCGCGCACCGCCGGCGACGGCGAGCAGAAGATCTCGGTGCCGCTCACCGATCCCGGCCGCCCGGCCACGCTCAAGGTGTCCACGATCAACGGCAGCATCACGGTCGAGGGCTATGCCGGCAAGGAGGTGTCGATCGAGACCTCCGGCCGCGGCGAGGAGCCCGAAGGCAGGCCGCGGCGCGGCGCCGAGGGGATGCGGCGCATCCCGAACCGCGGCGCCGGGCTGTCGGTGGACGAGGACGCCAACGTCGTCCGGGTCGAGACCACGAACCCGTCGCAAGGCGGCGACATCCACATCCAGGTGCCGTTCCACACCTCGCTGCACCTGTCCGCGGTCAACGGCGGCAAGATCCAGGTCAGCGGCGTCGAGGGCGAGATCGAGCTCAGCCACGTCAACGGCTCCATCGAGGCGCGCGACGTCGCGGGCTCGGTGGTGGCCCACACCACCAACGGCAACGTCAAGGTGGTGCTGCGGCGGGTGGTGGCGGACAAGCCGATGGCCTTCAGCACCCTGAACGGCGACGTCGACGTCACCTTCCCGGCCGATCTCAGGGCCAACGTGCACATCCACTCCGACCGCGGCGAGATCTATTCCGATTTCGAGATCGCCGCCAGCGGCCGCGCCACCACCCGGGAGACCCGCAAGGAAGGCAAGCGCCACATCGAGGTCGAGCAGGAGATGCAAGGCGCGATCGGCGGCGGCGGCCCCGACATCCTCTTCAAGACCTTCAACGGCGACATCTTCATCCACCGCGCGCACGGCTGAGGCCCGGCGGGAGGAGGCAGAGGGAGACTGGCCCACGACCCCGCCGGCGCCGGCCGGGTTCGTTGCAGGGGGCGCATCGAACGTGGTATATGTATTCTACATATATGACCACCACCGAGCGCAGGAGAGCCGTCGCCGAGGCGCTGCCAGTGCGGCCGCGGGACTTCTTCGTGCTGCTGGTGCTGGCCGGCGGTGAGCTTCACGGGTACGGGATCATGAAAGGGGTCGAGCGGGAGTCGCGGGGGAGCGTGAGGCTCGAGGTGGGATCGCTCTACCGCACCCTCGACCGGCTGCTCGCGGCGGGCCTGATCGAAGAGGCCGGCGCCGACTCGGCCGCCGCGCTGGCCGCGGCGGCCAAGGGAGCCACGGCGGCCACGGCGCCCACGGCGGCTGACAGTGAGCGCCGGCGTCCCTATCGCCTCACCTCTTTCGGCAGCAGGGTGATGCGGGCCGAGGCCGAGCGGCTGCAGGAGGTGGTCAGGATGGTGCAGGCCAAGGGCCTTCTCCGCGGCGCGGGCGAGCCATGACCCGGCGACGCGCGACGGCCCCGGCCGGCAGCCGGCTGCTCGCCTGCCTGCTACGCGCCTATCCCCGCCGGTTCCGCGCCCGGTACGGCCCCGAGATGCTCGATCTCTTCTCCCGGCGCCAGCGCGAAGAGCGCGAGCGCGCGGGCCGGCGGGGCGTGTTGCGGCTGTGGCTGCGCACGGCCGCCGACGTGGCGGCGACGGCCCTCGCCGCGCGGTCGGGCGAGCTCGCCCTGGCGCTGGCGCGCCGCCGCCTGCGGCGGCGAGCGGTGGACGGCAAGGCGCCCGGGCTGCCCAACCTCTCACGCCGGTCTGCTGGCAATGGAGCTCCCATGAGCACGCTCGGACAGGACCTCCGCTACGCCCTGCGCACGCTGCGCCAGGCCCCCGGCTTCACCGCCGCCGCGGTGCTGACCCTGGGGCTGGGCATCGGCGCCAACACCGCCGTCTTCAGCGTGCTCGACGCGGTCCTTCTCCGGCCGCTCCCCTATCCTCACCCGGAGAGCCTGGTGACACTCTGGGAACGCGATCGGGGCGGCGCGACGCAGAACACCTCGTACGCGACCTTCCTGGATTGGAAGAGCCGCTGCCGGTCGCTGCAGAACCTGGCGGTGCTCAGCTACTGGACTCCCTCGCTGTCGGGCTCCGGGACACCGGAACGTTTCGAGGGCTTGCGGGTCTCCCGCGAGTTCTTCCGCACGCTCGGCGTGCGGCCGGCGCTGGGGCGAGACTTCCTGCCCGAGGAGGACGTCCGGGGGAAGCAGCACGTGGTGATTCTCGGCTGGGGTCTCTGGCAGCGGCGCTTCGGCGGCGATCCGGGCCTGCTCGGCAAGCCCATCCTCCTGGACGGCACCCCCTACACCCTCGTCGGCGTGCTCCCCCGAGGGCTCGAGTCCCTGTTCGCCACCAACGCCAACCGGCCGCCGGAGATCTGGGGGCCTCTCGCCTACAACCCGGGCCTGCCCTTCGCCTGCCGCACCTGCCGCCACCTGCGGGCCGTGGCGCGGCTGGCTCCCGGAGTCTCGCTCGAACGAGCGCACCGCGAGCTGGATGCCGTGTCGCGCGTCCTGGTGGCCGAGTACCCGCAGGACTACGAACGGGCGGGTGTCGCCGTCATCCCGGTCGCCGAGGACCTGGTCGGCGACTACCGGCCCTCTCTCTACCTGCTGATGGGGGCCGTCGCACTGGTGCTGGCGATCGCTTGCGGCAACGTCACCAACCTGCTCCTGGCCCGTTCCCAGCGGCGGCTGGGCGAGATGGCGGTCCGCACCGCGCTGGGCGCGGACCGGCGGCGCCTCGTCCGCCAGCTGCTGACCGAGAGCACCCTCCTGCACCTGATGGGCGGAGTCTTCGGGGTGCTGCTCGCCGCCGCGGGCGTCACCGCCCTGATCCACGCCAGCCCGCCGAACGTGCCCCGGCTGAGCTCGGTCACGGTCGACGCTCGCGTTCTCCTCGTGACCTTCGCGGTCTCCCTGCTCACCGGCATCGTCTTCGGCCTGGTGCCGGCGCTTCGCGGCTCCGGCCAGGAGATGAGGGCCACCCTGGCGGCTGCCGGGGCCGGCGCGGTGGGGAGACGGCGCAGCCTGGCGGGGCTGCTGGTGGTCGGCGACCTGGCCCTCGCCCTGGTGCTGCTGATCGGCGCCGGCCTGATGCTGCAGAGCCTGTTCCGCCTGATGGCCGTCGATCCGGGCTTCGACTCGCGACGCCTGCTCGCCGCCGAGATCTCGGCCTCGGGGCCGCGGTACCGCGAGGATGGCAAGATCCTGGCCTTCTACCAGCAGGCGCTCGCGCGCGTCCGCTCGCTGCCCGGGGTGGCGGCGGCCGCGGTGACGAGCCAGCTGCCGCTCGGCGGCAACTTCGACGGCTACGGCATCACCCTGGAGGAAAACCCCGGGGCGGGCGAGGCGGACAGGCCCGAGGCCCAACGCTTCGCCGTCAGCCCGGGCTACCTGGCGACCATGCGCATCCCGCTGCTCGCCGGACGCGCCTTCACCGCCGCGGACCGGGCCGGCTCGCCGCCCGTCGTGCTCGTCAACCGCACGTTCGCGCGTCGCGCCTGGCCGGGCCGCGAGCCGCTGGGCAGGCGCGTCCGCCTGGGCGACCCGGAGGGTCCCTGGCGGACGGTGGTCGGCGTCGTCGGCGACGTGCGCCACCTGGGGCTCGACGAGCCTCCCGCGATGCAGCTCTATCTGCCGCAGGCGCAATGGGTGGACGCGGCCATGGTCCTCGCCGTGCGCACCAGGACCGACCCGCGCGCCATGGCGGGGGCCGTCCGCCGCGCCATCTGGGAAGTCGATCGCGACCGGCCGATCACGAAGCTCGCGGCCATGGACGACATCATGCAGGTCTCGCTGGCGCGCCGGCTGCTCATCCTGCGGCTGCTGGTCGTCTTCGCCGGCATCGCCGTGCTCCTGGCGATGGTCGGCATCTACGGCGTGCTGTCCCAGTCGGTGGCCGCGAGAACGCGCGAGATCGGCATGCGCATCGCCCTCGGAGCGCCTCCCCGGCGAATCGTCTCGCTGATCGTCGGGGCCGGCGCGCGCCAGGTCGCGGCGGGACTCGCGCTGGGGGCCGGACTGGCGCTCGCGCTGACGCGCTTCCTCGGCAGCCTCCTCTTCGGGGTCACCGCGCAGGACCCGCTGACCTACGCCTGCGTGGCCCTGCTGCTCGCGGCGGTGGCGCTGGCCGCCGCCTACCTGCCGGCGCGGCGGGCGGCCCGGCTCGACCCGATGATCGCGACGCGGGCGCTCTGAGCGCGGCTACTCTCATTCAGCCGGCACCGGCGGCAGGGGCACCTCCGGGCGGCGTTGGAACAGGAGCAGCTTGCCGCCGTCGCCGAAGGCCGCGACCGGCCGGTAGGCGCGCTGGAACCAGGGGGCGCCTACCGGCATCCAGGGACCCCGATCCGGGAGATCGAGGGCGAAGTCGCCGGGGCGCGCGAGGAAGGCGCCAGCGAAGTCGCGGCGTTGCACGTAGGGCAGGAGCTCGGGGGTCACGACGCCGACCATGTCGATCACCGTCCGGTCGCTGAAGTAGCCGAGCGCTCCGACCTCGTAGTACGACACGGTGGCGGCCGGCGGCGCGTGGGCCTGCAGCCATGCCGCCGCCTCCCGGTAGGCCCGCATGTGGGGCGGCCAGGAGAACCGCCGCAGCCAACGGGCCTCGGCCGGCGCCAGCGAGAGAGCGACCGGCGTGCAGGCGGCGAGAGCGCCGGCCAGGGCGAGCATCCTGCCGGCTGGCACGGCGGCGGGGCGGGCGCCGGCACCGGCGCGGGCCGCCAACCGAGCCAGGAACCCGATCAGGAAGGCGAGACCGTAGAGCAGGTCAGCCGCCGTCGGCAGGACGTACCATGGCGCATAGGCCACGCCGAGCAGCGGGTAGAGCACGGCAAGGCTCAGCGCGAAGCAGGAGAGGAGCCGCAGGCAGCGGCCGCCGGCGCGCAGCAGCGGCCACTGCCCGAGAAGCCCCAGCCCGACCACCGCCGGCCAGAGGCGGCCCGCGTGCCGCCGCGCGAGCTCGGCCGATTGCGGCCAGAAGCGCAGCCCGGAGCTGCCGGCCGCCAGGGCCCGCTTGGCCGCCAGGGAGTTGGGGATCGGCGTCCCGAAGTACCACCAGGCGAGCAGGACACCGAGGAGGACGACGGCAGCGGCCGCCGCGGCCAACCGCCACGGCAGCCGCTTGCGCTCGCGCCACTCGAGAACGGCCGCGCGCCCCCTCGTCAGTGGTTCCCCATCGGCCTGGACCGACCCCGAGCTGCGGATCAATGCGCTCTCCTTTTTCCACGGAGCATAGCCTGCGATCGGTGCCGCCCATGACTTCCCGGCCGGGTCGTGGGTCCGTTTCCCATTGCCTCCCTTGGGGCAGGGGGCGCCGGGGCTGCGGGGGCCGGCGGTGCAACCTCGGTCGCCACGATGCGTAGTTGCATCCCAGGGCAGCGCTGTGTCCGCCATCGACCCCGGGCCCGGCCCCACCGCGAGACCTTTCAAGCCGGCGTGCGGCCACCGATGGTTACTGATGGTCACTGATCAGGAGGAACGAATGCAGGATGATTCCAGGGGTGCCGTCCGCGCGCTGTCCGGGTCGTTGCCGTTGCTCGCGCTGCTCCTGCTGCTGCTCCCGCTGACCGCCGGCGCGGCGGGGCCCTCCCGCGCCACGCCAGGCGGCTTCGACCCGGACCTGCTGGCCGGCCTGCGCGCGCGCTCGATCGGTCCCGCCGCGATGAGCGGCCGGGTGACCGTGATCGAGGGCGTCGCGGCAGACCCGCGGACGCTCTACGTCGGCGCGGCCTCGGGTGGGGTCTGGAAGTCGGTCAACGGCGGCCTCACCTGGGAGCCGATCTTCGACGACCAGCCGGTGGCCTCGATCGGCGCCATCGCGGTGTTCCAGAAGAGCCCGGACGTCGTCTGGGTGGGGACGGGTGAAGGCAACGTCCGCAACAGCGCCGCGGCCGGCAACGGCGTCTACCGCTCGCTCGACGGCGGCAAGACCTGGACCCACCTGGGCCTGGACGCCACCGAGCGCATCGCGCGCATCGTCCTTCATCCCACCGACCCCGACGTCGCCTGGGTGGCGGCGCTCGGCCGGGAGTGGGGCGAGAACCCCGAGCGCGGCGTGTACCAGACCGAGGACGGCGGCAAGAGCTGGAAGAAGCTGCTCTACGTCGACGCCAGGACCGGCGCCGCCGACCTGGTGATCGATCCGTCCAACCCGCAGAAGCTCCTCGCCGCGATGTGGCAGTACCGGCGCTGGCCGTGGAGCTTCGAATCCGGCGGCCCTGGCTCCGGGCTCTACGCCTCCTACGACGGCGGCCGCACCTGGAAGCGGCGGACGGAGGACGACGGGTTGCCGAAGGGCGAGCTGGGGCGGATCAACCTGGCGACGTCGCGCTCGAACCCGGAGATCGTCTACGCCTCGGTGGAGGCCCAGAAGAGCGCGCTGCTGCGCTCGAGCGACGGCGGCCGCACCTGGACGACCGCCAATCAGAGCCCGAACATCGCTCCCCGCCCCTTCTACTTCGCCACGCTCGAGGTCGACCCGCAGTGGCCCAACCGGGTGTACAGCCTGGGGTTCAACGTCAAGGTGTCGGACGACTCGGGCAAGACCTTCGGCAACCTCGCCGGCGCCGGCAAGATCCACGGCGACTACCACGCGATGTGGATCGACCCCGGCGATCCGCGGCACTTCCTGATCGGCGACGACGGCGGCCTGGCGGTCACTTACGACCGCGGCCTCACGGCGGCGTTCATCGCCGACCTGCCGCTGGCCCAGTACTACCACGTGGCGGTCGACATGGAGACGCCCTACAACGTCTACGGCGGGCTGCAAGACAACGGCTCGTGGCGCGGGCCGAGCGCGACCTGGGACGTCGGCGGCATCCCCAACTCGGCATGGTCGGTGCTCGGCGGCGGCGACGGGTTCGGCACCCTGCCGGACCCGGCGGACTCCTCGACCGGCTACTCGATGGCGCAGAACGGCTACCTTTTCCACTGGGACTTGAAGACCGGCGAGCTCAAGGACGCTCGCCCCGCGCCGCCGGACGGGGTCAGGCTGCGCTTCAACTGGAACGCCGGCATCGCGGTCGATCCCTTCGCACCCGGCACCGTGTATTACGGCAGCCAGTTCCTCCACCAGTCCGTCGACCACGGCCGCACCTGGACCACCATCAGCCCCGACCTCACGACCAACGACCCGGCCTGGCAGAAGGATCGGGAGAGCGGCGGCATCACGCCCGACGCCTCCGGCGCCGAGACCTACACGACCATCCTCGCCATCGCACCCTCGCCGGTGGCGCGCGGGCTGATCTGGGTCGGGACCGACGATGGGCGCGTGCAGGTCACCCGCGACGGCGGCAAGAGCTGGACCAGCGTCGAGGCCAACGTCCCCGGTGTGCCCGCCCATACCTGGGTGCCCGAGATCCGGGCCTCGCGCTTCGACGCCGGCACCGCGTTCGTGGTGTTCGACGATCACCGGCGCTCCAACTGGACCCCCTACCTCTACCGTACCGACGACTTCGGCAAGACCTGGAGGAGCCTGGCGGGCAAGGAGCTCCGCGGCTACGCCCTGGCCATCGAGCAGGACCCGGTCGACAGGGACCTGCTCTTCCTGGGGACCGAGCTCGGCCTCTGGATCTCGGAGGACGGCGGCGGCCACTGGCTGCGTTACAAGTACGGCCTCCCCCCCGTGCCGGTGATGGGCCTGGCCGTCCATCCCCGCGACCGCGACCTGGTGATCGCCACCCATGGCCGCTCCCTCTACGTGGTCGACGACATCCGGCCGCTCTCGGGCCTCGACGCCGCGACCTTGAGCGAACCGCTCCATCTCTTCTCGATCGCCGCGGCGCAGCAGCACTGGCAGCGGCTCCCCGTCGGCTACTACGGCCATGGGGACAGCTACTTCCAGGGCGAGAACCGGCCGTACGGCGCGCTCATCACCTTCTCCGTCAGCGGCCCGGACGTCCCTCTCCCCGACCCGGAGCGGGAGCGCGCGCGCAAGGACCGCGAGCGCGCGGCGGCCACCCAGGCCGCCGCGGCGGCGAAGGCGGCGGCCGCGAAGCGGGGTGAGGAGCAGGCGGGCGAGACGGCCGCCCGCGGCAAGACCGCAACCGAGAAGACCGCAGCGGCGGAGCCGGCGGGAGCGGAGAAGACGGCGGCCGCTCCCGCGGCGCCGATCGCGCCGGCCGCGCCGGCCGCGGAGGAGAAGACGACCGCGGCCAAGCAGGCGGAGGAGAAGAAGGCGCCGGAGCCGCCCAAGGCGCAGATCGAGGTGGCCGACGCCTCGGGCAAGACGATCCGTCACTGGAAGACGGCGGTCAAGCTGGGGATCAATCGCGTCGCCTGGGGTCTCGAGCGCGACGACTGGAAGGAGGCGCCGCCGGGTCCGGACCAGCCACCGCAGGAGGACCCGGCAGGTCCCGAGGTGCCGCCGGGCACCTACACGGTCACCGTCAAGTTCCACGGCCACGAAGGCAGGAACACCGTCCAGGTGCTGGCCGACCCGCGTTCGCCGAACCGCGGGGCCGACTGGCAGCAGCGCTGGGCCGCCATCTCCCGCACCGGCGCGCTACAGGAGGCGGCCGCCGAGGCGATCGAGCGTATCGGCCGCATCCGCGCCGACGTCGAGTCCGCGGTCGCCAAGGCCAAGGCGGCCGCCACCGCCGAGAAGCGCCGGCAGGACGCCGAGAAGCGCCAGCCCGGCGCCGAGACAAGCCCGCAGAGCGCCGGATCAACCCAGCAGGGCGCCGGAGCAACCCCGCAGGGCGCCGGAGCAACCCCGCAGGGTGCCACAAGCCCGGCGAGCGCCGGATCCACCCGGCAGGGTGCCGGCCGGAGCGAGGCGGCGGCGAAGGACGAGGACGAGGAACCTTCGCCGTTGGCGGGCGCCGCCGAGAAGCTCGGCAAGCGGCTCGACGAGCTCGAGACGCGGCTCTGGCAGCGGCCCGATGCCAAGGGCATCCACGCACCTGACGACGTCGCCGGCCAGATCGGGCTCACCATGGGCGCCCTCACCGGGCAGTGGGACCCGCCGTCAGCCACCCAGCTCGAGACGCTGCGGCAGACGGCGGATCAGCTCGACAAGTTCCTGGCCGACTTCAACCGCTTCTGCGCGACCGACCTGGCAGCCTTCCGCCGGCAGGTCGTCGAGGCCAAGGTCGGGCTGCTGCCGGAGGAGCCGCCGATCGCGGTGGCCAGGCCGTAGGCGCCTACCAGGCCGCCCGGAGGCTCCCGGGGGAAGGGTTTTCAGCTCGGCAGCGCGACCTTGAGATAGGCCGCCGCCGCTCTGAGCGCGTTCCAGAGGCTGTTCGGCTCGCGCTTGAAGGAGCGCGTGAAGAGCTCCTCGCCGTGCGCGCGGTCGCCTTTGATGACGTAATACGCCCCGATCTCCGCCAGCCAATCCTCGTCGTCCGGCTTCCACTGCAACACCTTGTCGAACGCCGCCCGCGCCTTGTCCCACTCGCCTGCCTCGTAGTAGACGCGGCCGATGCGGATCCAATCGCCGGCGTCCGACTTGTTGCCGGCCGCGGCATCGAAGATGGCCTGCCCCTCCGCTTTCTGGCCGGCGAGGTAGTAGACGCGGCCCACCGCGATGTTCTCCCAGCTGCCCTTCTCGGCCAGGATTTTCGCCGCGCCGAGCAGGTTGGCCGCCGCCTCGGGCGCGGGCTTGCCGGTGAAGAGACCCGGGCTCAGCGTGACCTTCTTCGCCGCGTACGCTCCCGACGCCGTTCCCAGCACGAACGCCGCCGCCATCCACCAGCCGGAGAATCGCCTACGTTCCACTCGCGCGACCATGGCCGCCTCCTTGTCCAATGTCTCATTTGATCGGTTCGCGCCCCTCGGCCGACTTCACTGGCCGGGGCAGGGCGCGCCGCCTTCCATCCAGGTCTTGAAGCTGGCGACGAAGACGTCGCGCGGGACCGAGACCGGAGCGCGTCCCACGCCCGGGTCCCAGCCCCACGCCACGAGCTTGTCGTGGCTGACGTGCTCGAGCATCGCGGCGAGGTCCCTGCCACCGGTCCGCTCCCGGTCCTTGATCGTCGCGCACAGCGCCGCGGGCGTCAGCCCGATGAACACCATCTTCTGCCGCGGCGAGGGCAGGCGCCAATTCGGGGCGCCGGGCGGCACGTGCGCGCCGTAGCTCGCCGGCGGATTGCCGGCAGCGTGGCAGGTCGAGCACGGCAGGCCGGGCACGCCATTGCCCTCGGGCCCGCGTTGCACGTGCTGGGCGTGCGCGATGCCGGCGTCGAACTGCAGCGGCGCATCGCCCGGGATGTGACAATTCTGGCAGCGGGGATGCTGCAGCACGGCCCGGACGGTGTCGAACGCCGCCAGCGCCGCGGTGCGCGAGCCGTCCCGCGCCGGCCTGGCGGGCTCGCCGGCGGTGGCGGCTGCTGCGGCGGCGGCTGTGGCGCTCGCGGCGGCAGCGGCGGCTGCTGCGGCTGCTGCGAGCAGCAGCAACCCGGCGACCAGGGAGCGGCGGCGGCGGCGCCCTTCCCGCGTTCTGTTCATCTCCTGCATCTCCTCAGGCGCGGATGCTGGACCGCACGTGCCTGCCATTCGTGCCCCGCTAGGCGAGGCGCAGCGGCAGACGGCGCAGCCGCTGGCCGGTCAGGGCGAAGACGGCGTTGGCCACCGCCGGCGCGATGGGCGGGGTGCCGGGCTCGCCGACGCCGCCGGCTCTCTCGCGGCTGCCGACGATGTGCACGTCGACGCGCGGCATCTCGTGGAAGCGCAGGATCCGGTAGTCGTGAAAGTTGCTCTCGACGACGCGGCCTTCCTTCATCGTCAGCTCGGAGTGGAGGGCCGCTCCGAGACCGAAGGCGAGGCCGGATTCGACCTGGGCGCGAACGCCGAGCGGGTTGACGCAGATGCCGCAATCGATCGCGGCGGTGACGCGGTGCACGCGGATCTGCCCCTCCTCGACGGCGACCTCGGCGACGTAGGCGACGATGCTCCCGAAAGACTCGTGCACGGCGAGGCCGCGGCCGCGGCCCGGCGGCACCGGGCTCCCCCACCCGGCCCTCGCGGCGGCCAGCTCCAGCACCTGCCAGACCCGCGGCGACTTGACCAGCAGCGCCCGCCGGAACTCCAGCGGGTCGCGCTTCGCCGCGTGCGCCAGCTCGTCGACGAAGGATTCGACGACGAAGGCGGTGTGGGAGTTCCCCACCGAGCGCCACCAGAGGACGGGCACTCCCGTCTCGACGGCGTGCAGCTCGACCCGGTGGTTCGGGATGCCTTTGACGTACGGCGAGTCGGACGCGCCCTCCACGCAGGTGGGGTCGATCCCGTCCTTGATCATCGCCGCGAAGGGCGAGCCGGCCAGGATCGAAGGCGTCACGATGCGCTGCCGCCAGGCGTGCGGCGCGCCGGCCGCCGGATCCAGCGCGGCCTCCAGGCGATGGACCGCCAGCGGCCGGTAGTAGCCGCCCCGGATGTCGTCGTCGCGCGTCCACACCACCTTGACCGGCCGGTCGAGGCCCTTCGCCACGTGCGCGGCCTCCGACGCGAAGTCCGAAGCGATGTTCGCCCGCCGGCCGAAGCCGCCGCCGAGGAAGGTGGTGTGGATCTCGACCTGCTCAGGCGGGAGGCCGAGGATCTTCGCCACCCGTTGCTGGTCCCCGGTCTGGAACTGCGTCCCGGTCCACACCTCGCAGCTCCCGGCGGCGCGGCGCACCGTGCAGTTGAGCGGCTCCATCGGGGCATGCGCCAGGAAGGGCACGGAGTACTCGGCGGTCAGCGGCGCCGCCGCGAGCGCCCGCTCGACGTCGCCGGCCGTCGCGGCCACGACACCGGGCGACTGCGCCTGCCGGCGGAAGCTCTCGACGAGCTCGCCCGTGTCGAGGCCCGCGTGCGGACCCGGGTCCCAGTCGATCTGCAGCGCGTCACGGCCGCACTTGGCGGCCCAGAAGTGTTCGGCGGCGACGGCGACCCCCGACGGCACCTCGAACACCGCGCGCACCCCGGGCACGGCCCGCGCCGCCGCCGGGTCGAAGCGCTTCACCTTGCCGCCGAAGGTGGGCGGATGCGCCACCACCGCGGTCAGCATTCCGGGCAGGCGCACGTCGATCCCGAACACCGCGCGGCCGGTGATCTTCTCCGGCGTGTCGAGGCGGCGGGTCGGCTTGCCGATGACCTTCCAGTCGCCGGGCGGCTTGAGGGGGACGCTGGCAGGCTGAGGGAGCTTGGCCGCGGCAGCGGCCAGGGAGCCGTAGCTGGCCTTGCCGCGCGCGCCGCCGTCCCAGAGGACGTAGCCGTTGGCGGTGCGGCACTCGCCCGGCGCGACGCCCCACCGCTCGGCCGCCGCCGCGATCAGCAGGGCGCGCGTCACGGCGCCGACCTGGCGGTAGCGGTCGAGCTCCGACCAGGTCGTCGTCGAGCCACCGGTCATCTGGACCGGGAAGACGGTGTGGTGATACGTCGCCGCGGCGGGGGCGTGCTCGACGCGGAAGCGGCTCCAGTCGGCGTCCAGCTCCTCGTTGACCAGCATCGGCAGCGTCGTCCAGATGCCCTGGCCCATCTCGGAGTGCGCCAGGAGGACGGTGACGCTCTCGTCGCTGCCGATCCTCAGGAAGGCGTTGGCGGCGGGCAGGGCCGGCGGCTTGGCCGGAGCGCCCTCTGCGAACGCGAAGCGGCGCATGCCTGCCGGGATGAAGAAGCCGACCACCAGGCCGCCGCCGACCGCCGCCCCGGTCTTGAGGAACGCCCGCCGGGAGAGGCCCGGGCTGCTCGCGGCGCGACGCACGGCGCTCAGGATCTCCCCGCGGCCGCCGGGGCGGCAGGCCCGGCCGGGGCGGCCGCGGCGGCGT
Organism: Thermoanaerobaculia bacterium; assembly: GCA_036521795.1. Lineage (GTDB taxonomy): Bacteria > Acidobacteriota > Thermoanaerobaculia > Multivoradales > UBA5704 > JASLEW01. Next base: position 337 of record DATDGZ010000129.1, on the reverse strand, counting down.
GCAGCTCGGCGGCGCGGTGCACCGCGGCGCGGATACGCTGGTAGGTGCCGCAGCGGCAGAGATTGCCGCTCATCGCGGCGTCGATGTCGTCGTCGGTCGGCCGCGGCTTCGCCGCGAGCAGCGCGGCGGCCGCCAGGATCTGGCCGGACTGGCAGTAGCCGCACTGCACCACGTCGACCTCCGTCCAGGCCCGCTGCACGGGATGGTCGCCATGGGCGCTCAGCCCTTCGATGGTGGTGATCGCCCGCCCGGCGAACGCGGCGGCCGGCCGCACGCAGGAGCGCACCGGGCTGCCGTCCACCAGCACGGTGCAGGCGCCGCACTGCGCCATCCCGCA
>DATDGZ010000128.1:0-13518 GCA_036521795.1 Thermoanaerobaculia bacterium | reverse complement strand
TGCAAGACGAGACAGGCGGCTTGCAGCACTTCCTCTTCGAGTGGCTCAAGTGGCCGCGCGTCGAGGTCTCGACGTTCAAGGGGACAGCCTCGGAAGTGTATCTTGAGAACCTGGTCCCTTCCTGCGCGGGAGCCCCGGCGGGGCGGGCGGCGGCGCGGCCGGCGGGACCGGCGGGGCCGGCGGCCGCGGCGGGACCGGCCTGCGGAGGCTGCCGAGGCTGCGGAGACTGCGGAGGCCGCGGAGCCCGCGGAGGACGCCGCGGTCATGAAGCCGCCGCTCGCGATCGATCCCGCCGCGCTGGTGCGGCCGGAGCTGCGCCGGCTGACCGCCTATCACCTCGATCTCTCGCCCTGCCGGCACAAGCTGGACCAGAACGAGTCGCCCTACGAGCCGCCGGCGCGGCTGAAGCGGCAGGTGGCGGCGCAGCTGCTGGCGGCCGACTGGGCCCGCTACCCCGACTTCCACGCCGACGCGCTGCGGCGCGACCTGGGAGCCTTCCACGGCTGGCCGCCGGCAGGCGTCCTGGTCGGCAACGGCTCGAACGAGCTGCTGGACGTCTGCCTGTCGGCGCTGGTCGAACCGGGCGGCGAGGTGCTGGGCCGCGAGCCCAGCTTCGGGCTCTACCGCATGATGGTGCTGAAGGCCGGGGGAGTGCCGCACTTCCTGCACGCGGAGGCCATGGCCGAGGCGGAGCCGGGGCCGGCGGAGGCCCCGGAGCCGCCGGGGGCCCCGGGGCTGCCTGAGGCCATGGCCGAGGCGGGCCCGGCGGCGTTCAGGGGCGTCACGGTCGAGGCGCTCCTCGCGGAGGTGGCGCGACAGCCGCGGCGGCCGCTCGTGCTGTGCTCGCCGAACAACCCGACCGGCGACGCGCTGCTGCCCGCCGAGGTCGAGGCGCTGCTCGAACGGCAGCAGGGGCCGCTGCTGCTCGACAACGCCTACGGTGAGTTCTGCCGTCACGACTACCGGCCGCTGCTCGACCGCCATCCCCAGCTCATCCTGCTGCGCACCTTCTCCAAGGCCTGGGCGCTGGCCGGCCTGCGGCTCGGCTACCTGCTCGCCGACCCGCGGCTGGTCGCCGAGCTGCTCAAGGCCAAGCTGCCCTACAACCTCGGGCGTGCCGGGCTGCTGGCCGGGCGCGCGGTGCTGGCGGCTTCGCCTGCGGCGCGGCGGCGGATCGCGGCGATCACCGGGCGGCGTGAGGCATGGCGGCAGATGCTGGCGGCGGCAGGCCTGCGGGTGATGCCCTCCGAGGCCAACTTCCTGCTGGTGCGCGGCGCCTCGCCGGCTGCGGCGCGGGCGCTGCGCGACGGCCTGGCGGCGCGCGGCATCCGGGTGCGCGACGTCGGCGCCTACCCCGGCCTGGCCGGCTGCCTGCGGATCTCGGTCGGCAGCGGCGCCGCCCTGCGCGCCACCCGGCAGGCGCTGGCGGAGATGCGCGAGGCCGGCGAGCTCGGCGAGGGGGCCGCGGCGGGCGGGGTGGGCACGGCGGGTGCGGCGAGCGCGGCAGGCGTGGCGGACCTAACGGCAGCGGCGGGTGCGGCGGGCGTGGCTGGTGCGGCGAGCGCGAGGGCAGCGGCGGGCGGAACGCCAGCGGCGGGCGGAACGGCAGCGGCGGGCACAGCTGGTACGGCCAGCGCGAGGACGGCGGCGGACGTGGCCGGCACGACCAGCGCGAGAGCAGCGGCGGACGCCACGGCACCGGCGGCCGCGGCTCGGCCGCCGTCATCGGCGGGTCCGGCGGCGTCTTCCCTGCCTCGGCCGTCGCGCGCCGGTGGGCGCCGCGGCGAGGTCGAGCGCGCCACCGGCGAGACGCGGGTGCGGCTGGCGCTGGATCTGGACGGCGGCGCGCGCCAGGTCGAGGTCGGCAACGGCTTCTTCGGCCACATGCTGGACGCGCTCGCCACCCACGGCGGACTGGGGCTCGAGGTGAGCGCCGCCGGCGACCTGCACGTCGATCTCCATCACACCGTCGAGGACGTCGGCATCGCGTTCGGCGAGGCGCTGGCTGCCGCCCTCGGCGGACGGCGCGGGGTGACGCGCTTCGGTTCGGCTTTCGCGCCGCTCGACGAGGCGCTGGCGCGTGCCGTCGTGGACCTGTCGGGACGCGGCTTCTTCGCCTACAGCGCGCCGCCCGACCTGGCGGCGAGCTGGGTCACCGCCGATTTCCCGCTGACCATGGTCGCCGACTTCTTCCAGGCGGTCGCCGACCGCGGGCGGCTCACCCTGCACCTCGAGATTCTCGCCGCCCGCAACGGCCACCACGCCGCCGAAGCCGCCTTCAAGGCCGCCGCCCTGGCGCTGCGGCAGGCGGTGGCGCCGCGGCCCGGGCCGCTCGTGCCGAGCACGAAGGGGACCTTGACGGCATGAAGGGTGCGGGGGGCGGGAGCGGCCCTCGGGTCGTCGTCGTGGACGCCGGGGTCGGCAATCTCGGGAACGTGGCGCGGGCGCTGGCGCATCTCGGCGCGGCGGCGGAGATCAGCCGCGACCCGGCGCGGGTGGCCGCGGCCCGCTGCCTGGTGCTGCCGGGAGTGGGCGCCTTCGCGCCGCCGCGGGAGGCGCTGCGCGGACCGCTCGAGGCGGCGCTGGCGGCGGCGCTGGCGGACGGCGCCTGCCTCCTGGGGATCTGCGTCGGCTTCCAGCTGCTCTTCGAGGCAGGCGAAGAATTCGGGATCACCGACGGCCTCGGCCTGCTGCCCGGGCGGGTCACGCGCCTGCCGGCCGGCGTGCCGGTGCCTCACATCGGCTGGAATCGCCTGCACGACCTCGCCGATCACCCGCTCCTCGCCGGCCTGGGCGCGAGCGGCGAGGCGGCCGCCGGCGACGAGGCTGCCGCCGGCGGCGAGGCCGCTGCCGGTGAGGAGGCCGCTGCCGGCGAGGAGGCGGACTGCCGCGGGCGCCACTTCTACTTCGTCCATAGCTATGCGCCGGAGGACGTCCCCGCGGAGGTCTGCCTGGCGCGGGCCACCCATGGCCGGAGCTTCACGGCAGTGGCGGCGCGCGGGCGGGTGATGGGGACGCAGTTCCACCCCGAGCGCAGCGGCGCCGCCGGCCTGCGCCTGCTCGCCAACTTCCTGGAGATCGCGGATGGATCTGCTGCCGGCCATTGACCTGCGGCATGGGCGGGTGGTGCGCCTGCGCCAGGGGGACGACTCCAGGACGACGGAGTTCGCCAGCGATCCGCTGGCGGTCGCCGCGGCCTTCGCCGCCGCCGGGGCCCGCCGCATCCACGTCGTCGATCTCGACGCCGCGCTCGGCGAGCCGCCGCAGCGTCCGCTGATCGCGCGCCTGGCCGCCGCGCTGGCCGCCGGCATCGACGGCGATGGCAGCGGCGAGCGCGGAGCGGCGGGCCGCCGTGCCGTGGAAGGTGCCGAGCGCGTTGCGGTCGGCGACCATGCCGCACGCACCGGCGGCGCCCGGGTCGGCGTGCAGCTTGGCGGCGGCCTGCGGGACCGCGCGGCGGTCGAGTGGGCGCTGGCGGCGGGCTGCGAGCGGGTGGTGCTGGGGTCGCTGCCGGCGCGCGACCCCGCGGCCTTCGGCGAGCTGGCGCGCGCCTTCCCGGGAAGGACGGTGCCGGCCCTCGAGGTCGCCGGCGGCGAAGCGAGGGTGGCCGGCTGGACGCAGGCCGCCGGCATCCCGCTGGACGAGATCTGCACCCGGCTCCGGGGGCTGCCGTGTCCGGCGGTGCTGGTCACCGACGTCGAGCGCGACGGCATGCTGTGCGGGCCGAACCTCGACCTGGCGCGTCGGATCGCAGCCGCCACCGGCCTGCCGGCGCTGCTCTCCGGCGGCGTCCGCAGCCTCGCCGACCTGGCCGCCGCCGCCGCCCTCCCCGAGATCGCCGGCGCCGTCCTCGGCCGCGCCCTCTACGAGGGCCGGATCGATCTCGCGGCCGCCCTGGCGCTGTGTTCCCGCGCGCCGGCCGCCGGCGCCGGCGCCGGCGGTGCCGCCAGCCGGCCTGCGGCCGCCGGCGCCGGTCCGAGCGGCCTGACGCGGCGGGTCATCCCTTGCCTCGACGTGGCGGCGGGACGCGTCGTCAAAGGAATTCGCTTCCGCGATCTCGCCGACCAGGGAGATCCGGCGGACGCCGCGGCGCGCTATGCCGCCCAGGGAGCGGACGAGATCGTGTTCCTCGACGTCACCGCCGCGCCGGAGGGACGGGACACCGATCTCGACTGGGTGTGGCGCACCGCCGAGCGGGTGTTCATCCCGTTGACCGTCGGCGGCGGGGTGCGCTCGGCCGCCGACGCCGGCCGCGTGCTGCGCGCCGGCGCCGACAAGGTGGCGGTCAACACCGCCGCGGTGCGCCGTCCGGAGCTCATCGGCGAGCTGGCCCACCGCTTCGGCAGCCAGTGCGTGGTGCTGTCGGTCGACGCGCGGCGGACGGCCGGCGCCGGTGCCGGCACCGGTGGCTGGGAGGTCGTCGTCGAAGGCGGGCGCGCTCCGACCGGCCGCGACGCACTGGAGTGGATTGAGGCCGGCGTCGCGGCCGGCGCCGGCGAGGTGCTGCTCACCAGCATCGATCGGGACGGCACGCGCGGCGGCTACGACCTGCCGCTGATCGCCGCCGCCGCGGCGGCGGTGCCGGTGCCGCTCATCGCCTCGGGCGGCGCCGGGACCGCGGAGCACCTGGCGGCGGCGCTGGCGGCCGGGGCCGCGGCGGTGCTGGCGGCATCGATCTTCCACCAGGGGACCTGCACCGTGGGCGAGGTCAAGCGCGCGCTCGCGGCAGCCGGCTTTCCGATGCGCGAGGAGCTGGAATGAATCCCACCGACCCGGCGGCACCGCGCCAGGACCCCGGCACGGCCGCAGGCCGGCACCCCGCTTCCGGGCCGGGCCGCGAGCTGCCGGCGGAACCTGGAACCGGCCCGGCGCCGCGCCAGGACCGCGGCTCGGCGCCCGGCCCGCTCCTCGACCCGGCGGCGCTGCGCTATGACGAGCGCGGGCTGGTGCCGGTCGTCGTCCAGGACGTGGCGAGCGGCGCCGTGCTGATGCTGGCTTACGCCGACCGGCGGGCGGTCGAGCTGACGCTGGCGACCGGCCAGGCCCACTTCTGGAGCCGTTCGCGGCAGGCGCTGTGGCGCAAGGGCGAGACCTCCGGCAACACGCTGGCGGTGATCGAGGCACTGGCCGACTGCGACGGCGACGCCTTGCTGCTGCGCGTGCGTCCGGCCGGCCCCGCCTGCCACCGCGGCACCCGCAGCTGCTTCGAGCCGAACGCCGCGGCCCTCGAGCTGGGTTGGCTGGCGGCGGTTGCCGCCGGCCGCCGCGGGGCCGATCCCGAGCGCAGCTACACGGCGCGGCTGCTCGCCGCCGGCCTCGAGCGGGTGGCCCAGAAGGTGGGGGAGGAGGCGGTCGAGACCGTCGTCGCCGCCCTCGGCGCCGCGGCCCGGCCGGAGCGCCGCGGCGAGCTGGTCGGCGAGAGCTGCGATCTGCTCTACCATCTGCTCGTGTTGCTCCTCGCCAGCGGCGTGCCGCCCGGCGAGCTCGCGGCCGAGCTCGTCCGCCGTCACTTCGGCGGCACCCCCGCTCCGCCCGCTCCGCCCGCTCCGCCCACCGCGGCGGCCGGGGAGAGCGTCCGATGAGCGCATCGAGACCAGCGCAGGCGCGGCCCTCGCGACCTCGCCGGCCCCGCCGCCCCCGCCGCGCAACACCGCACATCCGGGAGTTCCTCGCCGACAGCTTGACGCCGCTGGCGGTCTACCGGCGCCTGGCGGAGGTGTCGGACTTCCGCTTCCTGTTCGAGAGCGTCAGCGGCGGCGAGCAGGTCTCGCGCTTCAGCTTCCTCGGCGCCGGTCCGAGCGAGGTCTATCGCCTCTACCCGGACCGCCTGGAGGCCGAGCGCGACGGGCGCACCCGGCGGCTGCCCGGCGAGCCGGTCGCCGCCCTGCGCCGGGTGATGGGGAAGATCTCCGCCGAGCCCGGCTCCATCCCCTTCACCGGCGGGCTGGTCGGCTACTTCGGCTACGACCTGATCCGGCTGCTCGAGCGGCTTCCCCATCGCCCGCCCGATCCCCACCAGCTGCCGGTCGCCCTGCTGGCCCGCTTCGACACCCTGGTCATCTTCGATCACGCCTACCAGCGGGTGCTGGCGATCGCCAACGAGATCGAGGACGAGATCAGCGTCGGAGCCGCCGAGCGCGAGCTGGCGCGCCTGTCGCGCCTGCTGACCGCGGCCGGCGGCGGCGGCGGCGTCGCCATGCCCGGCCGCACGCCGCCGCTGCTCGCCCCCGAGCAGAGCGGCCTCGACGGTCCGGCCTACCGCCGCGCCGTGCTCACCGCCAAGGAGCACATCGCGGCCGGCGACATCTTCCAGGTGGTGCTGGCGCGGCGCTTCCGGGTGCCGCGGCGCGTCGAGCCGCTGCTGCTGTACCGCGCCCTGCGCATGGTCAACCCGAGCCCCTACATGGTGCTGCTGGAGGCCCCCGAGCTGGCGCTGGTCGGCGCTTCGCCGGAGATGCTGGTGCGCAAGACAGGCCGCCACATCAGCACCCGGCCGATCGCCGGCACGCGGCCGCGGGGCATGGACGAGGCGGGCGACCGCCGCCTGGCGGAGGACCTGCTGGCCGACGCCAAGGAGCGCGCCGAGCACGTCATGCTGGTCGACCTCGGCCGCAACGACCTCGGGCGGGTCGCGATGCCGGGCAGCGTCCGGGTGCCGACCTTCATGGAGGTCGAGCGTTACAGCCACGTCATGCACATCGTGTCGAGCGTCGAAGCCGAGTTGGCGAGCGGGCGCGACGGCCTCGACCTGCTGCTCTCCTGCTTCCCCGCGGGCACCGTCTCGGGGGCGCCGAAGATCCGGGCGATGGAGATCATCGACGAGCTGGAGCCGGAGGCGCGCGGCCCCTATGCCGGCGCCATCGGTTATCTCTCCTACTCCGGCGACGTCGACACCTGCATCGCCATCCGCACCCTGGTGGTGCGCCCGGCGGAGACCTGGATCACCGCCGGCGCCGGCATCGTCGCCGACTCCGACCCGCGCTCCGAAGAGCTCGAGACCGAGAACAAGGCCGCGGCGATGCTGGCGGCGGTGGGTCTCGCCGAGGCCCTGCAGGAGAGGGACGGGAGGGACGAGAGGGAGGCGAGCGGCGCGAGCGGCGCGAGGGGCGCGAAGGGTGCGACGGGCGCGAAGGGTGCGACCGGCGCGAAGGGCGTGAAGGGTATGAAGGGCGTGAAGGGCGCGACTGGCGCGACCGGCGCGAAGGGCGCGAGCGGCGCGAGGGAGGCGAGGGGCGAGCGGGGCGAGCGCCGGCGCGGCGCGGCGCCGGGAGGCGGCGGATGATCCTGGTGATCGACAACTACGACTCCTTCACCTGGAACCTGGTGCAGATGCTGGCCGCCGCGAGCGAGGAGGTCGAGGTCGTGCGCAACGACGCCGCCCAGGTGGATGAGCTGCTGGCGCGCCGGCCGCTCGGCATCGTGGTGTCGCCCGGCCCCGGCCGCCCCGAGGGGGCGGGCGTGTGCGTCGAGCTGATCCGCCGCGCCAGGCCGGTGCCGCTGCTCGGCGTCTGCCTCGGCCACCAAGCGCTGGCGTTCGCCTGCGGCGGGGTGGTGGCGCGCGCCGCCCGCCAGATGCATGGCAAGGTCTCGCGCATCCGCCACGGCGACGAGGCGATCTTCGCCGGCCTGCCGAATCCCTTCGAGGCGACCCGCTATCACAGCCTGGCGGTGCGCGAGGAGTCGCTGCCGCCGACGCTCCGCGCCATCGCCTGGAGCGAGGACGACGGCGAGGTGATGGGCCTGGTCCATCGCGAGCTGCCTTACTACGGCGTGCAATTCCATCCCGAGTCGGTGCTGACCACGGTCGGTCCGCACCTGCTGGCCAATTTCCTCGAGATCTGCCGGCGCCCCCTCCACGAGACCCCGTCGCCGTCCAGGAACGCGAGCCATGCCTGACACCCCAGCCCCAGCCAAGCCCGACCCGCCGTCTTCGGCCCCGGCGTCGCCTGCATCCCCGGCGTCGCCTGCGTCCCCGGCATCCCCGCTATCTCCGGCAGGGGGCGGCGCCGGCGACCGGGCAAGGATCGAGCCGCGCGAGGCGCTGCGGCGCCTGACCTCGGGCGAGAGCCTCGGCCGCGACGAGGCCGAGGACCTCTTCGGCCGCATGATCGACGGCGAGGTGAGCGATCCGCTCAAGGCGGCGCTGCTGGTGGCACTGCGGATGAAAGGCGAGGCGGTGGCCGAGATGGCCGGCGCCGCGACCGCGATGCGCCGCCGCGCCACGCCCATCCCGCACCGCCGCGAGGCCGTGGTCGACACCTGCGGCACCGGCGGCGACGGGCGCGGCACCTTCAACATCTCGACCGCGGCGGCGCTGGTGGCGGCCGCCGCCGGCGCGCCGGTGGCCAAGCACGGCAACCGCTCGATCTCCAGCCGCTCGGGAAGCGCCGACGTGCTGGCGGCCCTGGGGATGCGCCTCGACGAGGACCCGGCGACCGCCGGCCGCGCGCTCGAGGAGGTGGGGATCTGCTTCCTCTTCGCGCCCTACTTCCATCCCGGTATGCGCGAGGTCATGGCGGTGCGCCGCGAGCTGGCGCTGCGCACCATCTTCAACCTGCTCGGGCCGCTCATCAACCCCGCCGGCGCGCGGCGGCAGCTGATGGGGGTCTACGCCGCGTCGCTGGTCGAGCCGATCGGCCGCGTCCTCGCCGAGCTCGGCACCGAGCATGCGCTGGTGGTGCACGGCGACGACGGCCTGGACGAGATCACCACCACCGGCGTCACCCGCGTCTGCGAGGTGCGCGGCGGCGAGGTGCGCGCCTACACGATCGAGCCGGAGGCGCTGGGCATCCGCCGCGCCGAGCTCGGCGAGCTGGCCGGCGGCGGCCCGGACGAGAACGCGGAGCTGATGCGGCAGGTGCTGGCCTCCGGCACCGGGCCGCTCGCCGACATCACGGTCCTCAACGCCGGCGCCGCCCTCTACGTGGCCGGCCTGGCCGCGGACCTGCCCGCTGGGGTCGAGCGGGCGCGCGCCGCCCTGGTCTCCGGCCGGGCCGCCGACAAGCTCGCCCAGCTGGTGAGGTTCCTGGCATGAGCAGCCCGCCGCGGACCGAGGCCACGGCGCCGGACCTCCTGCTGCGCATCGCCGCGCGGCGGCGCGAGCGCATGGCCGAAGCCGGCCCGCGCGATACCGGACCGCCCGCGATCGCGTCCGGGGTGCTGGGCCCCGGCGACAATCCCTTCCTGGCGGCGCTGGCGAAGCCGCCGCGGGCGGGCGCGGCCACCGCGGCCACGGTTGCCACGGCGCCCGCGCCCCACGCGACGGCCGCCTCGCCGCCGGAGTTGCCGACATCCCCGGCGGCCCCGGCAATCATCGCCGAGGTGAAGATGGGCTCCCCCCGCCTCGGCTCCCTGCAAGGCCGCGTCGATCCCATCGCGCAGGCGCGGCTCTACGCCGCGAACGGCGCCGCCGCGCTGTCGGTGGTTGTCGAGCCCGACTTCTTCTTCGGCAGCTACGAGCTGCTGGCCGCCTGCCGCGCCGCCTCGGGCCTGCCGGCGATCGCCAAGGACTTCGTGGTCGATCCCATGCAGCTCGTCTGGGCCCGCCGCGCCGGCGCCGACGCGGTGCTGCTCATCGCCGCCCTCTACGAGCCGGAGGAGCTGGCGCACTACGCCCGGATCGCCCGCGGCCTCGGCCTCGCGCCCCTGATCGAGACCCACGACGCCACCGACCTGGTCCGCCTGGCCGGCGAGCCCTGGGAGCTGGTGGGGATCAACAATCGCGACCTGCGCACCTTCGAGGTGGACCTCGAGCGCTCCATCGCCCTGCTGCCGCTCCTACCGCCAGCAGCCCTGAAGGTCGCCGAGAGCGGCATCCGCGACGCCCTCGACGTCGCCCTCCTCGCCGACAGCGGCTTCGACGCCCTGCTGATCGGCGAGTCGCTGCTGCTCGCCGACGACCCGGCGGCGACGCTGCGCGCGCTCGTCGGATGACCCGGCTACACTTGGCGCAGGGGCCCAGGGTAGCGCGCCAGCTGCGCATCGGCGGTGACCAGGGTCAATCCTTCCGTGAGGGCCTGTGCCAGCAACAGGCGGTCGAAAGGATCCTTGTGCAAGGGGGGCAAGAGATCGATGCTCACCGCGTGCTGGCTGGTGATGGGCACCTCGGCATAGCCGTTGTCGAGCAAGCCGCGGCGCAGCAGGCGTGGCTCGACCTGGAAGTCGTCGCGTCCCAGCGTGCTCTTGATCGCGATCTCCCACAGGCTGGCGGCGCTGAAGAGCAGCTCATGGCGCTGGTCGAGCAGGAGCTTGCGCGCCTCCGCGGAGAGGCGCTTCGGCTCGCCGGCCGCCCAGAGCAGGATCTGGGTGTCGAGGAGCAGCTTCATTCGCCGTGTCCGAACAGGGCCGCGATCTCGGCCTCGCCCATGCGGTCGAAGTCGTCGGGCACGGCGATCTCGCCGGCCATGAAGCCCAGCCGCTGCGGTGCAGCCGGGGAATCCAGCGCCGCCACCTTGACCAGCGGCTTGCCCGCCTTGGCGATCACGAAGGCTTCCCCCTTGGCCGCCTGATCGACCAGCCGCGAGAGGTGGGTCTTGGCTTCGTGAATGTTGACCTTGATCATGAGGGGCAGTAGACTAAGTGAATCGGACTAAGTCTACTTCCTGGCCTTCATCCTGTCAACCCGGGGGCCCGCGATCTCCGCGATCCCGCGATCTGTCGCGCCGAGCAACTCCGTTTGCGGCGCCGGGGCATACTCGCTCGCCACCGAGGCGATATTCTCCACGAGAACGATGCGAGTTGCCGCGGTAGACTCCGCTCGTCTCCGGTTGCTCCATTCGCTCGCGGCGGGCGCCCGGGCCCGGCGCCGTGGGAGAGCGGTTCCGTTACGGCGCGGCGCAACCGAGGAGCGGGTGAGCCATGTTACATCGAGTCGCGGTCAAGATCTGCGGGGTGACCGATCCCGGGGACGCCCTGCTCAGCGCCGAGCTGGGGGCCGACTTCCTCGGGCTCAACTTCTGGCCCGGCAGCCCGCGCTTCGTCGGCGCCGAGCGGGCGCGAGAGATCGCGGCGGCGGTGCGCGCGGCGGCGCCGCGGGTCGGGCTGGTCGGCGTGTTCGTGAATCCCGACGCCGCGTTCGTCGAGGAGATGGCGGCGGACGTCGGGCTCGACCTCCTGCAGTTCAGCGGCGACGAGGCGGCCGCGGCAGTGCGCCCCTTCGCCGCGCGGGCGATCAAGGCGCTGCGCACCCACGACCTGTCCACGGCGGCCCCGTTCGCGGACTGCTGGGGCCTGCTGCTCGACGCGCCGCGGGCCGGCCGGTCACCGGCGGCCTTCGCTGCTGACGCGGGCGTCGAGGCGCCCCGCTTCCAGGACTACGGCGGCACCGGCCGGCAGTGGGATTACGGCGCCGCGGCGCCGATCCTTGGGGTGGGCGAGGGCTCGGCGGGCACCGCCGGTGAGCTCGGCGCCGCCGGAGCCCTCGGTACTACCGCGGGCGCCCCGCGCCGTGTCTTCCTGGCCGGCGGGCTGCGGCCGGAGAACGTGCGGCGGGTGGTAGCGAGTCTCCGGCCATTCGCGGTTGACGTATGCTCAGGAGTGGAATCGGCTCCCGGCAGGAAGGAACCGCGGCTGCTGCGGCAGCTCTTCGAGGAGATAAGGAATGGCCAGGTCGATCCCCCTACCTGACGCCCTAGGGTACTTCGGAGAGTTCGGCGGGCGCTACGTGCCCGAGACGCTGATGGCGCCGCTCGCCGAGCTCTCGCGCGCCTACGACAAGCATCGCCGCCGGCGCGCCTTCCGCCGCCAGCTGGCGGCGGTGCTGCGCGACTACGTCGGGCGGCCGACGCCGCTGTTCTTCGCCGAGCACCTGTCCGCCGAGCTCGGCGGCGCTCGCATCTTCCTCAAGCGCGAGGACCTGCTGCACACCGGCGCGCACAAGATCAACAACACCGTCGGGCAGTGCATGCTGGCCAAGGCGATGGGCAAACAGCGCGTCATCGCCGAGACCGGCGCCGGCCAGCACGGCGTGGCCACCGCCGCCGCGGCCGCCTACTTCGGCCTCTCCTGCGTGGTCTACATGGGCACCGAGGACATGCGCCGGCAGCGCATGAACGTCGACCGCATGCGCCTGCTGGGCGCCGAGGTGGTGGCCGTGGACGCCGGCAGCCGTACGCTCAAGGACGCTATCAACGAAGCGCTGCGCGACTGGGTGACGAACGTCCGCACCACCCACTACGTCCTGGGCTCGGTGCTGGGTCCCGACCCCTATCCGCGGAGGGTGCGCGACTTCCACGTGGTGATCGGCGAGGAGGCCAAGGCGCAGCTCGAGCGCCAGGCCGGCACCGACTCCCCCGACCTCGCGGTGGCCTGCGTCGGCGGCGGCAGCAACTCCATCGGTCTCTTCACCGCCTTCCTCCCCGACCGCGGCGTGCGCCTGATCGGCGTCGAGGCCGGCGGGCGCGGCGGCGCGCGCGGCCAGCACGCGGCGCGCTTCGCCGGCGGCGCGCTCGGTGTCCTGCACGGCACGCGCACCCTGGTGCTGCAGGACGAGGAGGGGCAGATCGCTCCCACCCATTCGGTCTCCGCCGGCCTCGACTATCCTGCCGTGGGGCCCGAGCACGTGCTGCTCGACCAGACCGGCCGCGTCGAGTACACCTTCGCCACCGACGCCGAGGCGGTCGCCGCCTTCCACCTCCTGGCCAGGACCGAGGGCATCCTGCCGGCGCTCGAGAGCGCCCACGCGGTCGCCGAGGCCGTCCGCCACGCGCCGGAGCTGTCGCGCAAGCGAATCATCTTGGTCAACCTCTCCGGCCGCGGCGACAAGGACCTCGAGTCGGTGCTCGACTACGACCGCGAGCATCCCGCCGCCGGCCTGCCGCGCCGCGCCGGCGTCGAACCGCTGATCGCCGCCGGCCACGGCTGGCGCGGCGTGCCGCCGGCGATCCTCGAGGGCGGCGAGGGGCCGCCGGTCCCGCCGGTGCCAGGATCCGGAGGGCCCGGCGCGGCCGGCCCGGCCGGAGCCGCCACCTCGCCTGGCGCCGGTGGAGCCGCGGCATGAGCGGCATCTCCGAGGTCTTCGCACGCTGCGCCGAGGAGGGCCGGGCGGCGTTCATCCCTTTCCTCATGGCCGGCGACCCGAGCCTGTCCGCCACCGCCGGCCAGCTGGCCGCCCTGGCCGCCGGCGGCGCCGACATCATCGAGCTGGGCGTGCCGTTCAGCGACCCGATCGCCGACGGCCCGGTCAATCAGCGCGCGGCGATGCGCGCCCTCGCCGCCGGCACCGGTCTCTCGGGCATCCTCGAGCTGATCGCCCGCCACCGCGACCAGCTGGGAGTCCCGATCGTGCTCTTCACCTATTACAACCCGGTCTACGCCCGCGGCCTCGAGCGCTTCGCCGAGCAGGCCGCCGCCTCCGGCGTCGACGGCGTGCTCTGCGTCGACCTGCCGCCCGAGGAAGCGGAGCGTGACCTGGTGCCGGTGCTGCGCGAGCGCGGCGTCGACACCATCTTCCTGCTCGCCCCCACCAGCACCCGCGACCGGATCGCGCGGGTCGCCGCGGCGTCCTCCGGCTTCGTCTAC
>DATDGZ010000127.1:0-9057 GCA_036521795.1 Thermoanaerobaculia bacterium | reverse complement strand
CACCGCGATCGCCATCTCCTTCTCCGTCGCCATGCTCTCCCACTTCCTCGTCGGAGCCGCCCGCTCCATCTTCACCGGCCGCGGCGTCTTCCGCTCCGGCTTCGACATGTTCGTCGTCGGCATGGGCGTCGCCGCGGTGGGCTACGTCGTCGGCGAGTGGATCTCCCGGCTGCTCTGAACTACCTCTTTGCGGTCGTCCGATTTGGAAATATGTCGCTGAATCCGTGCTTGCCGATCATCGCAGACTCGAGGAGAAGGTCGACCCGCTCCTGAGCGGCACCGTGCACAGCCGCGATGAAGCCCCCTGGAGCAAGCGGCGTCGCGAAATGCCACACGGCCGAGGAGATACTCGCGGCGGCTCAGGCGGCGTAGCGGATGATCTCGAGCTCCACGCTTGGGTCGGCGCGCTCTAGAATCGCGTCAACCCGTTCCATTACTTGGTCCTCCAGAACGTATTCACTGCAGCCCTCGCACTGAAGGACCGGGAGGGCCTTCACGATGACGATGGCCGTCTCGCTGAGCTTGAACGGAAGGTCCGTGACCATGGGAACCAGAGTCGAGCCGCAGACGTCGCATCTCAAGGCTTTCTCCTTGTCTTCAGGTCCTGCTCCCAATCTCGCGGGTCGGGCCGGTACGAAGTGACGACACGCACGTTGTCTTCTGTCACATCGGCAGCGAAGAGCACATGGAAGGTCATACCATCGGTCTGTCCATAGACGAGATAGCTGGGGAGGTACTTGTCATCCGGGTAGCTCTCGATGATCTCGAAGGCTTGGACTGCGCCGAGGATCGACCGCCGATCGAGGAACCTGCCGTGGAGGCGCATGTTGGCGTGGTACGTCCATAGGATCTTTCGCTCCCTGACGCATCCGGATGAAGCCCAGAGGATCGTCCGGAAGGAGGCGCTTGGTAGGCATGAACGCGTCCGTCGACCCGACCCCTATTATATCCGCCGGCAGGGTACGTCGGGACCCTCGCCCAGCAATCGGCGAGCGCCTCCCCTTGGTCGCGATGGACGGCCGGGCGTCGTATGCTGTCACCATGAACACCGAGGACCACGGTGCCGGAACGCCGCGGGCAGCTGGCCTAGAGGTTGCCGGAGCGCGGCCTGTCGTGGACGCTGGGCCGTCGGGGTCGACAGCTGCCGCAGCCGACGAGGACGCGGCACCGCCATGGATCGAACGGAGCCGCTGGCGCGGCGGCTGGTCGAGGGGCTGGCCACCGCGTTGCAAGCCGATGCGCGTGCTGATGCCGGCTGAGAGGAGACCCGTGATGAAGACTCGAACGGCGAGCAGCGAGAGCAGCGACGGGCAACCGGCGAAGCCGCGGAGTCTGCAGCCGCGGACGCCCGGCGCTGCCGTCCTGAGATGCGTGGTGGTGTCGGCGGCACTGGCAGCGCTGGCGACGCTGGCGGTGTTTGCAGCCATGGCGCCGGCAACGGCACCGGCGCCGCCCGCGGCCCCGGCCCCCGCGTCGTCCACGGCCCCGGCGTCGCCCCCGGCACCCGCGTCGCCGCTGGTGGACCGCATCGGCCCCACCGGCTTCATCGAGGTGCGGGCACCCAGCCTGCCGGCGCTGCCGCTGCCCCAGAAGCTGCTCGCTTTTCACCTGGCGCAGGCGGCGATCCAGCTCGACCCGGTGTTCTACGACCAGATGTCGAGCTACGGCCTGGCCGCGAAGCGCCTGGTGGGCGCCCTGGTCGAGGACCCGGGCCGGCTGCCGCCGGCGTCACGGCCGAAGATCGTCGAGTACGCCAAGCTGTTCTTCGCCAACCACGGCAACCACGACGAGACCACCAGCCGGAAGTTCCTGCCCGGCTTCACCGCCGCGGAGCTGCGGCTGGCCGCCGAGCAAGCCCGCGCCCGCGGCGCCCGCCTGGGCACCGCGGCCCAGCTGGCCGCCACCCTGCGCGAGCTCGAAGCGCCGCTGTTCGATCCGCAGTACCAGCCGGCGATCACCGACAAGAGCCCGGCCGGCGGTGCGGACATCCTGAGCGCCTCCAGCAACAACTATTACCAGGGCGTCGCCATGGGCGACCTGAAGGGCTTCGTCGAGGGCCACCCCCTCGACTCCACCCTGGTCAAGCGGGGCGGCCACCTGGTCGAGGAGGTGTGGCGCGCCGGCACCCCCGACGGCAAGGTGCCCCCCGGGCGCTACGCCGCGCAGCTGGCGGCGGTGAACCGCGAGCTGGCGGCGGCCGCGGGCTTCGCCGATGCCGGCCAGGCGGCGGTGATCCGCGCCCTGATCCGCTTCTACCAGACCGGCGATCCCGCCGACTGGCGGGCCTTCAACGTCCAGTGGCTGCGCAGCAACCCGACCGTCGACTTCGCCTCCGGTTTCATCGAGGTGTACCGCGACGCCCGCGGTGCCAAGGGCTCGGCGCAGATGCTGGTGGCGATCAGCGACCAGCGGCTCGACCCGTTGATGCACAAGCTGGCCGACAACGCCGTCTACTTCGAGAAGCGGGCGCCCTGGGAGGACCGCTTCAAGAAGCTGGACGTCAAGCCGCCGGTGGGCAAGGCGATCGAGATCGTGGTCGAGACCGGGGACTTCCAGGTGAGCACCACCGGCGACAACCTGCCGAACGAGCAGGAGGTGCGCGAGCAGTACGGCACCAAGAGCCTGCTGCTGACCTCGGCGATCGACGCCATCAACGCCGTCCGCGGCGCCAAGGTGGCCGTCGAGTTCTCGCCCAACCCCGACGAGGCGGAGCTGTTCGGCCGCTACGGCACGCTGGCCACCGTCATGCAGACCGCCATGCACGAGGTGATCGGCCATGGCTCCGGCAAGGTGCTGGTGCCGAAGGATCCCTCGACCTATCTCCGCGAATACTACTCGACGCTCGAGGAAGCGCGGGCCGACCTCGTCGCCTACTGGAACGCCACCGATCCCAAGCTCGCCGAGCTGGGCGTCGCGGACAGCCGCGAGGTCGCCCGGGAGATGTACCGCAGCCTCGCCAGGCAGGGCCTGACGACGCTCGCCCACTATCCGAAGGGTGACGCCGCCGAGGAGGACCACGACCGCGACCGGCTGATGATCGTCAACTACGCGATCGCGGAGGGCGCGCTGGCGACCGTGCGGCGGAACCGGCACTGGTACATCGAGGTCAAGGACTACGACCGGCTGCACGCGGCGGTCGGCAAGCTGCTGGCGGAGATCATGCGCATCAAGGCGCAGGGCGACTACGCGGCGATCAAGTCCCTGGTCGACAAGTACGGCACGCGCTTCGACCCGGCGGTGCGTGACGACGTGATCGCGCGCTACAAGAAGCTCGCCACCCCGTCCTACTGGGCCGGTGTCTACCCGGTGCTGAAGCTGGTGAAGAGCCCGGCGGGGAAGGTGAGCGACGTCGCCGTCAGCTACGGCCACGACTTCCTGGGTCAGCAGCTGGCGTTCGCGGCGGTGAACGGCACGCTCGGGTGGCCTTGAGATCACGCCGCCGCGACTGGCTGGTATCGCCGCCGATGGCCGCCGATGGCCGGGGCTGACCCCGCCGAGGGCCGCCGTCAGTCGAAGCGTGAGAGGCGCAGGACCGACGCGCTGCTGCCGGCGCTGCCGGCGAACACCTCGCCGCTGGCGACGTCGACGACCAGCGGCAGGCCGGATGCGGTCTCGAGAGTGACGGCGTCGCCGTTCACCACGGTGCCGTCTCCCTGCACCCTGCGCAGCACGAAGATGGCGGGCGGATGCGTCGCCGTGGGAGCCTGCTGCGAGCCCACCTCCAGGTCGCGGCTGGCGGCGATCTGCAGGAACCGGCCGCCGTGCGCTTGCAGGTAGACCCGGGCGCCGCTGCGGAGCGGATCGCCGGCCGGGGTCACGGCGTTGAGAGTCTCCCACGGTCCGACGCTCCAGGCGCTCGCCCGCACGGTGCCGCCGCCGCCCCGGGGCGCCCCGAGGTACTGGCCCGAGGGAGCGCGGAGAGCCACCTCCCATTGCGCGCTCACCAGGCTCCGCCGCATGTCGCCCCACCACGGGGCCCGGATGCCGTCGGGCCGGATCAGCCAGTAGCCGTGCAGCTCGGCGACGGTGGGCCGTTGCTTCAGCGGATCGATGGTGACGTACGACACGTTGTCGTAGACCTGCCAGTACACCGCATACCGCACTCCCCAGCCCAGCGCCGCCTCGCTCAGCTCGTCGATCACCTCGCGGCGCAACGTGCCGTCGGGCACCTGGTCCTTGGCCGCGCCGAACTCGCCGAGGTAGATGTTGCGCCGGCCGTACAGGGCGCTGGGCGGGACCTTGGAGCGCAGGTAGTCGAGAGCCTGGGTCAGCACGGCCGGATCGAACTGGATGTCCCAGCTCGAGTAAGAGTAGAGGTCGGCATGGGTGTAAGGGAGCACGTCGTTGGTCGCCGTCACTCGGCCGGCCATGGCGTCGGCGAGCTGGTTCACCTCGGCCGCGTGCGCCACGCGCACGCCCCGCTCCCCCACCTCGGCGCGGGCGCGGGCGACGCCGTCCTGGCGCGCGTTCCACCAGTCGATCATGCCCTTCACGCTGATGGCGGGCGGGTCCTGCTGTGCCGTCAGGCCGGCGCGGAGCAGGTGGTCCCCTTCCCAGTTCTGCAGCACGAAGGTCTTGCCGGTGCCGGCATAGGCGGTGAGCAGGTAGCTCGCCAGGTCGTGCATCTGGCCCGACTCGGCCGCGACGTCGGCGGCGGTCATGCCGGAGAGGAACTGCGGCGTGCCGGTGACCGGCTTGACCACCAGCAGGTAGGTGGTGAACGGCTTGGCGAAGAGCGTCTGGAAGTAAGGCTTCTGGGCCAGCTCGACGACGTTGGCGGCGGGCGGCGTCCAATCGGAGTTGAAGGGATAGAGCTTGGCCACGTCGTCGGTCAGCCAGACTTTGATCACCCGCGTGCCGAAGACGAGCAGCTGATCGCCGCCCTCGTCGAGGTAGTCCTCCGGCGTGAAGTTGTAGAGTCCGCCGGCATGCGCGGCGCCGAGCACGTCCCGCACGTCTTCGGCGGCCAGCCGCGGACCGAGCGCGACCCCGGCGGCGAGCGCCAGGGCGCCGGCCAGGGCGACCGCCGGCGACCGGCGGCGGGAGCGATTCATATCTCCAGCATACGGTCGGGGGTCGGTCATAATCTATGAGGCTCCGAGGACACTATCGAGGCTACCCCGCAATCCGCTCTTTCCCTTCCTGCCCACGGAAGTCCTGCGACAGGCGTCATGCCGGCACTGCCCTGTCGCCCATAGCGACAGACTGTCTATGCCTAGTATAGCAAAGCTTGCTGCGCTCGGCAAGCCAGCCAGCGTACGGGCGTACGGGCACCCTCCCCCCCGCGAACGCCCTTCCGGTCTAGCATGGTGGAGACCACGACAACGCCTTGAGGAGCCTGGAATGAACCGACCTCTTCTCCCCTTCTTTCGCCTGGCCCGAATTGCCTGGCTGGCGCCCTCGCTGGGCGTGGCCCTGGCAATCGCCAGTGGTGCCGCCCCGCCGGTGACAACCGCCCCGATCGTGACAACCACGCCGATGGGGCCAGCCGCGGCGGCCGCGCCGGAGGCGACCGGCGCCGCCCGCAAGCAGGCCGAAGCGCTGTTCAGCCGCTACGTCGACCTCGAGCACGCTTTCGATCCGGCGCTCGTCGACCTCTACGCCCCCGGGGCGCACATCCAGAGACGGGTCATCGTCCCCGGGCGGCCGCCGAGGATCGACAACTGGGGCGGCACCCAGTACAAGGAGCTGCTGCGCAACGGCCTCGCGAAGGCCAAGAAGACACGGCAGGATCTCAACTTCTACTCTGCCGTCACCTACCTCGGCGAAGGCAACCGGGTACGCATCAAGGCCCGCCGCTTTGCCCAGCTGGAGAACGTGGTGACCCCCGTGGAGATCCTGGTCGGTCCTGACCTCACCGGATCGTGGCGGATCTTCGAGGAGCTCAGCGAGGATCACCCCCTGGTCGCCGCCCCGCCGCGGAAGCCTTGAAGCCGGGAGCGGCGAAGGCGCGGGCCGCCGCCAGCCGCTCGCCGGCGCCGTCGAGCAGCTGGCGCGCGCGCTCGGCGCCGCGGCGGGCACGCTCCGCTTCGCGCCGCGCCTCGCCGGCACGCTGCCTCGCGTCCGCCGCCTCGCTCTCGGCTGCCACGGCTTCGCGCTCGGCGGCCGCGGCCGCGGCGGCCAGCCGCTCGGATTCGGCCGCGGCTTGTTCCACGGCCGCCTCGGCCTCGGCCAGCCGCGCCCGCTGCCGCTCGCGCGCCTGTTGCAGGAAGGCCCGGTCGCGCTCGCGCCGCGCCTGCTCCTGGCGCTCCCGCGCCGCCTGCAGCCGCGCTCGAGCTTCGTCCCGCGCGGACGGGTGACTCGCCGGCGGCTCGTCCTTCCCAGCCAAGAGCCGCGGCGCCCGCCCGCCACCGCCATGCCGCGGCTCTGCCCGGGCCGCGGCCTGCCGCGGCGGCTCCGGCCGCCGGATGAGCCCGCGGGCTGTGCCCTTCGCGGCAGGCTCTTCCCGGGACGGTGCGCGCTGGCCGGCGCCCCCCGCCGCGGCTTGCAGGCCCGCCAGCACCTCGAAGCCGGGAGGCTCGAGGTCGTGGTCGAGCCAGCCGCGCGCGATGGCGCTCTCGGCTCCGGCGGTGAACGCCAGCGCTTGCAGATCGGCGCCCAGGCGGTCGGCGGTGCCGGAGCTCGTTGGACTGCCGCTCGCGCCGAGCAGCTCGAGGCCGCGCCGGCGCAGCTCCTCGATCAAGGTCCTGGCGTGGTGCAGGGCGTCGCGCAGGCGCGCCGCCGCCGCGGCGGTGGCCGCGGCACCGCCGCCGAGCACCTGGCTTTGCGCCTGCCGAGCCTGCCCGCCGGCGGCGAGCAGCGCTCGAAAGCGCGCCGGCTCGAGGCGCATCAGCCGGCTCGTCGCCCACGCCGAGGGAGTGGGTCGAGGCAGCGCCTTCACCTCGGCGGCGGCATCGCGCCGTCCCTCCCGGCGCAGGCGCGCGGCGAGCTCGTCGCGCGCCCCCGTGAAGGCGGCAGGCGGCAGAGAGTAGAGGCGCTCGAGCTCCTCCTGCAGCTGCTTGTCGTCCGCTCCTCGTCGTGCCATCCCTCACCGCTCCGCGGCCGGCAGGCGGGGCGGCCCCGCCACGCTGGCGGGATCGTATACCTTGGCTGGTGGCCCGCTCGCACGGGACGGCATGTCCTTTCGGCCGGACGGCCCATTAGGGACGGCGCCCCGCGGCGGCACCGCCCCCGCCGCGCGCCGTCTCGTTTCGCGTCGAAGACAATAAGCCTCGACAATTCAGTGGCTTGCGCCCCGCCCGAGCTGGAGCGCCGCCGACCGCGTCCGCTCCTCGGCATGCTTCTTGCGAATTAGCCATCGTGAGGCACCGGCTTCCGCTGCGCGGCCCGGTGCCGGTTCACTTCATCCACGCGGCGGCCCCTCCTCCAACGCGCAGCTCACAGACGCCGCCGCCTCAACGAGGTGAGATATGCGAACCACAAGAATCACGTTGAGTGCGCTGCTTCTCGCGGGCGCCTCGAGCATCGCCGCCGCGGCCCAGCCGCCGGCGCCGGCGCTGATGCAGCCCGCCCTGAACGCCGCCATCGCGGTGGGCGTCGGCGTCGGCGTCCACGGCACCGTGGGCGTGGACTATTTCTACAGCAACCTGGCGCCCTACGGCTACTGGGTCAACCGCCCGAGCTACGGCTGGGCGTTCGTGCCGCGGCACGTCCGCCACGGCTGGCGCCCCTACTCCGCCGGCCGCTGGGCCTACACCGACTACGGCTGGACCTGGGTGTCGGCCGAGCCGTTCGGCTGGGCGACCTATCACTACGGCCGCTGGGACCTCGATCCGGACTACGGCTGGTCGTGGATCCCCGGCACCGATTGGGGACCGGCATGGGTGTCGTGGCAGGAAGGTGACGGCTACTGCGGCTGGGCGCCATTGCCTCCGGCCGTCGGCTGGAGCGCCGGCGTCGGGTTCGGCGGCTTCAACCTTGGCGTCGGGATCGATCCGGGCTGGTACAACTTCGTGCCGGAGCGGTCCTTCCTGGCCGTCAACGTCGGCCGCTTCGCCGTCTCGCCGGACCGTAACGTGGGCATCTTCCGCAACACCACCAACATCACCAACTTCCGGAACGTCGGCGGCCGCGTCTTCAACGGCTCCATGTCGGTGCAGCGCGCCGCGCAGGTGACCGGCCAGCCGGTGCGCCAGCTCCGGTTGGCGAACGCGAGCGATCCCAGGGTCGCCCGGGTGAGCGGCAACAGCGTGGCGATGTTCCACCCGGCCTCGGTGGTCCGGCAGGCGAACGCCCCTGACCCGGCGCGGGTCGCACCGCGGTCCGTCGCGACCGGACGCGTCGCCCAGCAGCTCGTAGCGCAGCGGCGCACCGAAGCCGCCCAGTTCAACACCCGCGGCAACCCAGGTCCGGCGGCGCCCTCGGCGAATGCCGGCGCGCGGGCGGCGCAGAGCTCCGCGGGCCGGAACGCCGCAGGCGTGACGCCGGGGTCGCGGACCCAGCTCCAGGCACAAGCGCGGCGCCAGGCCGCCCCTTCGGGCCGGCATACGCAGCAGGCCCTGGGCCGCAACAGCCGCGGCCAGATGACTCCGCCGCCGCAGCGGACCCGGGGCGGCACGCCGCCCAGGAGCGGCGCGCGGGCGCGGCAGGTCCACCAGTACGTGCCGCCGCCGCAGCGCCAGCAATCCCAGCTCCGGCGCCAGTCCGCACCGTCGCAGCAACTCCAGCGGCGGTCGGCACCGGCGCCGCAGCGCCAGGCGCAGCTCTCGCGGCCGTCGCCGCCGCCCCAGCGCCAGCAACAGGTGATGCGGCCCTCGGCGCCGCCGCAGCGTCCTGCCCAGTTCCAGCGGCAGGGCCTGCCGCCGCAGGCCCAGCGGCAGGCAGCGCGGGCGCCACAGGCGCGCCCGGCCCCGGCGCCACGCCCGCAGCAGCAGCGGCGCCAGCAGGGCCCGCCCCCACCGGCCGGCGGCGCCTAGCCCCGGCTGGTCCCCGGACCGGTCCGCGCTTCCCTTCCCGATCCCATCCTCCCCGGGGAGCATTCCCCGGGGAGGATCCGTCTCTGTTTCCCTCTGTTTACCCCTATAATCTCGCCACCGACCTGCCTGCAAGCGAAGCGCC
>DATDGZ010000126.1:0-26680 GCA_036521795.1 Thermoanaerobaculia bacterium | reverse complement strand
GGCGGTTCTCGTCGAGCAGCCGGCCCTGCAGCTCGACCTTGTGGCCGACCGCGACGGCGCCGCCCGAAGCGGCCGTCACCAGGCGCGCCGCCGGGCCCAGGACGCGCATGCCGATCATCTCGGCGTAGGTGCGCGACCGGTTGCTGCGGGCGCCCTCGATTGCCACCAGCACCAGCTGCCCCAGCAGCAGGACGGTCAGCAGGTAGCCGGTGCGGCGCTCGTCCACGGTCCCGCGCGGCCTAACGGATCGAGACTTTGCGCAGCAGGTCGATGTCCGACAGCACGCGGCCGGTGCCGAGCACCACCGAGGCCAGCGGATCCTCGGCCAGCACCACCGGCAGGCCGGTCTCGTCGCGCAGGCGCTGGTCGAGGTTGCGCAGCAGGGCGCCGCCGCCCGACAGCACGATGCCCTTGTCCATGATGTCGGCCGACAGCTCGGGCGGCGTGCGCTCGAGCGCCATGCGCACGGCCTCGACGATGGTGGCGACCGTCTCCGCCAGCGCCTCGCGGATCTCCTCGTCCGAGATCGACAGCGACTTCGGCACGCCTTCGACCAGGTCGCGCCCCTTGATGTCGAGCCTGATCTCGTCCTTGAGCGGATAGGCGGAGCCGAGCTCGATCTTGATGATCTCGGCAGTGCGCTCGCCGATCAGCAGGTTGTACTTGCGCTTCAAGTACTGGATGATGGCGACGTCCATCTCGTTGCCGGCAATGCGCACCGAGCGGCTGTAGACGGTGCCGGCGAGCGAGATCACGGCGACGTCGGTGGTGCCGCCGCCGATGTCGACGATCATGTTGCCCGACGGCTCGGTGATCGGCAGCCCGGCGCCGATCGCCGCCATCATCGCCTGCTCGACCAGGAACACCTCGGAAGCCCCGGCGCGCATCGCCGAGTCGCGCACCGCGCGCTTCTCCACCTGGGTGATCTCCGAGGGCACGCCGATGACGATCCGTGGATGGACGTACATCTTACGGCCGTGGGCCTTCTTGATGAAGTACTCCAGCATCCGCTCGGTGACCTCGAAGTCGGCGATGACGCCGTCCTTCATCGGGCGGATCGATTCGATGTTGCCGGGGGTGCGGCCGAGCATCTCCTTGGCCTCGATGCCGACGGCCTCGATGCGGTTGGTGAGCTTGTTGATGACGACGATCGACGGCTCGCGCACCACGATCCCCTGGTTGCTGACGTAGACCAGGGTGTTCGCCGTCCCGAGGTCGATGGCGAGGTCCTTCGAGAAGTAGCGCAATAAGGACGCGAAGGGCATCAGCCTGTCGGTTTCCTCTGGTTAGCTCCGCGCCTGGAGGGCAGCGAAGTGCGGCCGGCGCGCGGCGGCGGGTTACCGGTGGCCCGCATGGTGCGGGACGCCTGGATGACGATCGATGGCTGTGGAACCGGTCACTGGGTTAGTGGGACGCAGTGCACTAGGGACTCTCCACCAGCACGCGGCGGCGGCGCACCGTCTCGCTGCCCCACCGGTCGCGCGCCCGGATCTCGATGTAGCTATAGCCTTCCTTGTTGAACTGGACCGTCTTCTTGAACGAGCCGTCGACGCCGACAGCCGCCTGCTCGCCGTTGATGTCGAGCCGGGAGCCGGGAGTGCACCGCCCGGCGACGATGAAGATACTACCGTAGGATTTGACGTCCACGAGATCCAGCTCGGGAGGGGCATTGGGGCGGTCGTCGGCGACCTTGCCCGAGGCGACGCGGAACCGGCGCGGCCGGCTCCAGGGACCCTCGGTGCCCTCGCGGCTGAAGGCGGCGACCCGCCAGAAGAAGGTCCCCTCGCCGCGCAGGCCCAGGGTGGCCTTCGGCCTGGCGCGGTTCTCGACGCTGACCAGGTTGTCGGCGAAGAGATGGTTGCGTGACACCTGCAACGCGTAGCGGGCCGAGCCGGGGACGGTGTTCCAGGAGAGCACCAGGCTCTGCGACCGGTCGAGGTCGAGCTCGCGGTTGTCGGCCGGCTCGAGCGGCTCGGGCGGCGAAGGCAGCTTCTGGGCCGGCGACAGCAGGTCGCCGGTCTGCACGACCTGTTGCAGCTCGCCGACCTGGCGCGTCATGCCGCCGGCTGCCGCGAGCTCCATGCCACCGCGCACGGCGCCGAAGCGGCCGCGCTTGCCGCCACGGTCGTAGGTGACGAAGGCTTCCGACTCTTCGCGCACCTTGGCGACGGCGCCGGGGGTCTTGACCTGGCTCGGCCGGCTCGCGGTGTTGAGGTTAACCCAGCCGTACTCCATCTGGATCGTCTGGTCGGCCGCCGCCTCGCCGGCGGCGCTGTCGGCCGGGGACCCTCCCGGCGAGATCACGAACTGGGTGTTGCCGCGCACGGTATAGAGAGTGCCGTCGAGGAACACGATCTCGGCCGAGCCGCCGTTGCCGGTGCGGACGTAGTCGCCGGCGCGGAGGGACAGGCGGGGGCGCGCCTCCTCCCAGCTGCCGGCGTCGGAGCGCTTGTACTCCACCTCGCCTTGCAGGGAGATGAACTGCGCCTGGCCGCCGGAGTTGGTGAGCGCGACGGTGTCGAGGATCGACTGCAGCAGCTTGCGGCAGGTGACGGCGTTCGCCAGGGCGGGGCGGAAGTGCTGCTGGGCGAAGTCGGCGCGGGCTTCCTGGAGGCTCTGGGTCCCGGCTTCGTACTCGTTCTTGAACTCGCCCATTTTCACGTCGTCGCGTACCTGGGCCAGCAGCCGCTGGTCCTGGTCGATCACCAGGCGGGAGTTGCGCTCGAGCGACTTGCGCTCCCACGATCGGTAGACCATGTAGGCACCGACCAGGGCCGCGGCGATCAACAGCAGGAAGAACCAGCCCCGCAGCGTGTCGACCGAGATGCTGTACCAGTCCTTGCGCGTGCGGATCGGCTTGCGGGCGGGCGACGCAGGCAGCGCAGGCAACGAGAATCCCTTTCCTGTGGGTCCCTTATTCGGGTTGGCGAATATACCACAGGGGGGCCTACGGGGCATGCCCCTCCGGCCGGGCCTCGGGCGGCCCTCCTTCCCCCCCTCCGGCTACATTGCCTTTCGGCCGCCGGCGGACTTCGTCGGAAGGTTCCGGAGGTAAGTGAGAACCTGGTCGACCTGGTCATTCGGGCGGATGAGGCTGGCGGCTTGGAGCTCGGCGGTGGCGCGGCGTTGGTCTCCCTGGTAGAGGCTGATCATGCCTTGGAAATAGCGGGCGCGCTGGTTCTCGGGGTTGGCGGCTAGGAGGCGCGCGAGCTCGGCGCGCGCGGCGGCGGCGCGGCCGGGGTCGGCGGCGAGGGCAGGGAGGCCCGGGCGGCCGCCGAAGGGGGGGAAGAGGCGGAGCTCGAGGCGGCCCAGCGGCTCGGCGTAGCGCGGGCCGCGGCGGAGGTAGACGGCGCAGAAGTCGTCCCAGTAGACGAGGCCCCAGCGGCCGGCGGCGATCTCGGGCTGGATGCCGGGGAAGTCGTGCTCGGCGAGGAGCAGCCAGTCGAGGCGGTAACGGCTGGCGGTGAGGCCGAAGGGCTGGGTGGCGACCTCGCGCACCAGCTCGGCGAAGACGTCGTTGCGCCCGTCCCAGAACACCGGCACACCCAGGCGCCAGCCGATGAACCCGCCCCAGTTCTGGTGGTTGAAGAGACGATCGCCGGGGGTGGCGAGCCCCTGGATTGCAACGAAGCGCGCGGCCGCCTGCGGGAAGGGCTCGGCGATCAGGCCGCCGGCGGCGGGAGGTCGGCGCGCCCACCCGGCAGCCGCCGCCGCGATCGCCGCCGCGCCCACCGGCAGCAGGAACAGCGCCACCAGCGCCGCCGCCAGGGCGGGCCGGCCGGCGAGACCGTGCAGCCCGCCGGCGGAGGGGCGCGGCGGCGCCGCCGGAGCCGCGGGGGCGGCGGGAACGGAGGGAACAGCAGGAGCAGCGGCGGCGGCAGCGCCGGCAAGGGTGGGCGGAGCCGGCAGGAGGAGCAGCTTGTAGAGGGTCGGTAGGGCGATCACCACCAGGTCGAAGACGAAGCGGTGGGAGATGAGGGTGAGCGTGAAGAAGGCGCCGATCGAGGCCGCCTCGGCCGGCGAGAGGCGCCGGGCCTGGCGCAACGGCAGCAGCGCCAGGAGCAGGAGGACGAGCAGCAGCCAGAGGGCCGCGTCGGCACCGCCGCCGGTGGGGCCGGTCGCCGAGAAGTGCCCCAGTTCCCAGGGGATGCCGCTGGCGTACAGGAGGCGCGCGAGCAGGAGAGGATAGAGGGGCCCGTCGAGGCCGTTGGGGTTGAGCAATGTCAGCGCCGAGGCCGCCCCCAGGGTCCACAGCAAGGGAGCCGCCGCCGCCAGCCGCACGCCGGGCCCGCCGGCTGGCGACGCCGCCGACGCTGACGACGCCGGCGACGACGACGCCGATGCCGGTCGAACCGCGCCGACGAAGGGTTCGAGCGCGTGGAGCGCCAGGACGAAGAGCCCGAAGACCACGCCAGAGTGCAGGTTCGCCCACGGCCAGAACAGGGCCGCGAGCGCGGCCAGCCAGCGGCGCCGGCCGGTGTGGCGGTAGCGGCCGAGGGCGGCCAGGACCAGCGCCAGCATCAGCTCGCCGGCCAGGGCGGCGCGCAGGAAGATCTCGGGCGACGCGGCCCACAGCCCCAACGCGAGCAGTGCCGCCAGCAGCAGGCAGCGCGCCGTGGCGCTTGCTCCGGGGCCTGCACCCGTCGGCGCAGCGGCAGCGGCGAGGTCCACGGCGCGCCAGGCGATGGCGGCGAAGGTGGCCAAGGCCAGCCACGCCGCCGTTACGACCAGGCCGCCCATGCCGCTGGCACGGTAGATCAGCCAGCTGGCCAGCGAGAACCCCCACTCATGGGTGATCCAGCGCGCGCCCTGCCGGGTGTACGAGAAGAGATCGACGAGCGGCACCCGGTGATGCGCGGCGATCCACGCGCCGGCACGCAGGTGCCAGAAGAGGTCGTCGTGCACCAGCGGGTGCAGCGACCAGGCCAGCGCCAGCGCCAGCAGCGCCGCCGACGCCAGGGCGCAGGCCAGCCGGCCGCCGGCGGCGCCGAATCGCCGGACGGACCGGCCGGAGCCCCCTGAGGGGTAGTGTCCCCGATTGCCAGGTTGCCCGGCGGTTGTGCGGCCGGGCCGGCGGCTGGTAAAGTGCTGCTCCCTCCGGCGCCTCGCGGCGCGGAGTGAAAGGAGTCGCTGTATGCTCAAGGTCCTCCGCGAAAACGTAAAGTACTTGAGTTGGATCCTGTGGGTGATTATCGCCCTGTTCGTGCTCTTCGTCTTTGCGGACTTCGGCGGCGGGCTCGGCGGCACCAGGGACGCCGTCTCCTGGGCCGCGAAGGTAGGCTCGTCGACCATCACCCGCACCGACTACCAGCACGCTTACCAGTTGATCGACAATCAGTATCGCCAGCAGTTCGGGGACCAGTACACGACCGAGGTCGCCAAGCAGATGCAAGTGTGGAAGCGGGCGCTGGACAAGGCGATCGCCGACAAGGTCCTGGAGCGGGAGGCGGACCGGATCGGGCTCAAGGTGAGCGATACCGAGGTGCGAGACGCCGTGCTGGAGCAGTTTCACGACGAGCAGGGACGTTTCGTCGGCCAGGAACAATATACCCAGGCGCTGCTGAGGTACGGCTACACGGTGACGAGCTTCGAGGATGCGACCCGGCAGCAGCTTCTGAAGCAGAAGCTGGCCTCGGCCCTGCAGGCCGACCTCTACGTCAGCGATGCGGAGGTCGAGAAGACCTACCGCGAGCAGGTCGAGCGCGCCAAGATCCGCTACATCGAGGTGCCGAGCAGCCGCTTCGGGGACGTCGCGGTGCCGCCGAGCGAAGTCGCCGCCTACTTCCAGCAGCACCGCCAGGAGTACCGGCTTCCCGAGCAGCGCGAGGGCGCCTACCTGCTGGTGGAGGCCAGCAGGCTGCTCGAACAGGTGAAGATCCCCGACGCCGATCTCCAGGCCTACTACGGCGCCCACCGGGACGAGTGGAAGCAGGACGAGCAGGTGAGCGCCAGCCACATCCTGCTGCAGGTCAACGACAAGCGCACGGATGCCCAAGCCCGCGAGCAGATGGAGGCGATCAAGAAGCGGATCGACAACGGCGAGGAGCTCGGCGCCGTCGCGCGCCAGGTCTCGGAAGATCCCGCCACCAAGGCCAGCGGCGGCGATCTCGGCTACTTCGCCCGCGGCCGCATGGTCAAGGAGGTCTCGGACGCCGCCTTCTCGGCGACGCCCGGCAGGCTGGTGGGACCGATCAAGTCGCCTTTCGGCTATCACCTGTTGAAGGTCACCGGCCGGCGGCCCGCCGGCATCCAGCCTTTCACCGAGGTGCGCGAGCAGATCCGCGGCCGGCTGGCGTTCGAGAAAGCCCGGCAGCTGGCCGAGGCCAAGGCCAAGGAGCTGGCCGGGCGCCTCGCCGCCGAGAAGCCGAAGAGCGGCGAGGCGTTGCAGGCCCTCGCCAAGGACAACCCGGGGGTGACCCTCACCGCCACGGGCAAGTTCTCGCAGCAGGAGCCGGTGCCCGGGCTGGGCATGGTGCAGGCGTTCAACACCGCCGTCTTCGCCGCCAAGGCGGGCGACGTGACGGGCGCCATCGAGATCCCCCGCGGCTGGGCCGTCGCCTACGTGCAGGCCGTGTACCCGGCGCACCTGGCCGAGCTGGCCGAGGTCGAGCCGAAGGTACGGCAGAAGCTGATCGCCGCCAAGCAGCTGGAGAAGGCCGTCCAGGTGCTGAACCAGGCGCGCCAGGAGATCCAGCACGGCAAGTCGTTCGACCAGGCCGCGGCCGAGCTCGCGGTGGCCGTCAAGGAGACGCCGGAGTTCGGCGGCACCGGGCCGATCCCCGGCCTCGGCCCCAGCCGGCAGCTGATCCAGCAGGCCCTGTCGCTGCCCCCCGGCCAGGTGGGCGGACCGGTCGCCGACAGCCGGGGCGCCGTGCTCTTCCTGGTCACCGACCGCAAGAGCTGGGAGCCGGCAAAGTTCGCCGCCGCCAAGGAGCAGACGCGCCAGAGTCTCCGGCAGCAGAAGCTCAACACGATCCTGGGAGCGCTGCTGGAGCGCCGCGAACGCGAGCTCGGGGTGGACTACAACCGCAAGCTGCTCGAGTCGCTGGGCGTCCCGGTGGACGGGCTGCAGCAACCGCAGGCGGGATAAGGCCTGATCGGCTACCTCCAGGGCACGGTCCTGCGCTCCAGCCCCGAGCGGGTGCTGGTCGACGTCCAGGGCGTCGGCTACGACGTCCAGATCCCGCTGTCCACCTTCTACGAGATCGAGCGCGCCGGCACGGGCGGCGCGATCCGGCTCTTCATCCACACGCACCTGCGTGAGGACGGCATCGCGCTGTTCGGCTTCTGGAGCGAGCGCGAGAAGCAGCTGTTCGAGCAGCTGATCGGGGTGTCCGGCATCGGACCCCGCCTGGCGCGGGTGGTGCTCTCCGGCATGGCCGCGGACGACCTGCTGGCGGCGCTGGCGGCCGGCGACCTGGCCCGCCTGACCAGCATTCCCGGCATCGGCCGCAAGACCGCCGAGCGCATGGTCCTCGAGCTCCGGGACAAGATGCGCGAGCTCGCCGCCGAGCTTCCCGGCCGTGCCGCCCCGGCCAGCGAGGAGGTCGTCTCCGCGCTGATCAACCTCGGCTACAAGCCCGCCCAGGCCGAGCGGGCCGTCGCCGAAGCCCGCCGCGACCGGCCCGACGCCCCCTTCCAGGACCTCCTGCGCGCCAGCCTCAACCGCCTGTCGCGGAGCTAACTTCCGGCGCCTCCTGCCGAGGGCGCTGCCAGGACCGGCGTAGAATGGCGGCGCATGCTTTCCGAGGATCGGCTGCTCTCAGGTGTACCGGACCCCGAGGATCTCGGGGTCGAGCCTTCGTTGCGGCCGCGCCAGCTCGACGAGTACGTCGGTCAGCGCAAGATCGTCGACAACCTGCGGGTCTTCATCCGCGCCGCCCGTGAGCGCGGCGAGAGCCTCGATCACACGTTGCTGTTCGGCCCTCCGGGGCTCGGCAAGACGACGCTGGCCCATCTCATCGCCACCGAGATGGGCGCGCCGCTGCGCATCACTTCCGGGCCCGTCCTCGAGCGCGCCGGCGACCTGGCCGCCATCCTCACCAACCTCGAGGCCGGTGAGGTGCTGTTCATCGACGAGATCCACCGCCTCGGCCCGACCGTCGAGGAGATCCTCTACCCGGCGCTCGAGGACTACCGGCTCGACCTGGTGATCGGCCAGGGGCCCGCCGCCCGCACCGTCAAAATCACGCTGCCGCGCTTCACGCTGGTGGGCGCCACCACCCGCGCCGGCCTGATCAGCGCACCGCTGCGGGCGCGCTTCGGCATCGTGCACCGCCTCGACTTCTACAACCCGGCGGAGCTGTCACAGATCATCAAGCGCTCCGCCCGCCTGCTGGCGATCGAGATCGACGAGGCCGGCGCCCAGGAAGTGGCCCGGCGCAGCCGCGGCACGCCCCGCGTGGCCAACCGGCTGCTGCGCCGGGTGCGTGACTTCGCGCAGGTCGAGCGCACGGAGCGCATCGACCTCGCCGCGGCGCGCAGCGCGCTGGCCCTGCTCGAGGTGGACGAGCATGGCTTCGAGGACGTGGACCGCAAGCTCCTCGGCACCCTGATCGCCCACTACGACGGCGGCCCGGCCGGCCTGAAGGCGCTGGCCGCGGCGGTGGGGGAGGATGCCGGCACGCTCGAGGACCTGTACGAGCCCTACCTCATCCAGGAGGGCTTCCTGCAGCGCACGCCGCGCGGCCGGGTGGCCACCCGGCGCGCCTACGAGCACCTCGGCCTGCCGCCGCGCCACGGCACCGCGGGCCGCCTCTTCTGATCCCGGCTGCCCCGGTTCTCTCGTCACTCGGATCGCTCCTGATCGCTCCTGATCGCTCCTGATCGCTCTGCCCCATCCACGTGGCCGTGATGGCTCTCATCGTTCCGCTTCGCGTTCCGCCTCGCTTTCCTCGCCGCTGGGCCAGCCGATGCGCCGCGCCGCGCTGATCTACAACCCCATCGCCGGCCGCGGCCGCTGGGAGCGGGTGCTCGAGGCCGTCCTCCGCACCTGCCGGCGGGAGGGCTTCGAGCTCGAGCCGGTGCCGACCGCCGCGCCCGGCCAGGCGACCGACCTGGCCGCCGACCTCGCTCGCGAGGGGCGCGTCGAAGCGGTCTTCGCGCTCGGCGGCGACGGCACCGCGCGCGAGGTGGCGGCCGGCCTGCTGGGCAGCCGGACGGCGCTGGGCATCCTGCCTGGCGGCACCGCCAACCTGATGGCGCTCGCTCTCGGGCTGCCGCGCGACCCGGCTGACGCCGCCGCCGTGCTCTGCCACGCGCCGGCTCGCTCGTTCGACGCCGGCCTCGCCGGCGCCAGGGCTTTCTTGATGATGATCTCGGCAGGGCTCGACGGACGCGCCCTGGCCGCCCTCGACCGAGGCCTCAAGACGCGGCTCGGCAAGACGGCAGTGGCGCTGCAGGGCGTGCGCGAGTGGTGGCGCTACGGTTACCCCGAGATCGAGATCATGGCCGACGGCGAGCAGCTGCCCCCCGCCACCTTCCTCGCCGTCTGCAACATCCCCTACTACGGCGGCAGCTACCGCATGGCTCCAGGCGCCCGCCCCGACGACCGCCGCTTCGAGCTGGTGACCTTTCACGGCAGCGGCCGCGCTGCCACCCTCGCTTTCATCCTGGGCGTGATGAGCGGCAGGCACACGCGACGCGCCGACGTCAGCGTGCGAGCGGTGGAGGAGGTGGTCTTCTCCGTGCCGCCCGAGGCCGGCCTGCAGGTCGACGGCGATCCGATCCCTCGAGTCGGCAGCGGCGGCGTGGGTGGCTCGGCGGGCTCGGAAAGCAGTCGCGCCGAACGATCCGAGACGGCCGCGAGCGCCGATCTGGCCGGACGCCCCGAGCAAGCCCTGCCCGGCGAGGGCGCCACCATGGTCGTCCGGCTGGCTCCGGACCCGCTGCTGGTGCTGGCGCCTTCGGGGCCGGCGGCGCGCCCTGCACCCCCGGCACACCCGGAACGGCGGACGTGACGGCCGGGGCGCACGAGGACATGGCAGATCCCGAGCGCGGCGCGGCCGCCGCCTCAGGCGCCACGCGCGACGAGCCCCGGCGCGGGCTCGACGCCATCTTCGCGCCGCGCTCGATCGCCGTCATCGGCGCCTCCCGCCGGCGCGACTCGATCGGCTTCGCGCTGCTCCACAACCTGGTCGCCAATCAGTTCGAGGGCGCCATCTTCCCGGTGAACCCGCACGCCCAGGCCATCCACTCGCTGCGCTGCTATGCGTCGATCGCCGAGATCCCCGACCCGATCGACCTGGCGGTGGTCATGGTGCCGCGCGGCGCGGTGCAGGAAGTGATCGAGCAGTGCCTGGCCCGCGGCGTCCGCGGCCTGGTGGTGATCACCGCCGGCTTCGGCGAGACCGGGCCCGAGGGGGCTGCGCGCGAGGCGCGGCTGCGCGAGGCGGTGCGCGCCGCCGGGGTGCGCATGATCGGCCCCAATTGCATGGGCGTGATCAACACCGCCGCCGGCGTGTCGCTCAACGCCACCTTCGCTCCCACCCCGGCCCGCGCCGGCCGCGTCGGGTTCGTCAGCCAGTCGGGCGCCCTCGGCGTCGCCATCCTCAACGTCATGCGGGACATGGACATCGGGCTGACCCAGTTCGTGTCGATGGGCAACAAGGCCGACGTGTCGGGCAACGACCTGCTGGAGTACTGGGAGGACGACCCCGAGACGCGGGTGATCGCGATGTATCTCGAGTCGTTCGGCAACCCGCGCCGCTTCACCGAGATCGCCAAGCGCGTCACGCGCAAGAAGCCGGTCCTGGTGGTCAAGTCCGGGCGCACCGCCGAAGGCGCGCGCGCCGCCACCAGCCACACCGGCGCCATCGCCGGCGCCGACGTGACCGTGTCCGCGCTGCTCGAGCAGTGCGGCGTGCTGCGCGCCAACACCATCGAGGAGCTGTTCGACGTCGCCCGCGCCCTGGCGCGCTCGCCGCTGCCCGCCGGCACCCGGGTGGGCATCGTCACCAACGCCGGCGGGCCCGCCATCATGGCCACCGACGCGTGCATCAACCTCGGCCTCCACCTGGCGCAGCTCGCGCCGGCGACCGTCGCCGAGCTGCGCCGCTTCCTCCCGGCCGAGGCCAGCTTCGGCAACCCCGTCGACATGATCGCCTCGGCCGGCGCCGAGGCCTACGGCCGCACCCTGGCGGCGGTGCTCGACGATCCCGGGGTCGACATGGCGATGGTGATCAACGTCACGCCGCTGCTCGCCAATCCGATCGACATCATGCACGAGATCGCCGCGTCCACCCGCGAGCGCGCCAAGCCGACGCTGGCGGTGGTCATGGCGACCGACGACTTCTACCAGGAGCTCGAGCTGCGGCGCGACCTGCCGCCGGTGTACCGCTTTCCCGAGTCGGCAGCGCTCGCCCTGGCGATGCTCGCCCGCTACGCCGCCTGGCGCCGCCGGCCGGTGGCAGGGGAAGCCGGCGCCCCCGCGGGCCGCGATCTCGCGGCCGACGACGCCGCGGTCGCAGCGTTGCTCGATGGCGCCGGCGCCGGCGGCTATCTCGGTCCCGCCGAGGCGTTCCGGGTGCTGGAGCTCTATGGCATCCCGGTCGCCCGGTGGCGGCTGGTCGCCGCGGGCGGCGGCGCGGCCACGGCCGGAGCGGCAGGCGCGGGCGGAGGGAGTGGCGAGCCCGGCGCGGAAGACGGGGACGCCGCCGCGGTCCTGGCCGCGGCCGCGGAGATCGGCTACCCGGTGGTGCTGAAAGGGGTGGCCCCGGACCTGGTGCACAAGACCGAGGCGAGGGCCGTGCAGGTCGACCTGCGGAGCGCGGCGGAGCTCGCCGAGGCGGTGGCGGCGATGCGCGGCGACATCGCGGCGGCCGGCCACCGGCTCTCGGGCTACCTGGTCCAGGAGATGGCGCGCGGCGGCCACGAGGTCATTTTCGGCGTCACCACCGATCCACGCTTCGGCCCGCTGCTGATGTTCGGGCTGGGCGGCAAGTACGTGGAGGTCTTCGAGGACGTGCGTTTCGGCGTCCTGCCGCTCGACGCCTGGGAGGCGGAGGAGATGGTGCGCGGCATCCGCGGCATCAGGCTGCTCACCGGCGTCCGCGGCGAAACGGGAGCGGACCTCGATCTGCTGGTCGAGGTCCTGCTGCGCATCGCCCAGCTGGTCGCGCGCCATCCGCGCATCGCCGAGCTCGACGTCAACCCCTTCCTCGCCGCCCCGACGCGCCAAGCGGCCAAGGCGTTGGACGTGCGGCTGAGGGTGGAGAGCCCGGGCTGACACCCGGACCCGGCGCGGCTACGCGAGCCCCTGGCGCATGAAGTGCCAGCGCAGGTCGCCTTCGAGGTGGCGGAAGACCTCGGCGTGGATGCGCGGCGCGAAGCGGTGCAGGAGGGCGGTGAGCGGCTCGCCGCGGGCGGCCTGTTCGAGCGCCTCGGCGGCATCGCTGCCGGCCTTGCTGATGTAGGTCTGCCAGACCGCCTGCCGCACCGAGATCGAGCCCAGCGAGACGTTCGGGAGGCGGGAGACGCCGCGCTTGAGCAGCGTGATCTTGGCGCGCAGGCTCTTCTCGCCGTCCATCGGCAAGCGCTGCCACGGGGTGTAGGGCTTCGGCACCAGCACGTTGACGCCAAGATGGATGTGGCCGATCACGCCGCTCGCCGAGCACTGCTCGAGCATCACCGCCCGCGCCCGCGCCGCCAGCTCGAGGATGCCCTCCACGTCAGCCATGGTCTCGCCGGGCAGGCCGACGATGAAGTAGAGCTTGAGCTGCGTGAAGCCCTGGCGGAAGATGAGCCGCACCTTGTCGAGCAGGAGGTCGTTCGAGATCGGCTTGCCCATCTTGGCGCGCAGCTCGTCGGTGCCGGTCTCGGGGGCCAGCGTGATCGAGCGGTCGCCGGAGGCGTGGAGCGCCTCGAGCACCCCCTCGGTGACCGCCGGGATGCGGATCGACGACACCGAGGTGCGGAAGCCGAGCTGGTTGGCCTCGCGCAGGATGTGCTCGATCTCCGGGTGGTCGCCGACCGCGGTGGCGACGAAGCCGAGCTGATCGGTGACCGAGCGGGCGCGGTCGAGCGACGCCAGGATGTAGTCGCCCGGATGCCAGCGGAAGACTCCCATGCCGAACGTCGCCCAGCAGTAGCGGCACTTCTCGGGACAGCCGCGCGACATCTCGATCAGGAACTTCTCGGCGAACTCGGTGCGCGGGGTGACGATGGCGGTGGTCGGCAGGTTGCCCGGCAGCCGCATCTGCGCCTCGGTCAGCTCGAGCTTGTCGAGCTTGGCCAGGTCGTCGCCGTCCTCCTCCGGCCGGTGGTGCGCCGGGACGTAGAAGCCGCGCTGCGCCGCCAACCGCGCGATCACCGCCTCGCGGCCGTCCTCCTCCTCGAGCGCGGCGAGCAGCGGCGGCAGCACGTTCTCGGCGGCCCCCAGGGCGAAGACGTCGACGAACTCCGCCATCGGCAGCGGGTTGATGGTGGCGCAGGAGCCGCCCATGACGATCAGCGGATGCCACGGCCCGCGAGCCTCGCGCCGCAGCGGGATGCCGGAGCGGTCGAGCATCTTCAGCAGGTTGACGTAGTCCTGCTCGAAGGAGACCGAGAAGGCGACGCAGCCCAGGCCGGCCAGCGGCAGCCCGCTCTCGACCGACAGCGGCGGCCGGCGACCGCCAGGGGCGTCGGGGGCGCCGGCGACGTCGGGGCCTTCCGCGAAGAAGCGCTCGCAGCTCCAATCCGGCCGCCGGTGCACCAGCTCGTACACCCGCTGGAACCCCAGGCTCGACATCGCGACGTGATAGCTGTTGGCGTACGCAAGCCCCAGGCGCCATCGCCCCTGCGCAGGGAACCGCTCGACCGGCCGCTCGGCCGCGACATACGGGGACCACTCGTGGGCTCGTCTCGCCATCGCAACCGCGTATTCTACCCTACCGCCCTGCCCATGCTGAGCTAGGATGGCGCCGGGGCCACCTGGTTGCTCCCTCATGCCTGTCAAGAAACTGATCTACGGACTTCTCCTGGCGGCGCTCTCGGCGCTGCTGGCGCTGGTGGTGGTCGAGGCGGGGCTGCGGCTGTGGATGGGGATCGCCGACGAGAACCCGGCCGAGGTTCGGCACAAGCTGGAGCGCTCGCGGCGCGCGTCGCTTGCCGAGGCGTCGCGGGGCGCCTTCAGCCTGATGGGGCTGGTGGAGCCGAGCGAGTTCGAGGAGGTCGTCTACGAGCTCAAGCCCAGGCTCGACGGCACCTTCCGTGACCGCCCGGTGCGCACCAACTCCTTCGGCATGCGCGGCGAGGAATGCTCGCTGCGCAAGCCGCCGCAGGTGTTCCGCATCGCCGGCATCGGCGACTCCCACATGTTCGGCTGGGGGGTGGGGCAAGACGAGACCTACATGCATCTGGTCGAGCAGCGGCTCAACGCCTCGGCGGCGGCCGCTCGCGGCGGGCGGCGCTACGAGCTGCTCAACTTCGCCGTGCCCGGATACAACACCGTCATGGAGGTCGCCACCTACGAGCACCGGGCGATGGCCTTCGCGCCGGACATGGTGCTGCTGCACTTCGTGGGCAACGACTTCGGTCTGCCGCATTTCATGCAGCTGCCGCGCAGCCGGGAGCCGGGAGTCCACCTCTACCTTGCCGACTTCCTACGCGCCCGCTTCGCGCCGCCCGACGAGGACCCCGACCTGGCGCACGATCTCCACGGGCTGCCGGAGGACCAGCGCCAGAGCACCCGCGATCGCTACGAGCGCATGGTGGGACAGGAGGCGTACGAGAAGGCGATGGCGCGGCTGGCCGCGCTGACCCGCCGGCAGCGCAT
Source organism: Thermoanaerobaculia bacterium (assembly GCA_036521795.1). Lineage (GTDB taxonomy): Bacteria > Acidobacteriota > Thermoanaerobaculia > Multivoradales > UBA5704 > JASLEW01. Next base: position 11,925 of record DATDGZ010000126.1, on the reverse strand, counting down.
CCCGGTGGTCGTGCTGGCGCTCGGCTTCGACACCGAGGCCGGAGAGATCGCGCGCCGGGTGTCGCTCGCCAACGGCTTCCGCGTCCTCGACGCCTCGCCGTACCTGTTCGCCTACCTGCGGCGCCACGGTCTCGATCCCGCCGAGCGGCAGAACCGCGTGCGCGCCTTCAAGCAAGCCGACGGGCACCCGAGCGCCCTGGCCCACCAGGTGCTGGCGGAGGTGGTCTACGACGAGCTGCAGCGCATGGGCGTCGCGCCGCGCCAGTCCGTGCCCGCGCCGCCGCTGCCGCCGCCGCCTTCGCCTGCCGGCGGCGCCGCAGCGTCAGCGTCAGGCGAGCCGGAGAGCTGATCGCGGCGCTCCGTCTCGGCCCACCGCCGCCATCACTGGAGACGCCAGGTCATGTCCACCCCCACCGGCATCTCGTTCTTCACCGGGATCGCCAGGAGCGTCGGCGGATCGATCTTGAAATCGGAGAGGGTCGCCGGGATCGTGCCCGTGATCCGGATCTGCTTCCCTTGCGTCGCCAGCTGGAACGGGACCTGTGTGTAGCGGGCCGTCTGGCCGGCGAACTGGATCTCCAGATCGGCGTGGATCGTCACCGATCCTGATGCCTCCTCGGGCAACCGCGTGCGCACGGTGACCATGGGGAATTGGGCGCCGCGCGTCACCTGCAGCATGTGAAGGTCGCGGTTGCTGTCACCCGAATCGAACGACTTGACCGGCACCGCGATCAGGAAATCGCACTGCCCGGCGTGGCAGACGCCTTTGCCCTTCGCCGCGTGGCTGACGCCGTCGGTCGAATGCAGCGGGTGGGACACGTGGTAGGTCAGGGTGGGTTGTTCGAGGACCCACTGCCGATCCGCCGCTCGGCCGAGCTTGGGAAAGGCCAGCAGGCACAGGGCCAGGAGCAATTTCTTGTTCATGAGTCCTTCTCAGAATTTGAGCGATACGGACAAGATGGCCAGCCCGTAGGCGGCGGCCGTCACGGCCCCCACCGCCCCGTGGGCGCTGGCGATGCCATGGATCTTCTCACCGCGGTTCCTCTGATCGAAGGCGATCGCTCCCAGGATGGGCGTCAGGATCATCCCCGTGCCATGAATCCAGGCCAAGGCCTTGTGCAGACGGATGGGCCCGCGGACCGTGGTTCCCGGCAGCTTGGGCGCGTAGATGGCATAGTAGGCGGTGGTCATGTACAGGGCCGCGGTCAGCACGCCGAGGCCGGCATGCAGATCGCGCCCGCCCGAGCTGGTGCTCCTGCCGCCGGCGAGGCCGCCGCTGAAGATCGTCGCGACCAGGGGAACGGTCGTGATCAGACCGAGCCGTTGATGGATCTTGAGCATGTGCGACCGCTTGTCGAGCAGGGCCTGGTCCTGGGAGCTCCCCTGGGTCTGCTCCGACCCGAAGCCCAGATCCCCGAGCGAAGGCGGCGCCGGATTGCCGGCGGGAGGCGGCGCCGCCTGACCCTGGGCCTGGGCCTGATCCGGGGGCGCGGGGGCCTGGTCCTCCAGGAACGATGCTCCCGCCTCCGCCCCCGCCCCGGAGTCCGAGTGCGGCAACGCTGCCATCTCCAGAGAGGTTATGGAGCACTGCGGCGAGGGCGCTGCCGCATCGCCGGCGGCGACGGTCGCGTCACCTTCCGCGGACGCCGCGGCCGGGGCGTCGCCGGTCTGCGCGAAGGACGACGACAGCGGAGCCGTGAACAAGCACGAACAGGCCAGCGCGATGGTCCTCAGACGAATCGTTCGCATGGACTCTCCTCCCCAGCCATCCTCAGGAATCGAGGGATTCGACTTGCAAGTCCCGCGCCTCTTTCGGCCGGTCCCGAGATGCGGACTGGCCGTGGAGCCAGCAGCGGCTCGGCGGCCTCGGTGCTGCACCGTCTTTCCGGCGGGACTACCTGGGGCGGCGGCGCGGCCGTCGCGGCCGGCGTTTAGCTTGCGGGCAGCTGGCCGAGCGCCGCCAGCGCCTGGCTCTCGGCTTGCTCGCCGGCGCCGAGGCCGCAGTCGCGGAGAGCGGACGCCACCGCGGCCACGGTGCGGCGGAGCAGGTCGGGACGGCCGACGACCCAGCCCATGTGGCCGACCCGGAAGTAGCGGCTGCGCAGGTCGGGCAGGAGGCCGGTCGCCACGGTCACGCCGTGCTCGGCGATGCGCGCCACCACGGCCGGCGCGTCGGCGCGGGTGCTGCCGGCGGATGGTGGCTCGGCGCCCCCGCCGGCGATCGCCGCACCGCCGGGCCGCTCCGGCGCCTGCGAGGCCGCCCCTGCAATGGCCGCGGGCAGGACGAGGGCGGACAGGGTGTTGGCGGCGAGGTCCTCGCGGGCCGGCAGCAAGCGCAGGCCCAGCGCCTGCCAGGCGGCGCGCAGGGCGGCGGCGGCGCGGGCGTGGCTGGCGATTCGCGCCGCGGCTCCTTCGCTCTCGATCTCGGCGAGCGCGGCTGCCAGCGCCAGCACCAGGTTGGTCGGCGGCGTCGAGAAGTAGGCGGCGCGGCGTTCCTCGTAGGCGCGCATCACCGGCTGCCAGACTTCCCAGTCCAGGTACATGGGTGGCGGGGTCCCGCTGCGGGCGGCACGCGCCGCCAGCGCCCGCTGGCTCACCACCATCAGCGCCAGCCCCGGCGGCAGGCCGAGCGCCTTCTGCGAGGCGGTGAGATAGACGTCGGCATCCCACGCGGCCATGTCAAAGTGCTCGCCGCCGGCGGCGCAGACGCCGTCGAAGACCGCGATCATGCCGTGCTCACGCGCCAGGCGGGCAAGCGGTTCGGGATCGATCCTCACGCCCGTCGAGGTGTCGACGTGGGTGGCGAACAGCGCGCGGCAGGGCGCGGCGCCCGCGGCGCGCTCGGCGGCCAGCGCCTCCTGCACCTCCTCGGGGGACGGGGCATCGCCCGGTTCGGCGCCGATCTCGAGCGTCGCGGCACCCTGGCGGCGCAGCATCTCTGCCATCCGGTCGGAGAAGTAGCCGGTCTTGACCACCACCACCCGGTCGCCCGGCGAGACCAGGTTGGCGACCGCCATGTCCATCGCCGCCGTGCCGCCGCCACCCACCACGAAGGGCTGGCTCGACGGTTCCGCCAGCCACACCCGCCGCATGCTCTCGAGCGCTTCGCCGAAGGCCGCGATCAGCGTCGGCGCCGTATGCCCGGGCGGCGGCGAGGAGAACGCCGCGAGCACGCCTGGCGAGACCTCGACCGGCCCCGGGATCATCAGCAGCGAGCGCTCCGCCATCAATCCTCCTCGCGCAGGGGCCTGGTCCGGCTCAGGCCGTGACCAGACGATAGACCAGCCGCAGGGCGCCGTCGATGCCCAGGCGTGCCGGCGGCAGGGCGCGGGCGTGGATGCCGAGCAGGCGCGAGAACAGCGCCGGCTCCGCGGCGAGCGCCCGCACCATGCGGTGACGCAGCCAGGGCCGGCGCTCGACGGCCAGCAGCAGGGCCGTCATGTTGTCCGGCAGGCGGCAGATCCGGCGATGGCGGGCGGCATAGCGTGCCAGATCGCCGGCCACCAGCGCTTCGATCAGCGCCGCCGACTGGTGCAGCGCCACTGCCAGGCCTTCGCCGGTGATGGCATCGACGTAGCCCGAGGCATCGCCGACCAGCGCGACGTTGCCGCGGCAGACGCCCCGCGGTCGTTGCAGCAGCGGCCCGGCGCCGCGATCGCGCGACGCGGCGGGCGCGCCGTCGAGACGCGCCGTCAGGGCCGGGAAGCGCGCCAGCAGGTCATCGAAGCGCGCCTTGCCGCCGCTCCACAGCATCGCCACCCCGACTTCGTCCGGACCGACCGGCGTCACGTAGGCCTCGCAGGCCGGACCCCAGTAGACCTCCACCAGGTCGCTCCACGGGCGGCAGGCGAAGTGCCGGCGCACGCCGAAGCGGCGGCGCCGTGCTGGCGGACCTTCCAGGCCGGCCCACCGCCGCACCCGCGACCGCAGGCCGTCGGCGCCGATCACCCAGCGCGCGGCGGCGAGCTCGAGGCCGGGGCGGTCGGTGTAGGCGCCGGCGGCAAGCAGCTCCGCACCCTGCGGCGCGGGAGCCGGCGGCGCCGGAGCTCCCGGCGGTCGCGCTGCCACTGGCGGCCTTGCTTCTGGCGGTGCCCCCGGCGGTTGCCCCTCTGGCGATCCCGGCGATCCCGGCGATCCCGGCACCAGCTCCGCCGGCGCCAGGCCGTGGGCGGTCACCCCCCAGCAGAGGTCGACTCCCAGCTCGGCGGCACGCCGGGCCAGCGCCTGGTGCAGGTGGAGGCGCCGCACGCCGAGGCCGCCGGCGCGCGGGAAGACTCCTTCGGCCACCGTCTCGCCGTCGAGGTAGCGGATGCCGCGAAAGCGCCAGCCTTCGCCGGGCTCGAGCGCGACGCCGAGCTCGCCCAGCCGCGCCACCGCGTCGGGCATCAGCCCCTCGCCGCAGGCCTTGTCGATGGGCGGCCGGGAACGCTCGACGACTCGCGCCGACATCCCCGCGAGCCGCGCCGCGATAGCGGTGGCCAGGCCGGCGGGGCCGCCGCCGATCACCAGCAGGTCGGTCGCGTCCGCCATGGCCGGTGGGTGTGCCGGGCGTCGCCGGTCCCGATCAGGTCAGCCCCTCGCGGCGGCGCGCCAGGCGCCAGCGCGCGTATCCCAACCCGGAGCGCGCGGCCGCCCGCGCCAGCCGCAGGGGGGTGACGGGGGCCGGCGGCGTCAGCTTGCCCGCGAGGTGGAGGCGCAGCGTCTCGGAGCGCTGCAGCTTGCCGGACGAGGTGCGCGGCAGAGTTCCCGGCGCCAGCACCTCGAAGCGGTCGAGCGCCAGGCCGGTGGCGGCCAGCACCGCCTCGCGGCAGGCGTCCGGCAGCGCCGCCAGCTCGGCCGGCGTCGCGTGGCGCGAGCGCTCGACGAACAGCGCCAGAACCTCGCCGGAGGCGCCCTCGGGCAGCCAGCTCACCGCCACCGCGCAGCCGGCGCGCGCTCCCGGCAGGGTGTCGACCGCCTGCTCGATCTCGGCGGGAGAGTGATTGCGGCCGCGCAGGATGATCAGGTCCTTGGCACGCCCGGTGAGATAGAGCTCGCCGTCGTCGAGGAACCCGAGGTCGCCGGTGTCGAGCCAGCCGGCGCGCAGGGTGCGAGCCGTGCCCTCGAGATCGCCGAGGTAGCCTTGCATCAGCGACGGTCCGCTGACCCACAGCCGCCCCACCCGCCCCGGCGGCAGCTCGCGCCCCAGCGGGTCGCGCACCGACAGCCGGAACCCGGGCAGCGGCCGGCCGACGGACACGATCTCCTGGGCGCGGTCCGGGAGGGTGGCGAGGCCGGGGGCATCGCCGGCCTCGTGCGCGCCCTGCGCGCCGGGGCTCACCGGCCGCGCCGTCCGCTCCTCGGCCAGCGCCTCGCGGTCGTACCAACCGCTGCGGCAGGGTCGATCGAGGCTGGAGAAGGTGACGGCCAGGGCGGCCTCGGAGAGGCCATAGACCGGCGTCAGGGCGGCGGGCGAGAGGCCCCAGCGGGCAAAGCGCCGGGCGAAGGCCCGCAGCACCCCGGGGGCGACGGGCTCGGCGCCGTTCAGGGCCGCGCGCCAGCAGGACAGGTCGACTCCTTCCATCTCGGCGTCGGCGACGCGGGTCAGGCAGAGGCTGTAGCCGAAGTTCGGCGCCGGGGAGATCGTCGCGCCGTAGCGGCCGATGGCGCGGAGCCAGAGGGCCGGCCGCGCCACGAACAGCTCCGGGGGCAGCAGGGTCAGGGTCGCGTCGCGGGCCAGCGCCGGGAAGACGCAGCCGATCAGCCCCATGTCGTGATAGAGCGGCAGCCAGCTGGCACAGCTGTGCCGTAGCCCCTCGCGGTCGGACCAGCAGCCGCTCAGGATCTCGGTCTGAGCGACCACGGCGCGATGGCTGAGCGCCACCGCCTTCGGCGCCACCGTGGTGCCCGAGGAGAACTGGATCAGCGCCAGCTCGTCGGGCCGCGGCCCCCTTTCCGCGGCGGCCGCGACGTCCGCGACGTCTGCCGGGGTGCCGGCAGGTAGATCGGCCAGGGTCCGGCAGCCGAGCCGCGGCCGCGCCGCCGCCACCGCCTCGCCGAGGAAGCGCTTGACCCGCGCGTCGGCAAGCACGACGAGCGCATCGCAGGCCGCGAGCATGCGGGTCGTGCGGCTCACGTACTCCTGCAAGCGGCCGAGGCGGACCGGCGGGTAGAGTGGCACCGGCACCGCGCCCGCCAGCAGGGCGCCGAAGAAGGCGGCGAAGAACTCGACGCCGGTGGGGAAGACCAGGGCGATGCGATCGCCCCTGCCGGCACCCGCGGCGAGCAGACCCGCCGCGACGGCGAGCGCCCGCTCGCGCACCTCGCCCCAGCCCACCCAGGTCGCCTGCTCGCCGCGGTCGACGAAGCGCAGGCCGCCGTCCGGGAGCCGGCCGGCGCGCAGCAGGTAGTCGTTGACGGTCTCAGGCAAGCTTCCTCCGCACCGTCTCGACCAGGTCGCCGACGGTCACGATGGCCGCCTCGTCGCTCTCGCTCAGCACCACGCGGAAGCGGTTCTCCACCTCGGCCGCCAGGGTGAGCAGGCGGACGGAGTCGAGCCGCAGGTCCTCGATCAGGCGCATGTCGCCGGTGAGCGGGCCTTCCCAGCCGAGATGCTCCCGCGCCACCTCGGCGATGCCGTTCAAGATGTCAGTGCCCATGGCACGGCTTTCCGTTCTAACCCTCGACCACCTGCGGCGCCACGCCCGAGAAGCGGGCCAGCGCCGACTCCTCGGCGCGGATGCGCACCGTCAGCACCGCCGCATCGGCGGCCGAGAAGACCGCCGCGGTGAGCCACGCGCCGTGCAGCAGCGGCAGCGCCGCCATCTCCACCACCACCGCCAGGTAGTTGGGGTGGCGGAGGAACCGGTAAGGGCCGGCGCTCACCGGCGGCACGCCGGGCAGGCAGACGATGCGCGTCGTCCAGCGGTCGCCGAGGGTCGCGATGGCCCAGTAGCGCAGCGCTTGCGCCGCCACCAGCAGCGCCGCCATCGCCGCCGCCAGCGCCGGGAGGAACGGCCGCCGCAGCCACCAGACCTCGAGCGGGCAGGCCACCAGGAAGGCGCCGTGCAGGAGCACCATCGCCCGGTAGTGGCGCGGCGCCACCTCGACGGCGCCGCGCGCCTCGAGCGCCCGCTGGTGGCGCCGCGCCAGGCGCAGCTCGACCAGCCGTTGCGCCGCCACGCCGGCGATCAGCAGGGTGTAGAGGACGCGGCTGTCGGCGCCGAGGAAGGTCATCAGCCGGCCCCTCACCAGCGCAGCAGGACCAGCTCCGAGCAGAATCCCGGACCCATGGCGAGCAGCAGGCCCCAGCTGTCCGGCGGCGGGCGGCGGCTCTCGAGGGTGTCGCCCAGCACCAGCAGCACCGAGGCCGAGGAGAGGTTGCCCACCTCGCGCAGGCTCTTCCAGGTCACCGCCAGCGCTTCGGGCGGCAGCTCGAGCGCCTCCTCCATCGCCTCGAGCACCTTCGGGCCGCCGGGATGGCAGACCCAGGAGGCGATGTCGGAGCGAGTGAGGCCATGCTCGGCGAGGAAGTCGTCGACGTCGCGGCACAGATGGTCGCGGACCACCTGCGGCACGTCGGCCGAGAGCACGATGCGGAACCCTGCCTCCGAGATGTCCCAGCCCATCACCCGCTCGGAGTTCGGGTAGAACACCGAGCGGCTGGCGACGATGCGCGGGCCGGCGGCGGGACGGCGCTCGCCGACCACCACCACCGCCGCCGCGCCGTCGCCGAACAGGCCGGTGGCGATGAGATTGGGAATCGAGAGATCCTGCGGTTGCAGGGTCAGCGAGCAGAGCTCCACCGAGAGCAGCACCGCCACCTCGTCCGGATAGGCCCGCACGTAGTCGGCCGCGCGCGCGATGCCGGCGGCGCCGGCGACGCAGCCCAGGCCGAAGATCGGCATGCGCTTGACGCGCGGCGGCAGGGCCAGCCGGTTGACCAGGCGGGCGTCGATCGAGGGGGTGGCGACGCCGGTTACGGTGACGAAGATGAGAGCGTCCACCGCGGCGGCGGGCAGGCCCGCGCGGGCCAGGGCATCGGCGACGGCGGCGGCGCCGACCTCCTGCGCTACCCGGATCCAGGCGTCGTTGGCCTTGCCCCAGGTGGTGAGGCCGGCGTAGTCGTCGATCGGCAGCGCCAGGTGGCGACCGCCGACCAGCGCATGGCGATGCACGCGCTCGAGGCGCTCCGTGTTGAACAGGCGATCCGACCAGCGATGCCGCAAGCCCAGAAGCAGCGCGTCCTGATCGTAGTAATGAGGCGGGAGCGCCCTCCCGACGGCGGCGATCTTCAAGGCGGACCGAGTGGGAGGCGCGACCGGTGCATCCGTCCCGCGGCCTCGGGAGAAGGCTACCACAGCGCCGCCGGCGGCCGGCTCGGCTGGGCCAGCAGGTAAGTGTCCTGGCTGCGATCCAGCCAGCTTCGGTCAGGCCTCGTGCGTGCCGGGCACCGGACCGGGCTTGAGTCCCGAGGCCGCGGCGACGATGCCCAGCAGCAGGCCGCAGATGGTGTACAGCACCCACCAGGAGAAGGTCAGGCTCCACCAGGGGCCTGCCGGCTGGCCGGCCAGCGTCACCACCGAGATCACCAGCAGCGGACCGCGGAAGACCCAGGCGATCCAACCGGTCAGCACGCCGTTCAGCAGACGGCTGCCGCCGCTCCCCTGCACCAGCAGATATAGTGCGGAGAGCGCCACCGCCTCCAGCAGCCAGGTGAGGATCACGACCACCGCGTGCTGCCGCAGCTCCGGCGCCGCGGCGAACAGCGCCGGAGCCCGGCCCAGGGCCTCCACCGCGGAGCGGAAGAGGGCCATGGTCAGGACGAGCGCGGGCAGCGCGAGCACGAGGAAGCGTCGCAAGGGACGCCGATCATAGCGCATGCGCAATGCGCGATGGCCTGGCGGAGATCCAAGGCGATCCCTGGAAATGCCCGCGCCCGTGGCGGTGGTTGAAGCCAGGGGGCGTCTCGGGGCGCCCCGAGCCGCAAGGACCGAGCGCCAGGACCAGGATTCAGGACAGGACCCAGAACCAGGACCCAGGATCAGGACCCAGGACCAGGACCTGGACAGGACCAGGACCAAGACATGGAGCTCGCCGACCAGCCAGAAGAGCACCTGCCGGCGCCGCCGGGCCGCCGCCTGGATGGGCGCCGCGACGGGTTGATCGACCTCGAGCTGTCGGCGGGGCTGGCGGAAGAGCTCGCGGAGGCGGCGGAGGAGGAGGAGGGCGTCGAGGGGACGGCGGACACTCCGCCCGAGGTCGCGCTGCGGTCGCTCGACACTCTCTGGTTCCAGGTCGGCGGCACGCTCTGCAACCTGGCCTGCACGCACTGCTTCATCTCCTGCTCGCCGACCAATCACACGCACGAGATGCTGCGCCTCGGGCAGGTACGGCGCTACCTCCGCGAGGCCGTGGAGCTGGGAGTCAAGGAGTTCTACTTCACCGGTGGCGAGCCCTTCCTCAACCCCGAGATGGAAGCCATCCTGGCGGCCACCCTGGCGGTCGGTCCGGCTTCGGTGCTGACCAATGGTCTGCTGCTGGACGCGGCGCGCTGCGCGCGGCTGGCGGCGCTCGCCGCCGCCTCGCCGTACTCGCTCGACCTGCGGGTGTCGCTCGACGGCTACGACGCGGCGAGCAACGACGCGGTGCGCGGCGCCGGGACTTTCGAGCGTGTCCTGGCGGGGCTGCGCAACCTTGCGGCCGCCGGGCTCAACCCGGTGGTCACGGTCACCGAAGTCTGCGCCGAGGCGGCCGTCGACTCGGGCAAGCGGCGTTTCTTCGCCCTGCTCGACGGGCTCGGCCTCACGCGGCCACGCCTCAAGGTGCTGCCGGTGTTCAAGATCGGCGCCGAGGCGAAGCGCGCCGGCGGCTACGAGAGCTGGCAGCGGCTGCGCGACGGCGAGCTCCCGCTTGGCGCTCCGGAGGCGATCGCCGCGCCCGCTTCGCTGGACGCAGCCGCTCCGCCAGACGCATCCGCTTCGCCAGACGCACGCCCCGCGAGCGCCGCCCCCAGCGTGACGCCCGCGAGCGCCGCACCCCCCCTGAGCGCCGTGCCCGCTGCGGAGACGGCCCGCTGGGACCACCTGCAGTGCAGCTCCTGCCGCATGGTCACCGACCAGGGCGTGTGGGTCTGCCCGATCCTGGTCAACGAGCCGGCGGCGCGGATGGGCGAGACCCTGGCGGACGCACTGGGACCCTATCCGCTGCGCCATGCGGCCTGCTGGACCTGCCACGTCTACGGTGTCAGCTGCCGCACCTGATGGAGCGCCGGCGCCATCCACGTCAATGACCGTCCCGACCCGTCCGCGCCTCGATCCACGCCAGCTCGCCGCGCTGACCGCCCACCGCGGCCTGGCCACCTGGGGGGAGCGGCTGGTGCCGCTGGCGGAGTTCCGTGCCGCCGTGGCGGCCGGTGCGGCAGATTCGGCCGAGCTGCGGCAGGCCGCCCGCCGCGACTACCTGCGGCCGCTCGCCGACGCCACGCCCGTGGAGGGACCGTTCCGGAAGGTGGCGGTCTTCGGCGGCGTCTACAGCAACCGCCTGGCGCTCGCCGCGGTGCTCGCCGACGCGGCGCGGCGCGGCGCGGAGGCGGTCTACTGCCTGGGTGACCTCGGCGGCTTCGGGCCGGAGCCGGAGAAGGTCTGGCCGCTGCTGCTCGCCGGCGGCGTGCGGTCCATCCAGGGCAACTACGAACAGTCGCTGGCAGCCGGCCGCGAGGACTGCAACTGCGGCTATACCGACCCGCGTGACAATCACTTCGCCGCCATCTCCTACGCCTACACCGCGCGCCACTGCTCGCCGGCGTTCAAGCGCTGGCTGGGCAGCCTGCCGGCGCGGCGCCGGGTGCTGGTGGGCGGCCGCGAGCTGCTGCTGGTGCACGGTTCGCCGCGCCGGGTGAACGAGTTCCTCTTCCACTCCACCTCTCCCGACGCGTTCCTCGAGGTGCTGCTCGATCAGCACCGCTGCGATGCCCTGCTCTGTACCCACACCGGCCTGCACTGGCACCGCCGCCTGCCCTCGGGGCGGGATGCGGTGAACGTCGGGGTGATCGGCCGGCCGCCGAACGACGGCCGGCCGGAGGTCCGGTACGCGCTGCTCGAAGCCCGGCCGGCGCGGTCCGGAGACGCCGGAGGCGCCGCCGGCGACGACGATGCCGTCGGCATTGGCGTCGAGCTCGTGCCGGTGCGCTACGATCACCAGGCGATGGCAGCCGAGGTGCGCCGGGCCGGGCTGCCCGAGGAGTTCGCCGAGACCCTGCTCAGCGGCTGGTGGACCACCTGCCTCGAGGTCCTGCCGGCCCGCGAGCGAGCCACTTCCCGCTTCTGAACCGCTGGAGACCCTGGTTATGCCACCTACCGCAGCGCCCGGCGGGAGCGACCGCCGGCCCCGCCTCGCCATCCTGGGCGCCGGCCCCATCGGGTTCGAGGCCGCCCTGGCCGCCGTCGACGCCGGCATGCCGTTCACTCTCTACGACGCCGGCCAGGGGCCTGCCGCCAACGTGCGCGCCTGGGGGCACGTGCGGCTCTTCACGCCCTGGCGGATGAACGTCTCGCCGCGCATGCGCCGCCATCTCGAGGCGGCCGGCGAGGACCGGCCGGCGGACCACGAGGACGGCGCATGCCCGACCGGAAGCGAGCTTGCCGAGCGGCTGTATGACCGGGTGGCGGCGCTGCCGCAGGTCGCGCCGCGGCTGCGGCTCGGCACGCGCGTGATGGCGGTCGGCCGCGAGGGCCTCCTCAAGCACGAGGAGATCGCCACCGCGGAGCGCGGCCGGCGGCCCTTCCTTCTGCTGCTGGCGGAGAGGGACGGCGGCGAGCGGGTCGAACATGCCGACGTGGTGATCGACGCGACCGGCACCTTCGGCCAGCCCAACAGCCTCGGCGACGGCGGCATCCCGGCGCCCGGCGAGCGGCAGCTGGGCGGCCAGATCCGGCGCGCCATCCC
>DATDGZ010000125.1:0-19682 GCA_036521795.1 Thermoanaerobaculia bacterium | reverse complement strand
ATATCGGGGGGCCCTACATTCTCGGCAACGACTATCTCCCGAACGGCGGCCCCGAGGTCGTCACCTCGCTCGATACCAGCACGCTCAACGGCTCGCTGAGCTGTGACTCCTTCGGCTGCGAATACACGCCGCCGTACTTCTACACCGGCATCACGACCTTCAAGTACAACGCCAACGATTCCCATGGCGGGACGGATACCGCCGTCGTCAGGATCTGCGTGGGCTGCGTGAACCATCCGCCGGTGGCGGCACCGCAGACGCTGGCGACGCCCAGGAACACCGCCCTGCGGTTCTCGGTCTTCCAGCTCATGCAGAACAGCTATGATCCCGACGACGATCCCCTGACCGTCACGGTCTACACAGGTACCGCCCACCTCGGGACCTTGAGCTGCCCCAACCCGCAGTACTGGTGCACCTACACGCCCAACGCGAACGCGACCGGTGCCGACGCGATCAGCTACGCCTTGAGCGACGGTCAGACGTCGGTCACCTCGACCCTGACGATCAACGTCCAATGAGCCGGGGAGGTCTCGAGATGAGAGCCTTGACCAGCATCGCCATCGCCGCCGCGACCGCCTGGCTCGGAGCGGCCGGTCCGCTTGCGGCCGCAGCCACGAAACCCGCCGATCTCGTGCCCTGCGCCTACAGCCGTGGCGAGGCGAGCGAAGCCATGAGTGAGACCTTCGAGCGGACCGACCCCGCCGACATGACCATCCCGGTCGGCCGCGACGTCGGGTGCCTGTACACCCTCAAGGGGAGCGACCTGGTCTTCGGCGTGCGGCAGACCTGGGACTCCACCCGGCCCACCGCCGCCCCGGTTCCCAAGGGCTACCGCAAGCTCCCCGGGGACCCGAATGGCGCCGTGTACACGAGCGATGCGGCGGACGGCAGCAGCGGCGAGCTGGTCTACGTGGTGGGCAAGGTCCAGGTCACGGTCTTCTGGCACGGCGCCAACCTGACGGACGCCGACGGCCTGCAGCGGCTGCAGCACCTGCGGCGGCTGCCGTAGAGGCGTACCGGCTGTCGCCCGCTGATGGCGCCGCGGGGGTCCCGGGGCTCACGCTCGGCCAGCGGGTCAACCTCTGGCGGCATGGGCGACCAGGAGCACGGCGCCAGGGCTTCGCTGCAGCACGTCGAGCACCCTGAGGCGGCCCTCGGGGTCGAAGACGGCGAGGCCAGCCGCTCGGCGAGACGAGTGCGATGGCCGGCCAAGGATTCGACGAGCTGATCGGTAAGGTCGAGGCGAGCCTCCGCACAGCGGTCCTGCGCCCGGAGATGGGCGGCGGCAAGGAAAACCGCGGTAGCCATGCCGAGCGCGAGCTGCGCGAGGTGGAACGCCGGCACGGCTCCGTGCGCGAGCAGGACCGCGGCGCCCGCCAGCTCGACGAGGGCGACCAGCCCGGCGGGGCCGGCGACGAGCAACACCCGCTCCTGGCCCACGGCGGGGCGGCACCCACGGTGTCCGCCCCGCCGTGGCACCACGCTCCAACTTCTGGACCCGGGAGACGTATAGACTCCGAGGCCACCCATGGCCCATGGCTCTGCCCTGCCCCCGGACCGTCCGGACCCCGCGACGCCCTCGCGCCGCCGGCGGCGGAGGGAAGCATGCGCAAGAGCCCGGGAGCCCCTCGCCCCTGACCCACGCCTGGGGCGCGAAGAGCCGAATCGATCTGCGCCGGCGTGGCGGCAGGAGGCCACTATGAAGGCGAGGAAGGCGAGGAAGGTGATGCAGGTGATGCAGGTGACGAACCTGGTGAGGTTGTCGGCCCTGGCGCTCGCGTTGCTCGTCTGCCCGTTGCTCGTCTGCCCGATGCTCGTCGCCGCGGAGAAGCCGGCGTCGCCGGAGCCCGGCGCCTCCACGGCCGCCGCGTCCGGCCCCTTTGCGGCCTTGAAGTTCCGCTACATCGGGCCGGAAGGGAACCGGGTCTCGGCCGTTGCCGGGATCCCCGGCGATCCGGACGTCTACTACGCGGGCGCGGCCTCCGGCGGGATCTGGAAGACCACCGACGCCGGGGTCCACTGGCGGCCCATCTTCGACGGCCAGCCGGTCTCCTCCATCGGCGCCCTGGCCGTGGCGCCGTCCGATCCCAACGTCGTCTGGGCGGGGACGGGCGAGGCCTTCATCCGCAGCAACATCTCGGTCGGCTGGGGCATGTTCCGCTCCACCGACGCCGGGCGCACCTGGGCGCGCGCCGGCCTGGAGAAGACGGGCCGCATCGCGCGCATCGTCGTCGACCCGCGCGACCCCGACGTCGCCCTGGCCTGCGCGCTCGGCACCGCCTACGGACCGCAGCCCGAACGCGGCGTCTTCCGCACCGCCGACGGCGGCAAGAGCTGGACGAAGACGCTCTTCGTCGACGAGAAGACCGGCTGCTCCGACCTGGCGATGGATCCGAACAACCCGCGCGTCGTCTTCGCCGGCGCCTGGCAGCTGGAGATCCACACCTGGGGCCGTGAGAGCGGCGGACCGGGCAGCGGCCTCTACCGCTCGGCCGACGGCGGCCTCACCTGGAAGCAGGTCGAGGGCGACGGGCTGCCCCCGAAGCCCTGGGGCAAGGTCGGGCTGGCGATGACGCGGGCCAACTCCGCTCGCGTCTATGCGCTCCTCGAGGTCGGCGACGGCGTGCCGTGGAAGGGGAAGGACACGCCGGCCGGCCGGCTCTGGCGGTCCGACGACGCCGGCGAGCACTGGGCGCTGATGACCGCCGACCGCCAGGTGGCCGGACGCACCCACTACTACAACCGCATGGCGGTCGAGCCGGACGATCCGGACGAGGCCTACTTCCTCACCGCGTCCTGGGCCAAGACCCGCGACGGCGGCAAGACGATCATCGATCCGCCGGACGCCGAGGTGCCGGGCGGCGACCATCACGACATCTGGATCGACCCGGTCAACGGCAACCGGCTCGTCGTCGGCCACGACGGCGGCGTGTCGATCAGCATCAACCGCGGGCGCAGCTGGATGTACGTGCAGCTGCCGATCGCCCAGATCTACCACGTGACGGTGGACGACCGGATCCCGTACCAGGTGTACGGCAACCGCCAGGACGGGCCCTCCACCCGCGGTCCGAGCAACAGCTTGCTGGGCGTGCGCGACGACCAGCCGGCCATCACGCGCGGCATGTGGTCGAGTGTCGGCGGCGGCGAGAGCGGCTGGGCGACGCCCGATCCGCAGGACCCGGACGTCGTCTGGTCCAGCGCGTCCGGCACCGGCAGCGGCGGCGGCATGGTCACCCGCTACGACATGCGCACCAACACCGCGCGCAGCGTCGAAGTCTGGCCCCGGGGGACGACCGGCTGGCCGGCCGCCGACCTGAAGTACCGCTTCCTCTGGACGTTCCCGCTGACCATCTCTCCCCACGACCACAACCGGATCTACGTCGGCAGCCAGTACGTCCACCAGACCACCGACGGCGGCGTCTCCTGGCAGGTGATCAGCCCCGACCTCACCCTGAACGACAAGGCGCGCCAGCAGATCTCCGGCGGCCTCACCCCCGACAACATCGGCGTCGAATACGCCGGCGTCGTCTTCGCCATCGCCGAGTCGCGGCTGAAGCCGGGGCTCCTCTGGGCCGGGACCAACGACGGCCAGCTGCAGCTCACCCAGGACGGCGGCAAGTCCTGGACCAACCTGACCGCGCACCTCCCCGGGCTGCCGCCCTGGGGGACGGTCAGCGCCATCGAGCCGTCGCGCTTCGAGCCCGGCGCCGCCTACGTCGCCGTCGATCTGCACCAGGTCGACAACCGCGATCCTTTCGTGTTCAAGACCAGGGACTACGGCCGCACCTGGACGTCGATCGTCGACGGCATCCCGCGCAGCCCGCTCTCCTACGTCCACGCCCTGCGCGAGGACCCGGCGCGGCGCGGCCTCCTCTACCTGGGCACCGAGAACGGCCTCTACGTCTCGTTCGACGACGGCGGGCGCTGGCAGCCGCTGGCGGGCGGCCTGCCCCACGCACCGGTCTACGGCATCGCCGTGCAGGAGCGCTTCGGCGACCTGGTGCTGGCCACCTACGGCCGCGGCTTCTGGATTCTCGACGACCTCACGGCACTGCGGCGCTTCGGCGGCAGTGCCCCGGCGCGGGCCGATCAGGCGGAGCTGCTCCCGCCGCGGGCGACCTATCGCTGGCGCAGCGTCGAGGCGCCCTTCGCGCACTTCTACGACCCGGTGGCCGGCTTCAACCCGCCGGACGGCGTGCCCATCCAGTACTGGCTGGCTGCGCCCGTCAAGGGCGAGAAGGACAAGGCGACCGGCGAGCAGAAGGACGAGATCGAGATCAAGATCGAGGACGCCGCGGGCAAGGTCGTGCGGACGTTCAAGGGCCCGGCCAAGGCCGGCCTGAATCGCGCCTGGTGGGACCTCAACTACGACAAGACGCCGGAGGCGCGGCTGCGCACCAGCCCGCTGGGCGCCAAGTACGTCAAGGTCGGGGTGGAGGGGATCCCCGCGCCCGGCGTGCAGCGAGTGGAGGTGCAGGCGCCCATCGGCGGATACAAGGTCAAGCTCGAGGCCGGCGGCCACGAGCTCTCCCAGCCGCTCACCATCCTGAAAGACCCCGGCGCCAGCGGCAGCGAGGCCGACGTGCGCGCGCAGGGCGACCTGGTGCGGGACCTCCTCGAAGACGTAAAGCAGTGCGTCGAAGCCATCAACAAGGCGGAGAGTGCGCGCGGCCAGCTCGCCGCGCTCGAGGTCCGGCTCGGAGACAAGGGGCCGAAGGACGTCAAGGACGCGGCCGAGGCGCTCGACAAGAAGCTCCTCGCCGTCGAGGAGGATCTCTTCCAGGTGCGGGTCACCGGCCGCGGCCAGGATGCCTTGCGCTGGCCGATGAAGGTGACCGAGCAGCTCGTCTACCTGGTGGGCCGCGCCGCCGACTCCGACTTCGCGCCCACGGCGTCCCAGCTCGAGGTGCACCAGCTCCTGCACGCCGAGACGGCACGCACGCGCAAGGCGCTCGACGACCTGCTGGCCACGGACCTGGCGAAGTTCAACGCGATGCTGGCGGAGAAGCAGCAGGCGGGCGTGGTGGCGACGCCGTAGCGGTTCGAGTAGCGGCCCCCACCGGGAGGGGGGGCGGGAGCGGGGGCGGGATCGAGCCCCCTCTCTCCGTCGTCGAGGGCGGCCTCGGCCGCCCTGCGGCGGCGGCAGGCTCAGTCGTGGCGGACGAGGGCGGACAGCGCCGAGCGTCGCGACCAGGAGAGCGCCCGCGCCGCGGGCACCAGCGTCGCCAGCAGCGCCACCAGGGCGAGGGTCGCGATCACCAGCGCGAAGACCGCCGGGTCGTGGGGGCGGACCTCGAAGAGCACGCCGCCGAGAAGGCGCGAGACGACCCAGGCTGCCGGCAGGCCGCAGGCCAGCCCCAGCACCAGCTGCGCCAGGGATTGACGCAGCAGCATCGCCAGGACGTCGCCCATGCCGGCGCCGAGCGCCATGCGCACGCCGATCTCCCGGGTGCGGCTCTCGACCGCCAGCGCGATCACGCCGTAGATGCCAACCGCCGCCAGCAGCAGCGCGGCGACGCCGAAGATCGAGAACAGGCCGCCGAACATCCTGGTGGCGAAGCGGTTGCCGTCCAGCATCCGATCCATGGTCTGGACGAAGTAGATGGGCGTGTCCCGGTCGAGCCCGGCGACCGCGGCGCGCAGCGCCGGCGCCAGCGCCAGCGGCGGCCCGGCCGCGCGCACGGCGAAGCTCAGGCGTTCCGGGCCGCGCTGGGAGACCGGCAGGTAGAATCCCTCGGGCCGGCGGTCCTCGAGCCCGTCCATCTTCAGGTCGGGCGCCACCCCCACCACCGTCCGCCAGCCTTCCGCGCCCCCTCCCGGCCCGGCCGCTCCCGGCGGCAGGCGCAGGCGCTTGCCGAGCGGGGCCTGCCCGGGCCACGCCTGGCGCGCCAGGCTCCGGTTGACGATCGCCACCGGCGGCGCGGCGACGGTGTCCATGGGGCCGAAGTCGCGCCCGGCCAGCAGCGGCGCGCGGCAGGCCGCGAACAGGCCGGGAGTGACCGCCACCGCGTGCGCCAGCGGCCGGTCGGCCGCGCTGCCATAGGCGCGCCCCTCCACCTCGTAGGGCGTCGAGCCGCTGTGGTTGCCGGGCAGGGTCTCGGCGCCCGCGGCCGCCTGGACGCCGGGGACGGCCGCCACGCGTTCGAGCAGCCGGCCGTAGAAAGCGGCGCGGTCGGCCAGCCGCGGGACCCGCTCGGGGAAGACCGCCACCCGGAAGGTGAGGATGCCGCGGGTCGCGAAGCCGAGCGGCTGTCCCTGCGCCTCGAGCACGCTCTTGATCATCAACCCCGCCCCCACCAGCAGGGCGCAGGAGAGAGCCAGCTCGGCCACCACCACGCCGCGGTTGAACCAGCCGAGGCGCAAGCTGGTCGCGCCGCGCCCCTCGTCCGCGAGCGCTTGGCGGAGATCCGTCCGTGCCGCGTGCAGCGCCGGCGCCAGCCCCGAGAGCAGGCCGGCCGTCAGGGTGGCGGCGAGCGCGAACAGCAACGACGCAGGATCGAGCCGCACCTGGTCCCAGAAGGGCGGGTTCTGGCCCGCCAGGACGCCGTCGAACAGGCCGATCCCCAGCCGGGCGAGACCCAGGCCCAGGGCCGCCCCGGCGCCGGCGAGCAGCAGGCTCTCGACCAGCATCTGCGCCGCCACCCGCGCCCGGCCGGCACCCAGCGCCGTGCGGACCGCGATCTCGCGGCTACGCTGCGCGGCGCGCGCCATTCCCAGGCTCGCGACGTTGATGCACGCAATCAGCAGCACTGCCAGGACCGCCCCCAGCATGGTGACCAACGCCATCTCGATCGGGTCCCCCATGACGAACTCGACGTAGGGCTTGACCAGGACGCCGAGGCCGGCATTGGTGCGCGGGTATTCGAGCGCCAGCGCCCGGGCGATCGACGCCATCTCGCTCCGCGCCTGCCGCAGCGTGACGCCGCGCCGCAGCCGCCCGAGAACCACCACCGGGTCGCCCTGGCCGCGCGCGGTCGCCCCGGAGTCGGTGGTGAGCGGCGTCCACACCTCCTGCGCCCACGGGAAGCGGAAGCCTTCCGGCATGACTCCGACCACCGTCGCCGAGCTGCCGTTCAGCCGCACCCCGCGGCCGACGATGCGCGGGTCGCCGCCGAAGCGGTCCTTCCAGGTGCGCCACCCCAGGAGCGCCACGGGTGCGGCGCCGGGCGCCCCGTCGCGGGGCTCGAGATCACGGCCCATGGCGGGCTCGACCCGCAGCAGGCGCAGCGTCGCGGCGCTCATGGCGCTGGCGTCGAGGCGCTCGGCGCCGCCGCGGGTGGTCAGCGTGGCGGTGCCGATGTCGAAGGCGGCCAGCGCCTCGAACGAGCGCTGGCGGCGTGCCCAGTCGGCGAAGTCGTGGAGGTCCACGGGCGCGGCATGCAGCCCGCGGGCGGGGTTCTCCGAGCCGAGCAACATGAGACGCTCGCCCTCGGGGAAGGGCAGGCCGCGCAGCAGGAGCCCGTCGACGATACTGAAGGTGGCGGTGGTGAGACCGATGCCGAGGCCGAGGGCAATCAGGGAGGCCGCCGTGTGGCCGGGACGCGTGCGCAGCGCCCGGAAGCCGATCCGCAGGTCGCGAGCCAGCCAGCTCATCCGTCAGTGGTCCTTGCCGGCGGGTGCCGGCTGGCGCCGCTCGGCGTCCGGAACAGCTGCGGCGGCCGGAGCGCTGGCGGCCGGAGCGGCGGCGGCGGCGGAGCCCCGCGCCTGGTAGCGCTGCGGCGGGCGGTCCTCGAGACCGCGCCAGATGCTCTCGTCCTCGTCGAAGATCGGCAGCGTCGGCATGCGGCCGCGGGCGGCGTTGGCGCGCCAGCCCCAGAGCAGGGACCATTTGCGGTACGTGCCGAAGGACTGCAGCATGCAGAACACCAGGCCGTGCATGCCGTCGAGGATGCCGAGCTGAAAGAGATAGGTGCGGAGGAAGCGCCAGACGCTGCGGCCGAAGATCTCGAGGAAACCCGCCTGCTTGCCTTCCTTCCAGTGCTGCGAGGCGCCCCAGAAGCTGTACTTCTCGATCCGCCGGATGTACTCGTCCAGCGTATCGGTCATGTAGTGCTCCATGGGATTGCGCAGGATCGGCGCCGGGCCGCGGGTGATCATGTCGGCATGGACCCGCCGGTTGGGATAGCGGGCGCAGCCGCGCCGCACCAGCCGCACCACGCGGTCGTGCTGCCAGCCGGAGAAGCGGATGACCCGGTCGAGGAAATGGACCCGCCGCTTGATGGTGTAGGCGTCGTGGCGGGGGTCGGCGGCGAGCAGGCCGACGATCTCGCGCTGCAGCGCCGGCGTGCAGCGCTCGTCGGCGTCGAAGATCAGGATCCAGTCGTTCTGGACCTGGTCCATCGCCCAGTTCTTCTGCGACGCCGAGCCGTAATAGGTGCGCTGCACGAAGCGCACCTTCGGATAGCCGCGCGCGATCGCCGCCGTGCGGTCGGTCGAGAACGAATCGACCACCAGGATCTCGTCGCACCATTCGAGCGACTCGATGCAGCTGCCGAGGTTCTGCTCTTCGTTGAAGGTGGTGACGATCGCGGTGATCGCCGGCAGCGCCGGCAGCGCCCGCGCTCCGGGGACCGCCGGTGCCGCCGGGGCCACCGAGGTCGCCCTGGCTCCGGGAACCGCCGAGGCCGCGGCGACCGTCGCCGTCGCCGCCGAGAGCGCGGGGGGCGCCGGGAGGCCGGGCGCCGCCGGGGGGGCGGCAAGCGGAGAACGAGCGGATCGGGTCGGCGGCGCTGCCATGGCGGTGGTTCGGGATCGGTTCCTGCTCTCGGTCAGCCAGCTCGGAGCCTGGTATTTTACCATCACCGTCCCCCGCCACCCGCCATCGGTCGGCGGCCGGGCGGCCGGTAGCGTCCTCACTCGTCGTTGGCGGTGCGGGATGAGCCGGCGGGAGGGCAGGTTCGTACCCGGCCCGGCGAGAAGGACGAGAGCTAACCCACACGGTAGCTTACACATTGGACGAGCTGTCGGTGGCGGCGCGGAACTACTTGGAAGTGCGGTGATGCCACCACCGCAGGACTCCAGCACGTACCGGTTGCTCGTCGAAGGGACCGACGACGTTCACTCGGTCATTCACCTGATGGAACGCCATGGGTTCGACTGGGACAACAGTCATATCACCCGTCCGTTCGTGGCCAACTCGGGTAGCGTAGAACAGCTGCTCGAGGCCTTTCCGGTCGCCCTCAAGGGCCCATATGACCGTCTCGGTGTAGTAGTGGATGCGAACATGCATCTCGACAACCGTTGGGCTCAACTTCGCGATCGTGCCGTCAGCGTGGGCGTGAATCTTCCGGCAGTACCCGAGGCGCTCGCCTTTGTCAGATGGTTCAACCGGCTGTTCGTCGATTTAACCCCATAACGCATAAGTTGCGCCGAGACCATAGTCGCGAAGCCCCGAGAAGGGCGGCATCGCACGCTCTACGGCACCACCAAGCTCGCGTCGTCGGGCATCTGCGGCGCCAGGTGCAGGTCAGTTCGATCGCTGCGGCTGGACGGCTGCCGGGCACGCTCAGCCGGGCTTCCGTTGTAGGATCGGGCCTGACCGAGATGTGATCGCGACAGAGGGGTGAAGATGACCGCTGCCTCCGGCGCCTCCGCCGGCTGCCCGCGGCCGGCCTCCGCCGGCTTGCGGCGCGTCCATGCGCAGATCCTGCGCCAGCTCGCGCTCATGGCGGAGCTGGCGCGCGGACCCGAGGCGGAGGTCGCGGCGCGGGCGCCGGCGGTCTCGGGCTGGAGCGTCGCCGAGCAGCTGGAGCACCTGGTGCTGGTTGACCGCGCCGTGCTGAAGAGCGTGCGGCGCATCCTCGACGACCCCCATCGGCAGTCGGCGCAACCCGCGCAACCGGCGCCGCCGGCGCCGCCGGCGCCGGGGATCAACCTGGTCGGCCGCGTCGTGCTCGGGACCGGCTTCATCCCGCGTGGCCGGGCGCGCACCATGCCCCCCTACCAGCCCGGCGCCGCGCCGGCGGCGGCCGGCGCCGGCGTCACCGGCATCGTGGGGATCGAAGAGATCGAGCGCGGGGTGCGGGAGCTCGAACCGCGGCTGGGGGAGCTGGAAGCCAGCGGCGGCCGCTCGCGGCACCCGCTCTTCGGCGGGCTCGGCGGCCGCCAGTGGCTGCGCTTCGTGACCGTCCACCACCATCACCACCTGAAGATCGTGCGCGACATCCGCCGTGCGCGGGGTCTCGCCACGGCCGGCCTGGCGTCGCGCTAGCGGGAGACCGGCGGCCGCCGTGCGCTCGTATCTCGCTTTCCTGCTGCTGGTGCTGGTGAAGGTCTTCGCGCGGCTGTTCTACCGCGTCGACATGCGCTGGATCGGCGACCCGCCGCCGGACCGCTGGCGCCACATTCGCCTGCTGGCGGTGCTCAACCACACCAGCCTCTACGAGCCACTGTTCACCGGCGGGGTGCCGCTGTCGTTCTTGTGGCGGATCGCCCGCCACGGCGTGCTGCCCATCGCGCGGAAGACCGCGGTCCGGCCGCTCGTCGGCCAGTTCTACAAGCTCATCGCCGCCCGCGTCATCTCGATCACCCGCGAGCGCGACGAGAGCTGGGACGAGGTGCTGTCCCACGTCGACCCGGACGCCATGTTGGCGCTGCTGCCCGAGGGGCGCATGAAGCGGGCCACCGGCCTCGACTCGACCGGCCAGCCGATGACCGTGCGCGGCGGCATCGCCGACCTCATCGAGTCGCTCGGCGCCGGCCGCATGCTGCTCGCCTACAGCGGCGGGCTCCACCACGTCCAGGCACCCGGCGAGCGCTTCCCGCGGCTGTGGAAGACCATCCGCATGCGTCTCGAGCTGGTGGACATCGCCTCCTACCGTGCCGCGCTGCTCGCCCAGGCCGGGGCCGCCGGCTTCAAGCGCGCGGTCATCGCGGACCTCGAGCGGCGCCGCGACCTGTGCTGCCCGTGCGCGCCGCCGCCCGGCGCCGCCCCGGCCGGCTGACCCGCGGTCCGGTCCCTCGCGTCACCGCTGGACCTCCGAATCCCGGCGCCCACGCGGCCTCGTCTCGACCCGCGAAACGTCGCCTGAAGCGCCGGTCAAGGCACTACTGACATAGAGACCGGTGCCCTTCTCGGCAGGGGTGCGGGCGTGCTCGCCTGCCCACCCATCGTCCGGTACGGTGATGCAGACACCATGAGGAAGGTTGCCAGGCGAGTGCTGGGCATCGCGCCGGAGGAAACGTCCTTCGCCCGGCGTGGCTTCCGCTGCGACTCCGACGCGGTGCGCGAGCGCCTCGAGGAGGTGGGCCGCTGCTTCGTGCACGGCTACCTGCGGGCGCTCGAGACCGACGGCGCCGAGGCGCTGGGCGCGCGGCTCGAGGCCGAGGTGGCGAGCGACGACCGCGGCTTCGCCTACGAGGGAGCCGGGATGGCGCTGGCACTGCTCGACTTCCTGGTTCCCTGGGGACGCGGCCGCCTGCGGCGCTTCCTCGCGGGGCCCGGCCGGAGCCACGTCTACATCGTGCACGTCGGCGCCGGCTGGGCGCTGGCGCGCCTGCCGATCCCGGTCGACCGGCTGCTCGGCGGCCTCGACCCCGTCTTCCGCTGGCTGGCGCTCGACGGCTACGGCTTCCACCAGGGGTTCTTCCACTGGCCGCGGGCGGTGGTCCGCCAGCAGGTGCCGCGCCGGCTCGCGGGCTACGCTCGGCGCGCCTTCGACCAGGGGGTCGGACGCAGCCTGTGGTTCGTCGAGGGCGCCGATCCCGGCCGCATCGCGGCCGACGTCCGCGCCTTTCCGGCCTCCCGCCGGCCCCACCTGTGGTCAGGGGTCGGGCTGGCCTGCGCCTACGCCGGCGGCGTCGACCGCGGCACGCTCGCCGCGCTCTGCCTGGCGGCAGGACCGGCGCGGCCGGCGCTTGCCCAGGGCGTCGCCTTCGCCGCCAAGGCGCGGCTGTGGGCCGGCAACCCGACCGCGGGCACCGCGCTGGCGTGCGCGGTGGTGTGCGGCATGACCGTCGAGGAGACGGCAGCGGTGACCGACCGCTCCCTGCCCGCCGGCGCCGACTGGCAGGCGGCGCCCGGCCTGCTTGCCCCCCCGGGCTCGGCGCCAGGCGGCCTCCCGGGTTCGGCGCCAGGCGACGCCCCGCGTTCGGCGCCATGCGGCGCCCCGGCCGCGGCACCCGGCACCGGCACCGGCGCCGACGGCGTGCCGCTGTTCGAGCTCTGGCGGCAGCGCATCCAGCAGTGCTTCGCCTCCGAGGGAGCGACTCCATGACTCGACAGCAAGGCTTCTGGCGCCGCCACGCGGCGCGCCTGACCGCTCTCGCCCTCATCCTGGTCCTCTACGGCTTCGCGCGGATGCCGGCGTTGACTCCCGCCGAGCGGACGGCGCTCGCCGCGCGCTTCGCCTTCCAGCGCACCGCCCTGCCGCGCCTGCCCGCGGCGCTCGGCGGCGCGGGCGGCCCCGGCCACGCCTTCCGCCAGGTCAACCCCAGCGTCGCCAACATCCAGGGTTGGATCTCGAGCGTCGGCGCCGCGGTGGCGCTGTACGATCTCGACGGCGACGGGCTGGCCAACGACCTCTGCTGGGTCGATCCGCGCGTCGACCGGGTGATGGTGGCGCCGGCGCCGGGGACCGGCGACCGCTTCCCGCTGTTCACCCTCGACCCGGAGCCGCTGCCCTACGACGCCGCGACCATGGCGCCGATGGGCTGCCTGCCCGGCGACTTCAACGAGGACGGCCTGGCCGACCTGCTGGTCTACTACTGGGGCCGCTCGCCGGTGCTGTTCCTGCGGCGCGCCGACGTGCCCACCCTCTCCGCGGCCGCCTTCGCGCCGGTCGAGCTGCTCCCGGGCGGCCCCGAGCCCTGGTACACCAACGCCCTGACCAGCGCCGACGTCGACGGCGACGGCCATCTCGATCTCATCGTCGGCAACTACTTCCAGGAGACGTCTCACCTGCTCGACGCCCATGCCGCGGTCGACGTCGAGATGCAGAAGAGCATGTCGCACGCGCCGAACGGCGGCCGCCACCACCTGCTTCTCTGGCGGCGGGCGACCGCCGGGGCGCACCCGACGGCCGAGTTCGTCGACGTGCCGGGCGCGTTCGATCCGCAGACCGATCACTCCTGGACGCTGGCGGCCGGGGCCGCCGACCTCGACGGCGACGGGCTGCCCGAGATCTACTTCGCCAACGACTTCGGCAACGACCGCCTGCTGCACAACCGCTCGACGCCGGGGCACCCGCTGCTCGTGCCGATCTACGGCCGGCGCACGCTCACCACCCCCCAGTCGAAGGTGCTCGGACACGATTCCTTCAAGGGGATGGGGGTCGACTTCGCCGACATCAACGGCGACGGCCTGCTCGACATCTACGTCAGCAACATCGCGCAGGACTACGCGCTCGAAGAGAACCACTTCGTCTGGGTGAGCACCGGCCACCCCGAGCTCATGCGCCGCGGCATCGCGCCCTACGTCGACCGCAGCGAGCCGCTGGGCCTGGCGCGCAGCGCCTGGTCGTGGGACGCCCGCCTGGCCGACTTCGACAACGACGGGGTGCCGGAGGCGATCCAGGCGAGCGGCTTCCTGCGCGGCCGCGTCGACCGCTGGCCGGAGCTGCAGGAGCTGGCGATGGGCAACGACGACCTGCTCCACCTGCCCGGCTTCTGGCCGCACTTCCGCCCCGGCGACGACCTCTCGGGGCACGTCCACGACCCCTTCTTCGTGCGCGCCGCCTCCGGCCGCTACTTCGACGTCGCCTCCGAGCTCGGGCTCGGCGACGCCCAGATCAGCCGCGGCATCGCGATCGGCGACGTCGACGGCGACGGCCGCCTCGACTTCGTGGTCGCCAACCAGTGGGGCGACTCCTTCCTCTTCCACAACCTGAGCCCGGGGGTGGGCACCTTCCTCGGCCTCGATCTGCGGCTGCCGGTGACCACCGGGCTGGACGGCCCGGGTGCCCGTCTCGGCAGGCCGGCGGTGGGCGCCGCCGCCACCGTCCATCTTCCCGACGGCCGCCGGCTGGCCGGGCAGGTGGACGGCGGCAGCGGCCACTCCGGCAAGCGCGCCCCGACCCTGCACTTCGGCCTCGGGCGGCTCGCCGCCGGCACCCCGATGCGCGTCGACCTGCGCTGGCGCGACGCCGGCGGCAGCCTGCGCGACCGCACCCTGTGGCTCACCCCCGGCTGGCACCGGATCATGCTCGACGACGACGACGCCGCCGGGACGGCCGCGATGGACGGCCACTCGTCGCGGCCGCCGCTGCGGCCGGCGGCGCGGCCGGCGCCAAGGCCCGCGACGGCGGAAGGGACCTAGCCCATGACGGAACCCAAGGACCTGCGGCTGCCGGCGCTGCGGCGCTTCGCCTTCGCCATCACGCTGCTCAACGTGCTCGGCCACACGGTGCTCGGCTTCGAGCAGTCCTGGGCGGCGCCCCTCGTGGGCATCGGCGCCGCCTACGCGGCCGAGATCGCGCTCGAGCTGATCGCCGCCTGGCAGCAGGGGCGGCGCCCGCGCTTCCTGGCCGGCGGGCCGGTCGGCGCCGTCGACTTCCTGCTCTCGGCGCACATCACCGGCCTGGCGGTCTCGATGCTGCTCTACACCGGCGAGCGGCTGGCGCCGATCGCTTTCGCGGCGGTGGTGGCGATCGGCTCGAAGTACATCTTCCGCGTGCCGGCGCCGGCACCGGCGGCAGCGCTGGCGGCAGGCAAGGGACCTGGCAGCCGCCACTTCCTCAACCCGTCGAACTTCGGCATCACTCTCACCCTGCTCCTCTTCTCCTACGTCGGCATCACCCAGCCGTACATGTTCACCGAGAAGCTGAACGCGGTCGGCTCCTGGGTGCTGCCGGCGGTGCTGGTCTGCGCCGGCTCCTTCCTCAACGGCCGCTTCACCCACAAGCTGCCGCTCATCGCCGGTTGGGTGGGGGGGTTCGTGCTGCAGGCGCTGGTGCGGTGGGAGCTGTTCGGCAACCTGCCGCTCGCGTCGATGATGCCGCTGACCGGGGTGGCGCTCCTGCTCTTCACCTTCTACATGGTGACCGACCCGGCGACGACCCCGGTGCCGGCGTGGCGCCAGGTCGGCTTCGGCGCGGCGGTGGCGGCGACCTACGGCGTGCTGCTCGCGGCGCACGTGGTGTTCACGCCTTTCTTCGCGCTGACCGTGGTGGCGATGGGGCGGGGCGCGCTGCTGTGGGCTGCGGCCTGGCGCCGGCTGGCGGTGGCGCGGCAGGAGCTCGCGGCGGCGAGGCCGCAGCCGGCGACGGCCATGCACCCGCCGGCTCACGAACCGGCGGCTGCAATCCACCAGCCGGCGGCGGCAATTCATCAGCCGGCGTCGATCCACCAGCCGGCGACGGCACAGCGGGTGGCGGGGATCGCGGCCGGCCAATGAACGAAGGCATCGCGATCGTCGGCATGGGATGCCGATTCCCGGACGCCCAATCGCCCGACGAGCTGTGGGAGAACGTGCTGGCGCGGCGGCAGGCGTTCCGCCGCCTTCCCGACGAGCGCCTGCGGCTCGACGACTACCGGCAGGAAACGGCGGCGCCGCGGGCACTCGCGCCGTCGCTGTCGCCGCCGCCGGCCGGCGGCCTGGCTGAGGCCGCCGCGGCCGCTGCGGCCGCCGATCCCGACAGCATCTATCTCCGGGAGGCGGCGGTGCTCGCCGGCTGGGAGTTCGATCGCCTGCGCTTCCGCGTGGCGGGGGCCACCTTCCGCGTCACCGACCTCACCCATTGGCTGGCGCTCGAGGTGGCCGCGGCGACGCTGGCCGACGCCGGCTTCGAGGACGGCGCCGGGCTGCCGCGCGACGCGACCGGGGTGCTGGTCGGCAACACGCTGACCGGCGAGTTCTCCCGCGCCCAGCTGATGCGGATGCGCTGGCCGTACGTGCGGCGGGTGCTCGCCGCCGCCCTTGCCGCCGAGGGCTGGACGGCGGTCCGCGCCGGGGACTTCCTGGCGCGCCTCGAGCCGAGCTACAAGGCGCCGTTCCCGGCCCCTACCGAGGAGAGCCTGGCCGGCGGCCTGTCGAACACCATCGCCGGCCGCATCTGCAATTACTTCGACCTGCACGGCGGCGGCTACACCATCGACGGCGCCTGCGCCTCATCGCTGCTCGCCGTGGCCCAGGCGTGCAGCGCTCTCGCCGCCGGCGACCTCGACGTGGCGCTGGCCGGCGGCGTCGACCTCAGCCTCGACCCCTTCGAGCTGATCGGCTTCGCCCGCGCCGGCGCCCTGGCCGCCGGCGACATGCGGGTCTTCGATGCGCGCTCGGCCGGCTTCCTCCCCGGCGAAGGCTGCGGCTTCGTGGCCCTGATGCGCGAACGGCAGGCGCTCGCCTGGGGCAAACGCATCCACGGCGTGATCCGCGGCTGGGGGATCTCCTCGGACGGTCATGGCGGCCTCAGCCGCCCCGAGGCGGCGGGCCAGCGCCTGGCTATCGCTCGCGCCTACCGCCGGGCGGGCTTCGACATCGGCTCGGTGCCCTGCTTCGAGGGTCACGGCACCGGCACGACGGTGGGCGACGCCGCCGAGATGGCCGCCCTGGCAGGGTCGCTGCGCGCGGCGCCGCCGCCCTCGCCGCCAGCGGCCGCGATCGGCTCGATCAAGGCCAACATCGGCCACACCAAGGCCGCGGCCGGCATCGCCGGCCTGCTCAAGGCGACCCTGGCGGTGGAGAGCCAGGTCCTGCCGCCGGCCACCGGTTGCGAGCAGCCGCACGCGGCGCTGGCCGGCGCCGGCCCGGTGCTGCGCGTGCTGGCGGCGGCCGAGCCGTGGCCTGCCGGGCGGCCGCTGCGCGCCGGGGTGAGCGCCATGGGCTTCGGCGGCGTCAACGCCCACGTCGTCGTGGAGGGGCCCGCGGAGGCGCGGCGGCCGGGCCTGTCGGCGCGCGAGCGGCGCCTCGCCGCACCGCCCCAGGACGTCGAGCTGGCGCTGCTCGCGGGCGCCGATGCGGCGGCGCTCGCCGCCGCCGCGCGGCAGCTTGCGGAGCTGGCGCCGCGCCTGTCGCGGGCCGAGCTCGGCGACGTGGCCGCCGCTCTCCACCGCCGCTGGCGCGACGCCCGGGGCGGAGGAGGACGTGGCGGCGGCGAAGGCTCAGGCGGCGACGGCTCTCGCGGCGACGGCTCTCGCGGCGAAGGCTCGGACGGCGGTTGGCGGGCGGCGATCGTCGCCGCGACGCCGCAGGAGCTGGCCGACCGCACGGCCCTGCTGCTGGGATGGCTCGAGCGAGGGGTGACCCGCCGCCTCGACCCGCGGCAGGGCGTGTTCCTGGGCGTCGCCGCGCCCGGCGCGACGCCGCCCCGCGTCGGACTGCTCTTCACCGGCCAGGGCTCCCCGGCATACGCGGAGGCGAACGGTGCGATGGGCCGTGGGGCCGCCCTCGCGCGACGTTTCGCGGAGCTGGACGAGGTCTATGGGCTGGCGGCGGAAAGTGTTGCAGGGATCGCCGCGGACAAGTCAGCCGCGGCAGGCGCCGCCGGCGATGCAGCCGCACCGGGCGCCGCCGGCCAGGCGGTCGAGGCAGGAGCTGCCGGCGAGGCTGCCGAGGCAGGTGCCGCCGGCCAGCCGGGCACGGCGGGAGGCGGCGCGGCGGATCGAGGCCTCGACACCGCGGTGGCGCAGCCGGCGATCGTCGCTCACAGCCTGGCGGGCGCGTGGCTGCTCGATCGCCTGGCGGTGCACGCCGGCATCGCGGTCGGACACAGCCTGGGCGAGATCTCCGCCCTCTGCTGGGCCGGCGCCTGCACGGCGGCGGCCGCCCTGCGGTTGGCGGCCGCGCGTGGCCGGGCGATGGCCGAGCGAGGGGAGCCGGGCGCGATGGCCAGCCTCGGCGCTCCGCCGGCCGTGGTGGCCGAGCTTCTCGATGGGTTCGCCGAGGGCGAGGTGAGCATCGCCGCCTACAACGGCGCGGCGCGCACCGTGGTCACCGGCGCACCCGCGGCGGTGGCTGCCGTCGTCGAGCGCGCGGCGGCGCGCGGCCTGACCGCGAGCCGGCTCAAGGTGACGCGCGCTTTCCACTCGCCGCGGGTGGCGGCGGCGGCGGCCGATCTCGACCGCGCCCTGGCGACGGTCGGCTGGGCGCCGTTGCGCCGCCCGGTCGCCTCGACGGTCAGCGGCGCGCTGCTGGCGCCGGACGCCGACCTGCGCAGCCTGCTGCTCGCGCAGGTCACCGCGCCGGTGCGCTTCACCGCGGCGCTGGCCGCGGCGCGGCCGCTCGCCGACCTGTGGATCGAGGTTGGACCGGGCCGCACTCTCGCCGAGCTGGCCGCGGAGGCGCTGGACGAGCCGGTCCTGGCGCTCGACGCCGGCAGCCCCTCCCTGGCGGGGCCGTGGAGCGCCGCCGCCGCGCTGTTCGCCGCCGGGGTGCCGCTCGACGTCGACGTGCTGTTCGAGGGCCGCTTCCACCGGCCCTTCGACCTCGACGCGCCCCTGCGGTTCCTCGCCAATCCATGCGAGAGCGCGCCGGTGCAGGCGCGGGCTGCAGCCGGAGCGGCGGTGCAGCCGGCGGAATCCGGAGCGGCAACGCAGCCGGCTGAATCCGGAGCGGTGACGCAGCCGGCTCCATCCGGATCGGCGATGCGGCCTGATGCCGCGCCGTCCGCCGCAGCAGCCGACCCGCTCCACGCCGCCGAACGGGCAGCGCTGCTCGCGTCCATGGCAGCGTCCGACCCGCGCCCTGCCGTCGAACGGGCAGCGCTGCTCGCGTCCACGGCAGCGCCCGACCCGCGCCCTGCCGCCGAACGGGCGGCGCTGCTGTCGTCCACGGAGTCCTCCGACCCGCTCGCGTCCGCCGCACGGGCCGATGCGCTCGCGTCCGCCGCACGGGCCGATGCACTCGCGTCCGGCCAACGGCCCGATGCGCTCGCGTCTGCAGGGCGGACGCAGCCGCCGGTCGCCGCCGGTGCCGGTGCCGCGGCGCCGCCGATCCCGATCGAGCTGCTGCGCGGCCTGGTGGCGGCGCGTGCCGAGCTGCCGCCGTCGGCGGTGCGTGACGACAGCCGGCTGCTCTCGGATCTGCATCTCAACTCGATCACCGTCGGCCAGCTGGTGGTCGAGGCCAGCCGCCAGCTGGGTCTCGGTCCTCCTGCCTCCCCCACCGACTACGCCCTCGCCACCGTCGCCGAGGTGGCGGCGGCGCTCGCCGAGCGAGCCAGCCCGGACCTCGCGGGCGGCGGGGCCGGCACCTCGGGAGCAGGCATCGGCGGCGATCCGGAAGATCCCGCCGGCGTGGCTGGGATCGACTCATGGGTGCGCCCGTTCACCGTCGACCTGGTGGAGCGCCCGCTGCCGCCGACTCGGCCGGCGGCGGGACCCGGCCTGCCGGCTGCGGCGCAGCAGCTTGGCGCCTCGCCGGCCGCAGCAGTCCCCGGCGACTCACAGATCACTGCACACCAAGCCGGCAGGGCAGCTCCTGCGACCCGGAGTGGCGACTCGGCGACGGCACGCGAGGCCGTCCCTTCGCACCGAGCAGGAGGCTGGCGGGTGATCGCGCCTGGCCGACACCCGCTGGCGCCCGCCATCGCCGCCGCGCTGGCCGCTGCCGGGCCGGAGTCCGGGCCGGTGTCCGGGCCGGCGATGCGCAGCGCAGCGCCCGGCGTCCTCCTCTGCCTTCCTGCCCAGCTCGACGAGCGCGTGCCAGGTCACCTCGCGCTGTTCGTGACCGCCGCACGGGCCGCCGCCGGCCCGCCGGCCGCCCGCCGTTTCGTGGTCGTGCAGCACGGCGGCGGCGGCGGCGGCTTCGC
>DATDGZ010000124.1:0-14877 GCA_036521795.1 Thermoanaerobaculia bacterium | reverse complement strand
GGGTCGCGCCGCCACCGCGGGCGGGCTCGAGTAGACCCGCGTCTCGCTCTGGCGCGCGAAGCGGCGCACCGCCTCCCGCGGGCCGCCCAGCATGGCGAGCGGCGCGCCGAAGCTCTTGGCAAGCGACGAGAGGGTCAGCAGCCGCGGCGACGCGATCCCCAGGAACGCCGGCGAGCCGCTGCCGCCGCACCCATAAGGCCGTCCCGGCCCCGGGCCGCTGCCGAGCAGCCCTAGCGCCTGTGAGTCGTCCAGCACCAGCCAGCCGCCCCGCGCCTCGACGAGCGGGAGATAGCGGCCGAGCGGCGCCACCCGGCCGCAGTCCATGCAGAGGCCGTCGGTCACCACCACCGGCGCCCGGCGCTGCGGCCACCCGTCTCCCCGCGCCAGCTGCCGCGCCAGCGCCACGGCGTCCTGGTGGGGGAAGGTCTCGACCTCGACTCCCGCCGCCGCCGCCCGCTCGATCCCCCAGCGCCCCACCGGGTAGAGGCTCGCGTCGGCCAGGATCCGCACCGGCCAG
This sequence comes from Thermoanaerobaculia bacterium, assembly GCA_036521795.1. Lineage (GTDB taxonomy): Bacteria > Acidobacteriota > Thermoanaerobaculia > Multivoradales > UBA5704 > JASLEW01. Next base: position 14,360 of record DATDGZ010000124.1, on the reverse strand, counting down.
CGCCGGACCTGGCCGAAGAGGTCCCAGAACAGATGCAGGGTGGACGTTCCCAGCACCGCGGCTTCCAGCCCTGCCAGGCCGGCCAGCGCGCCGGCCACCGCCCGCGCCCCCTCGGGAGGCGCGAGCGCCGCCGGCATGCCCGACGTCAGCTTCTGCCAGGGCCGCAGTGCCGCGTGCGCGTGACCCAGGCCGAGGTAGAGCGCCGAGGTGAAGCCGGGCACCGTCGCTCTCCCTCATCGCGCCCTCTGCCGCGCCAGCCGCCGCTCGAGCAGGATCGACGGCGGCGTCGTGTCGACCCTCTCCTGGTCGCCCGGGCGCACGCCCAGGTCGACGCCGGTCGCCGCGCGGTAGGCGTGCAGGTAGCCCTGGATCTCCGGCTGGAAGTAGCGCGCCCAGTTCTTCGGCCGGTCCTGCTCGTTGACCTCCATCCAGTTGCCGTAGCGGATGGAGAGCAGGATCTGCTCGCCGTAGACGCCGAGGTCGCGGAAGTAGGTGACCGGCGTGTCTCCCCACCCGCTCAGCCGCCGCAGCGAGTCGACGGGCCCCATCCACGGCTCCTTGTAGGGCACCATCGCCCGGCCGCGCAGGAATTCCTGGATCTCGCGGCGCGACAGCAGCCACTTCTGGATCAGCATCTCCACGCGGGCGGTCCAGGGCAGGTCGCGGAACTGGTTCTGGGCCCCCTCGGCGAGCAGCAGGTGCACCTCCTGCAGGCTGTTCAACAGCGGGAACCCGTCGGCGATCACCGTCGTGTCGGCGTCCTCCTTGTAGAAGACCGCCACCTGCCGCAGCAGGCTGTGAAACGCTTCCAGGAACTTCGACCGGTCGTCGGCCGGGCGCAGACGGGGGACCGCCTTGCCGAGCAGGCTGAGCCCGTAGTGGTGGCTGTACTCGTAGGCGCGGCGCGCCACGCTCAGCCGGAACGGCTCGTCCTGGATGTAGCCCCACAGCAGGTTCGACAGCGGCCGCAGCGGGCTGAGCTCGAGCTGGCCCAGCGCGTGGTGTTCGCCGGCGAGCTTGTTCTGGAAGCGCAGCGAGACCGTGTTCATCGCCTGGACGAGCATTCCCTCCTCGTGCCAGTACGACCAGATCAACTCCAGCATGCACGGATCGAAGGGCCTGCCGGAGAGCAGCGTGTTGCAGAACGGCGAGCCGAGGTGGCGCTCCGGTTGCTCCACGCCCAGGCCGCGCAGGACCGTGCGGATGTACGGCAGGCCGCCGCTCAGGTATTCGGCCAGCTTGTGCGCGATCTCGTCGTAGTCGTCGTGCGCGTTGAGCCGTTCCGCCTGCTCGCTCGCCCGGTAGTGCTCCCGGTCGATCATGATGCCGCAGTTGAGGACCAGGAATGCCTCGGTCGCCACCTTGAGGAGCTGGTAGGCGTCGCCGCCGAACGCCAGGCGCGCCGGCTCGGCACGGGGGCGCAGGTGCGCCTTCTCGTCGTCGCTGGCCTCGTCGTCGCACAGCACGCGGTCGATGAAGCGGCTGTAGCCTTCGAAGCCGATGACCCGGGTGCGGTCGCGGATCGCCACCCAGAGCGCCTGGTCGGTGGTGCTCTCGAGGTCGGGTTGGCGCAAGGTGACGCGCATGTCGCCGGTCACCTGCTGCGGCGGGACCCGGTAGGCTGCGGACAGCTCCGCCGCGGCTTCGTTCGGCGGCCTCCCGCCTGCCGGCTCTCCCAGCGACGAGGCCTGGGGCTCGCCGGAACCGATCGCGTCGTCCTGGTCTGGGTCTGGGCCGACCGGATCCAAGGGGCCTTCCGGGCGGTCCGGTCCAATCTTCTTGTATCTGGCCATGGTCGATCTCCTTTAGGTCGAGGCCGGTTCAGGCGGCGAGCGCCCTGGGCGTCTGCGCCGCGGTGTGGAGGTCCCCCAGCGCCCGGCGGAGGGCCCAGTGCCGCAGCAGCTCCGCCACCAACTCGCTCTCCTGCTCGGGGGTCAGCTTGCGGTCCTGCCTGGCCTGGCCGAGCACGGCGAAGACCAGGGTCGGCGCCGCCCGGTGCAGTTGCTCCGGCTCGCGGCGCCAGGCCGTGAAGAGGGAGCGCAGGCGCCGGGGCTGGCGTGCGGCGATCGGGAAGACCTGGTGCAACGCCGCGCCCCGCAGCGCCTGGGGCCGGTGATGGACCAGGAGCCGCACCAGCTCCGGCAGCGTCGCCTCGAGGGCGGCGATGGCGCGCAGCCGGCCGCGGTCCAGCTCCGCCCGGGGGTAGAAGGATTCCCAGAGGCTCTCGACGAGCTGCCATTGCGGATCGGGGTAGAGGAGGCTCCCCACGGCCGCCGACAGCTTGACCCGCACCCAGGGGAAGGGATGGGGATCGTCGGCCTGGATGCGGAAGACGAAAGCGCGCGGCAGGCTGACCACCTGGATCAGGCCCAGGGTGGCGGCGATGCCGAGCTTCGCCACCGCCCAGACGTCGGCGACGATCTCCGAGATCCACCGCTCCCAGAGCCGCCAGGCGAACCGCTCCTCGTCGCGCGCCCAGCGTCCGCGCGCCTGCAAGGTGAGCCGCAGCGATTCGACCAGCCCGATCAGCGCCGCCCCCTGGTGGCCCACCTCGTGGACCAGCGACGAGGCGATGCCGCTCCCCACCATGCGCTCGCGCGGCAGCCGGAGGATCGCCACCGGCGTCGTGCCGCCGCCGGGCAGCCGGGTGCGGGCACGGCGGATGGCGGCGCCGTGGCTGCGGTCCAGGTAGGTGATGACCGGCGGCGCCGCGAAGTAGCGGCCGGGCAGTTCGAGCGCCTCCGCCGCCGCGACGTCGAGGCCGGCGAGCCAGACGCCGTTGTCGACCTCGGCGCGTTGTGTTAGCGCATCCGAGAAGATGTGGAACTGCGCGAGGACCGCCTCGAAGCGCAGCTTCAGGAAGGCGAAGCGGCGCTGCGCCTCGGCGGCGGTCGATCCCCGCCCTTCGGTGTCCTGCAGCCAGCGGATGTAGCCGCGCACCCGCGCCTGTAGCTCCCGCCGCCCATGGATCAGGTAGTGCTCCACCGCCAGGACGGCTTCCGGGGCGGCGCTGGCCGCCGCCACCATCGGCATGATCACGGCGAAGGGCCGCACCCGGGCAAGCCGCGTCAGGAGGGCGCGGGCCTCCAGGGCCAAGCCTTCGGCGACGTAAGGGGACAGTGCCATTGGCGTAGGTCCCGAGCTAGATTCCGAGCAGGATGAGATTCCGGCCCTGGCGCACCCAGCGCCCCGCCTGCGGCTGGGCGGACTGGGCCGGAGCGCCGTACGGGCCTGCCGGAGAGTGGGCCGCGCCGGCGCCGCCGGCCGGCGATGCGCCGGGCGCCTGACCGTGCGCCGCCGCCGCTGGATCGGCTGCCGGCGGGCCCGCCGCCGGGTTCTCGGCCGCCTTCTTCGCCACCGCCGAGGCGAGGCGCACACAGCGCCGGGCGCTCTCGAGCTCTTGATCGTCGTCGGTCGGCTCGTCCGGCTCGGCAACGACCGCTGCGGCGATCGGGACGGGTTGGATCGCGTCATCGTCCCGGCGCTTCAGGTACCGCCTGAAGTGCCGGCGCAGGCGGCGCCGGCCATGGCCATGGTGCGGGCGCCGGTGGGTATGAGGTTTGTTGCCAGATGCGAATTCCTCCATGAACTGCTCGAGCTCCGCTTCGTTGGTCACGGCGAGCAGCTCGGCGGCCAGCGCCGTCTCGGCCTCTTCGGACAGGGGCCTACTGCCGTAGAGGCTCCCCGGGCCGCCGAAGATCTCGGGAGACAGCTCGTACTCGCCGGTGCCGTATTCGGCTTCCGGCTCCAGGGTCTGCAGGGTGCGATCGAGATCGTGCATCGTCGTCTCCTCTCTTGGTCGGGGTTCGCGCCAGGGGGCGTCTCACAAGCCGAGAACGACGATCTTGTTGCCGCGCCGGACCCAGCGTCCCTGCTGCACGCGGCCGGGATGGCCCGCGGCACCGCCGTAGGGTCCGGCATGGGTCCCGGGCGCCGAGCCGGCGCCGTTGCGCAGCAGGCCGGGAGCGTGACGCGCGGCAGCGGCGGCGAAGGCGGCCCGGGCCACCTGCTGGGCGGGCGCGCCGGGAGGGGCCTGCGCGGCTTGCTGCGCCGCGTCCGCCGCCAGCCGGACGACACGCTGCGCCACTTCGAGCTCCTTGTCTTCAGGGCTCAGCCCTTCGAGCTCCAGGCCGAGGAGGTTGCTGGCGGCGCTGCCGAGCTTGCTGCCGAGCGCGGTCCCGACAGGCCCGCCGACGAAAGTGCCCAGCGCGCCGCCGACCATCGGCAGCGCCGTCTTCGCCACCTTCTTCAGCATGGGACCCAGGGCCTGGCCGATGGGAGAATGAATCACCTTGCCGGCCACCTGGCTGACCTTCTTGAAGATGTCGCCGAGGAACTGCTCCAGCTCCTGGTCGTGCGAGATGGTCAGCAGCTCCGTGGCCAGGTCGAGCTCCTGCTCCTCGGTGAACGGCCGGCCGGGACCGGCGCCGTGCGGTGCGCCGAAGCCGTAACCGTAGCCGCCTTCCAGCTCTCCGGCCTCTAACTCGGGCGAGTATTCGTTCTCGAAAGATCCCTCGTTCCATCCGTCCATCGCTCTCTCCTTCCGGCCGTAGCGGCCGCGGTTCGGAAGCCTGCGTTGGAGAGGGCGAAGGGCAAGGGCCGTGCCAGGCGAAAAGCCTTGCAAAACAAGGCTGCGGAGAGAAGCCAGCTTCGTTTCGCGGGCGCGGCGGGGGCGGCAGGCGAAGCTGTCTTCGGGTAGCGCCAGGCGCCGCGCCCGGCAAGCCGCGCGTCGAGCGGCGGCAGCGCGGCGGGCAGGCTTGGCGGTGCGGGGGAGGTCCGGGCCGGAGCCTGGCGGCCGGCTGGAACTGGCAGGGGACGTCCCGGGGCGCGGGGGACGGCGGCCTCGCCCCGGGGCGGTCGCTCCTACTTCACTTCCTGGGCGATGCCGCCGGCGACGGCGCGGTCGAGGAGGGCGTGGAGCTTGGCCTTGGCCTCGCGCGCGGCGGCCCGCTGCTGGCGGCCCATCTCGCGCTGCCGCTCGCCCAGGCGGCGCTGCTGCTCGCCAAGCTCGCGCTGCGGCTCTCCCAGCTCGCGCTGCTGGCGGCCCATCTCGCGCTGCTGCTCGCCGAGCCGGCGCATCTCGGCGGCGAGCTTCTGCTGCCGCTGCTCCTGCTCGTCGCGTCGCGCCTCGCGGGCGCCCGACCCGCTCTTGTCGTCGTCGTCGTCTTCGACGGCGAGCTTCGCCTGCTCCGCGGCGAGGCGCCCCTGCTCGGCGCCGAGCTTGCCCTGCTGGGCGCCGAGGTCTCCCTGGCGGCTGCCGAGCTCGCCCTGCCGGGCGCCGAGCTCACCCTGCTGCGCGCCCAGCTCCCCTTGCTTGGCGCCCAGCTCCCGCTGCGGCCGGAAGATCTCGCGGACCTCGTGCAGCGTCGCGGCGTCGCGGATCACGTACTCTTTGCCGCCTTGGCGCACCCAGAGCAGATCGCCGCCGCCGGCCTCCTGCTGCAGCTTGCGGGTGCGCTCGATGCTGGCCGTGTCGCCGCTCATGGTGACGTCGGACTTGCCGTGCAGGAGGACATAGGAGTCGCCATGGCGACTCTCGGACCGGTCCGCCGACCGCTCCGCCGCCTCGGCGCCGGCCGGATCGTCCCCGGCATCCGCGGCCTCCGCAGCGTCCGCAGCGTCGGGATCGGCCGGGCCGCCCTTGACGACAGGGTCCTGGCGTCCGAGGGAAGCAAGCTGGGTCGCGGGGGCCACGGCAGGGGCGGCGGCGGCCGGAGTGGCGGCGACGGTTGGTGTGGCTGCGGCGGCTGGGGTGGCTACAACGGCCGGAGTGGCGGCGACGGCAGGGGTTACGGCGGCAGCTGGGGTGGCTGCAACGGCCGGAGTGGCGGCGACGGCAGGGGTTACGGCGACGGCGGGGGTGGCGGCGACGGCCGGAGTGACTGCGGCGACCGGAGTGGCGGCGACGGCCGGGGTGGTGGTCGCGACGGCGGTGACGATGCGCAGCGGCACCAGGGCGGCCGCGGCGAGAAGAGCGAGCAGGGAGAGGCCCGCGCGGCGCAGGCGTGCCGGGCGGGGCGGGACAGCTGGCTGGTGGTGCTGAAGCATCTCGAGTCTCCTCTTGAGCTGTTGCAAGGAAGCGGCGGCGCCGCCGACGGTGGCGGCGCTGGCGGAGGCTGCCGCGAGGCCCGCGAGGCGCGTGGACCGTGGGCGGCCGATCGGGGAGCGGACGCCGAGGCGCAGGAGCAGGCGCCCGTAGCTGGCCGGCGTCGCGCCGAGCAGCCGCAGCACGGCGGCGTCGCAGGCCGCCTCGCGGGCGAGGCCGTACTCGCGCGCCGCCAGCGCCGCCGGCGGCAGGAAGAAGAAGAGCCGCGCGGCGGCCGCGGGGATCCATCCCCAGAGCAGGTCTCGGCGGCGGACGTGCACCAGCTCGTGCGCCAGGGTCATCGCCAGCTCCTGGCGAGACAGGCGCTCGAGCCCGCCGGCCGGCAGCACCACCACCGGACGCAGCGCGCCGGCGGTGAGCGGCGCCGTCAGGTCGGCCGAGCCCGGGGCGGCACGCAGCTCGACCGGCGCCAGGCCCAGGGCGCTGCCGAGATCCGCGGCGAGCCGCAGGACCGCCGCGTCGCGCACCGGCGCCGAGTGCGCCAGGAAGCCGCGCACGCGCCGCAGCTCGCACGCCGCCCCGGCGGCATGGCGCAGCACGCCGGCAACCCAGAGACCGAGGAGGCCCAAAGCCCACCAGGGCGCCGCGGGCGCCGCGGGTGGCACGGGCGCCGCGGGCCGCGGGCCGGCCGCCGCGAGGGCCAGGCCGGAGGGGCGCCCGGCGGCGGGAGGCGCGGCCGCCGTCGACGTGCCGGGAGCGAGGACCGCGGCCGGGACGGCTGCCGCAGCTGGAACGGCGTCCGCGGGGCGCGTGGCGCGGGCGGCGCCGGCCGGCGCCGAGACGCCGCCCGGGAAACCTGTCGCGGGTCCAGGCGCGGTGGCCTGCCCCGGCGCTGCCGGCGGTGCGAGCCAGCCGGCGACCGCGGCGGCCGCGGGGGGCAGCAGCGGCAGCGCGAGCGGCGACGGCCACGCCAGGCCCAGCAGCAGCTTGAGGCAGGCGAGCCACCAGAGGGCGCAGCGCAGGCCGGCGGGCAGGCGCGGCGCCAGGCGGCAGAGCAGCCAGACCGCGAGCACGAAGAGCGTTCCCATCAGGCTCGCTTGCGCGAGCTGGCGCAGCAGCGCCGGGGCGGCCGCGAAGGGCGCGGCCGCCCGCGGCGCCAGGAAGCCCGAGGCGGAGACCGCGGTCGATAAGGGCCAGAGGGCTGCGGATCCCTGGGGCGCCAGGAAAGCCGGCACGTGGGACGCGGTCGCGAGGTGGAGCGCTGCCGGCAGCGGCGTGTCCATGGTCAGGGCTCCTGGCGCTGCGAGTGCAGCTTGGCAATCAGCCGCTCGAGCTCGGCCAGCTCCTGGTCGCTCACCTCGGCAGACTCGACGAGGTAGCTCACGAAGGGGGAGAGCGACCCGTCCAGGGTCTTCTCGACGAAGCTGTGCACCGCTCCGCGCAGCAGCTCCCCCGAGGACCTCGGCGAGGAATACTGGAAGACGCCGCCGACCCGCCGCCGCTCGAGGTGGCCCTTGGCGCGCAGGCGATCCATCATCGTCAGCACCGTCGACCGCGCCAGGCCCCGCTCCGCGCCGAATCCCTCCACCGCCTGCGCCACCGTCACCGGCCCCTGCTCCGCGACGAAGCGCAGCAGGGCAAGCTCCTGATCGCCGATCGACTTGGCCGTCACGATGACCTCCTGGTGTCCTGCCGTCCCGCTGCCGCCCGTCTGACGACAGCTGTAGTCAAGCGGTATCGTACTCCTGACTACAGCCGTCGTCAAGTGGAGAACCGGGGCGCCGGGGCGCCCAGGCCACTAGCGCGAGGCCCGCCACACCATGAACATGCAAGGGAGTACGCGGCGGGAGCCCGGTGGGTTCCGGCGTCGCCGGCCTGAGCGAGGTACCGGCAGCTCCCCGCGGGCGCCTGCCGAAGATTCCCCGCAGGCGCCGCGCGAGGCTCCGAGAGTCTCTGTGGCCTGTGGCCCACAGCCGCGCATCTCTGCGGAACGCTGGTGGTACCATTCGGCGCTGGCCGCCGGGGCCGGCGGCAGACATGCCCGTGACATGGATCCGCGCCCACCGCACCTGACCTCGAAGATCCCCACCGTCTCGGCCGCGGGCGACCGGCCGCGGCGCGGGGAGGGCCGTTCCCTCGGTCCGGGGCGCGGCAGCGTGCGGGTGGGGCCATGGCGGGCGCGGCGCCGCTTCCTCCCCCTCGCCCTCGTCCCCGTCCTGGTATACCTGGCGCTCTGGCTGCTGGTGAGCTACAGCCTGGGCGCTGCCGGTTGCAGCGGCCCGCGCCCGGCCGTGCCGCTGCTCGCCGCGCGCCCCGCCGCCCCCACCGCCCCTGTCGAGGTCCTGGTCGAGAGCGACCGCTTCGCGCCGCCGCCGTCGGCGGCCGGCAACCGCTTCGACGCCGGCTGGCAGGTGCGCCGGCTGAGCGGCCGTGAGGCGCTCGTGCCGGCCTCGGGGTCCGGGCGCCTGCTGGCCGTCAACCTCGGCGAGGAGGAACCGCGCACCCTCACCCTCGACTTCGCGCGCGAGGGGTTGCCGGAGGGCGGGCGGATGAGCGTGCGGACCGGCGACCGCGAGCTGGCACAGGTCACGCTTCACGCGGCCGCCCTGCCGTTGCGCGTACGGCTGCCGGAAGACCTGCCGGTGGGGCAGGTGCCGCTCGACCTGGTGTTCGGGCAGGCCCCTCCACAGGGGCTGCCTGGCGTGCCCGCGCTCCTCGGCGCCGGGCTGGCGCCGGCGCTGCCGGCGGGCGGCGCCCGGGTGGACGGCGCCGACGTCGTGATGGCGGGCAACTGCCTCGTCTACCTGCGCTGCCAGCTCGCGGGCCAGGAGGCGCTGGCCGGCACCTTCGTGCCGCCGGCGGACGCCCGGCCGGGGCAGCGCTTCGAGCTCAGCGTCGAGCGCCCCGACGGCACGCCCATCCGCCGCTTCGGCTGGCGGCCGAGCTTCTGGAACCGCCTGCGCGGCGCCCGCACCTTCGAGCTGCCGCTGCGGGGAACCCGCGGGCCGGTCCGGGTGCGGCTGATCTCGCGCGCCGGCGACGCCGGCGGCGGGCCCGGGCGATGGCGCGCCCTCGGCCTGTCGAACGTGACCGGCGAGATCCTGACTCCCGGCCAGGGACAATAGATGCGGCGGCGCTGGATCGGAGCGCTGGCGGCGGCCTTCGTGGCGGTCTCGGGGCTGACGCTGATCGTCCGCGGCGAACGCTGGGCGGCGTCGCAGCTCGGCGGCACGACCGGCGGCGCGGAGTGGATCTGGGTCGCGCACGACCGCCGGCAGGCGCAGCCGCTGGCCTTCTACGCGGTGCGGGACTTCGCGCTGGCCGCGCCGCCGCCGCGTGCGCGCCTGCTGGCGCTCGGCGATCCGGAGTACGTCCTCTACCTCAACGGCAAGCGCGTCGGCGCCGGCAGCTGGCGGCCGGGAGCGCACCTCGACGAGTACGAGGTCGGGCCGCTGCTGCGCATCGGCGGCAACCGGCTGCTCGCCGAGCTGCGCAGCGCCGGCGGTGGCGGCGGCTTCCTGGCCAGCCTGGTGGACGAGGCGAGCGGCCGCCCGCTGCTCGGCACCGATGGCGGCTGGCGCACCTTCCGGCGCCATCGCCTGGGCCTCGTCCGCGGCTGGCTGCCGGTCGAGCCCGCGGCGGTCGCCGCGGTGGTGAGCGCCGCCGGCCCCGGCGAGGCGGCGGTCACCTGGGGGCGTCCGCCGGTCGGACGCTGGGGCAGGGTGGTGCCGCCGTGGCCGCGGCCGCTGTTCGCGGAGCTGACCGGCGACCGGCGGCCGGTGCCGGCGGCGAGCCCGGCGCCCTACGTGCCGCCGCCGTCAACCGGGGTGCGGGGCGACAGCACGATGGTGCTCTTCGACTGGGGGCGGCAGGTCACCGGCTACCTGGCGCTCGAGACCGGCTTCGAGCCGGGGATGGACGACGACCTCGAGCAGCCGCCACCCGCCCGGCAGCGCACGGCATTGCTGTGGACCGGCGATGCGCCGCCCGAGCCCGCCGGCAGCGGCCTGCGGCCGAGCGGCGCCGGGGTCATGATGTCCAGTGCCCACCTGTGGCTGGACGCGCGGCTGCGCAGCTTCCGCTATGCGCTGGTGATCGGTCTCGAGCGGCCGCTGGCGGCGCGGGTCTACGCGGTCGAGCCGCGGGAGGCGGCGCGCGGCGGCCTCGAGGTCGCGGCGCCGCAGGCGCCGCCGGCAGGGCACGGCGTCTTCGGCCTCGCGCCGCCGCGGCTACGCACGCCGGTGGAGGACGAAGTCCGGCGCAAACTCGAGCGCCTCCAGGGCGTCGCCGGGCGGAAAGATCTCTAGCTCCTGGCGGGCCCGCGCCGCGTAGGCCTCGGCCATCGCCAGCGTCTCGGCGAGCGTGCCCTCGCGCGCCACCAGCTCGAGGATCTGCTGCGGCGCCACGCGCTCGAAGCACCGCTGGTCGAGGACGGTCTGGACGAGGCGGCGCTCGGCCGGCGCGACCCGCGACAGCAGCAGGATCAGCGGCAGCGTCAGCTTGCCCTCCTTGAGGTCGGAGAGCACCGGCTTGCCGAGCTCGCTCTCGCGGGCGGTGAAGTCGAGCAGGTCGTCGACGATCTGGAAGCAGGTGCCGAGCGCCCGGCCGTAATGGGCGAGGACCTGGCCGGCCTCGGGCCGCTGCGGCGGGATGAGGCTGGGGATCGAGCAGGCGGCGGCGAAGAGGTGGGCGGTCTTGCGGTCGATGATCTCGAAGTACTCCTCGACCGTGATGTCGATGGCGCCCAGGCGCTCGAGCGCCAGGAGCTCGCCCTCGGTCATCTTGAGCGTCGCGGCGCAGAGGCGCTGCACCACCTCGAGCTGGCCGTGGGAGAGCGCCATCTGCATCGCCTTGGTGTAGATCCAGTCGCCGAGGAGGACCGTCAGGTTGTTGCCCCAGAGATGGTTCAGGGTGGGCTGGCCGCGGCGCAGGTGGGCGTGGTCGATGATGTCGTCGTGGATCAGCGTGGCGTTGTGGATGAACTCCACGACCGCGGCGTAGGTGACCTCTTCCTCGGAGTCGTGGCCCAGCAGCCGGGCGGCCAGCAGCAGCAGCGCCGGGCGGATGCGCTTGCCGCCGCCCTGGCGGATGTAGATGCCGGCCTGGTGGATGAACGGCACGTCGGAGTCGAGGTGGCGGCGGAAGACCTCCTCGGTCGCCAGCAGCTTCGGGGCGACGAGGTCGAGGAAGCGGCTGGCCTGGAGCGAGCGGTCGCCGGCCTGGGAATCGACGAGGGGTGGGGTGGTCACCCGGGGGTCGAGCATCGCGAGAGACCTCTCAGAAGCGCTGCACGGGATCGAAGCGTTCGACCTGATCGAGCCGGCCGTCGCGGAAACGGTAGACCTTGCCGGCCTCGAAGTACCACCAGGAGACCTCGGTCTCCTGCTGGCGTCCGGCGTAGCTCACCCGCTTGACGTCGTCCGGGACGCCCATCTCCTCGTAGACCCGGCGCTGGTCCTCGCTCCGGACCGAGGCGACGAAGTCGCGGAGGCGATCGACGACGCCGCGATCGTGGATCACGATCGGCGAGACGACCGGGCTCCCCGCGAGGACGCGCTCGGTCACGTCCTCGCTCTCGAGGACCTCGAGATGCTCCTCCTTGCCGTGGCGCATGCTGACGCCGGCGAGGAGCTGGAAATGATTGAAGTAGCCGTCCCAGGGCCACTCGATGCTGTACTCGCCCTGGGCGTTGGTGCTGGCGCCGACCCGCCGCACGTCCTTCTCGGCGCGGCGCAGCTGGCGCAGGCTGAGGTAGCGGCGGGACACTTCGACGACCACCTGTGCTCCCGGGACCGGCTTGCCGGCGGGGTCGCTGACGACGCCGGTGAACTGGACGCGCTCGTTGTCGTTGTACGGCGTCGCGGCGGCCGGCGTGGCCCCGACGGTGACGATCGCAGTGATCGCAGTGATCGCGGTGATCGCCGGGAGCGCCGGGAGCGCCGGGAGCGCCGGCAGGGCTGCGATGGCGATGGCCGCGCTGGCCGCGACGGACGCGAAGGCTGCGATGACGGGGTGGGAGCGAGGGCTCATGGAACGTCGGAGTCGGGGGTCAGGGGGGCGCCGGGTCGCGGTCTCAGAGCGAGCGGTAGTTGGTGAAGCTCAGCGGCACGTCGAGGTCGAGCGCTTTGAGCACCGCGATCACCGTCTGCAGGTCGTCGCGGTTCTTGCCGGAGACGCGGACCGTGTCGCCCTGGATCGCCGCCTGGACCTTCAGCTTCCTGGACTTGATCTCGGCCACCAGGCGCTTCGCGGTCTCCTGCGGAATGCCCTGCTGCAAGGTGATCCGCTGCCGCACCCGCGCGCCGCTCGCCGGCTCGAGCTTGCCGTAACGCAGCGACTTGAGGTTGACGCCGCGGCGCACCAGCTTCGTCTTGATCACTTCGAGCGCCTGGTTCAACGAGAACTCGTCGGCGGCGCTCAGCACCACCTCCTCGCCCTCCAGCTTCAGCTCGGCGGCGGCCTTCTTCAGGTCGTAGCGTGTCGCGATCTCCTTGTCGGCCTGCTGGACCGCGTTGCGGACCTCTTGCAGGTTGACCGTGGATTCGATGTCGAAGGAATTCTCTGCTGCCATGGCGGTCGGATCTCCCCTGCTCGGGCTCGCCGCCCGCGCGCCATTATACGGAAAGACGCTCAGGGCTGCTCTTCCCACCGGATGCCCGGGGGAGCGGAGAACTGGCCGGGCCGGGAGAGGGGGCGGTAGCCGGCGAGCTGGAAGCGGGTGAGATTGCCCTCGCGGTCGTGATACGAGACCTCGACGACGCGCAGCGTGGCGGGGTCGATGGCGAGCGTGGCGTCGCTCAGCTCCCCGGCCTTGCCCTTCGGCGAGAGCGCGATCTCGATCTGGCCGTTCGGCGAGGAGCGGGTGACGGCGTTGTAGCGCGCCTTGAGGTCGTCGACGCCGAGCAGCAGGAGGTCGAGGCCCGGCTCGTTCTTGCGGTCGATGCGGTACCGGCGCCCGGTGTGGTCCTCGGGGTTCCAGGCCTGGACCATCTCGCCGCAGAGCAGGAAGCCCTTCGGATAAGGCTCCTGGTAGTCCCAGCGCAGGCAGTCGGGGAGGTGCAGCGAGAGGCTGCCGCTCTCCTTCTCGCCGGAGGTGAAGCCGGCCGGGACGTAGGTCTGCGTGAAGGTAGCCGTGGTCGGGCCCGCCTCGACCAGGCTGCGGCGCACCCGCGTCAGCCAGGCCCAGGGGTCGGCGGCGGAAGCCGCGGAGGTGGCGGAGCGGGAGGGCGAGAGGGCCGGCGCCGCCGGCGCCTGGGCCGCGGCGGCGGGGCCGGCGGTCAGCGCCGCGAGCGCCGCCATTGCCGCGAGGGCCGCGAGGGCCGCGAGGGCCGCGAGATGGGTGCCGCGTGTGGCGCGAGGCATCCGGGCCTCAGTGGCGGAAGTGCCGCGTGCCGGTGAGCAGCATCGCCATGCCGTGCTCGTCGGCGGCGGCGAACACCTCGCCGTCGCGCTTGCTGCCGCCGGGCTGCACCACGGCGGTGACGCCGGCCGCCGCCAGGACGTCGAGGCCGTCGCGGAAAGGAAAGAAGGCGTCCGAGGCGGCGACCGTGCCGGCGACCGGCAGCTGGGCCTTCTGGATGGCGATGCGGCAGGAATCGACGCGGCTCATCTGGCCGGCGCCGATCCCGACCGTCTGGTCGCCGCCGGCGATGACGATGGCGTTCGACTTGACGTAGCGGGCCACCCGCCAAGCGAAGTCGAGGGCGCGCCGCTCCTCGGCGCTCGGCGCGCGCCGGGTGGGCGAGGTCCAGGCGGCAGGGTCGTCGGGGAAAGCGTCGGGCGGCTGCGCCAGGAAGCCGCCGGCGATGGCCCGCAGCTCGATCTCGCCGGCAGCGGGGCGGTGGGGCGGGCACTCGACCAGCCGCAGGTTCTTCTTGGCCGCGAAGCGCCGGCGCGCCTCCTCGTCGAAGCCGGGGGCGAGCAGCACCTCGACGAACAGGTCAGCCATGGCGGCGGCGAGGCGGCCGTCCACCGGGCCGTTGACGGCGATCACCGAGCCGAAGGCGGACACCGGATCGGTTGCCAGGGCGCGCTCGTAGGCGGCGGTGAGATCGGCGCCGCGGCCGATGCCGCAGGGATTGTTGTGCTTGACGATCACCACCGTCGGCTCGGCGAACTGTGCCGCCATCTTGCGCGCCGCGTCGGCATCGAGCAGGTTGTTCCAGGACAGCTCCTTGCCGGCCAGCTGCCGGTAGCCGCCGAGCGCGCCGCCGGCGGCGACGAAGGCGCCGGGGGCCGGCGCGGCCGCCGGTGCCGTCACCGAGTGTAGGTGTTGCCTCGAGAGTGATATTATTAGCGGCGACCGTAATCGCTG
>DATDGZ010000123.1:0-9353 GCA_036521795.1 Thermoanaerobaculia bacterium | reverse complement strand
CGATCGCGCGCGCCGTCGCCTTCGAGGGGCTGCTGTCGAGCGGCGAGCATTTCGCCGGCCGCCTGCTCGCGGGCGTCCCCCAGGAGAACGGCGGACGCGACCGCCTGGTCCACGTCGCCACCGATGGCGAGACCTACGGCCACCATCACCGCCACGGCGAGATGGCGCTCTGCTACGCCCTGCACCAGATCGAAGCGAACGGCTGGGCGACGCTGACCAACTACGCCGAGTACCTGGGCGCCCATCCGCCGGCCGACGAGGTCGAGCTGATCGAGAACAGCTCCTGGAGCTGCGTCCACGGCGTCGACCGCTGGCGCGAGGACTGCGGCTGCCGCATCGGCGGACCGCCGGAGTGGAACCAGGCCTGGCGGACGCCGCTACGCCAGGCCTTGGACGAGCTGCGCGACGAGATCGCGCCGCTCTACGAACAGGCGGCCGGCGAGATCTTCGAGTCGCCGTGGGAGGCACGCGACGACGCCATCGCGATCGTGCTCGACCCGTCGGCGGCGAGCGCCGACGCCTTCCTGGCGCGCCATTGCCGCGGCGAGGTCCCCGCCGGCGAGCGCCGCGCGCAGGCGCTGCGGCTGCTCGAGATGCAGCGTCACGCCATGCTCATGTACACCAGCTGCGGCTGGTTCTTCGACGACCTCGCCGGCATCGAGGCAGTGCAGGTGCTGCGCTACGCCGGCCGGGCAGCGCAGCTTGCCGACCAGCTGTTCGGCAGCCAATGCGAGCGCGCCCTGCTGCGGCGCCTGGCCTGGGCCCGCAGCAACGATCCCGCCGCCGGCACCGGCCGCGACCTCTACGAGGCGCGGGTGCGGCCAGCGGCACCAAGGGCCTGACCGTCACGGCGGCGACGCAGCGACAGAGGTTCTGGACAGTTGCCATCGCAAGCTCAAGGCTGCGCGCGTAAGTCTTCGTGTCCACCGTCTACACGTGGCCGGAGGCCACGGGCTCCCATGTCGTCGAGGGTCGCTTGCCTGTCGCCGCGCAGTCCTGGAGATAGAGATTGATGAGAGTCTGATAGGGGACGCCGATCTCATCGGAGAGCGCCCTGAAGTAGTCGAGGGTATTGGTGTCCAAGCGAATCGTGATCTGCTTCTTGAGCCGCTTTGCGTAAGGGTTCCGTCGAGCCTGGGAGACTGTCGGCGTCAGGGGCCGCTGACCGAGCGGCCGGAGCTCAGGCCGTGCGGGCTTCGGCGGCGCTGTCGCCGTGCTCGAGCTGGGCGTCGACGAGGGTGCGGTAGTAGCCGTTCTGCGCCATCAGCTCGGGGTGGGTGCCGCGCTCGACGATGCGGCCGTGCTCCATCACCAGGATGAGGTCGGCGTCGCGGATGGTCGAGAGGCGATGGGCGATCACGACGCGGGTCGAACGCAAAGTGGCCAGGCCCTTCTGGACCTTGGCCTCGGTCACCGCGTCGAGGGCGCTGGTGGCCTCGTCGAGGATCAGCACTTTCGGGCGGCGCACCAGGGCGCGCGCCAGGGCGAGGCGCTGGCGCTGGCCGCCGGAGAGCGAGGCGCCGCCGTCGGCCAGCGCGCTCTCGTAGGCCATCGGCATCGTCTGGATATCCTCGTGGATCTCGGCCAGCCGGGCCGCCTCGATGATCCGCGACAGCGGCAGGGTCGGGTCGTTGAGGGCGATGTTGGCGCGGATGCTGAGGCCGAAGAGGTAGGCGTTCTGGGCGACGAAGCCGAGCTGGCCGCGCAGCCAGCGCAGGTCGAGGTCGGCGAGGTCGATGCCGTCGTAGAGGATGCGCCCGCTCTCGGGCTTGTAGAGGCCGGCGAGCAGGCCGGCCAGCGTCGACTTGCCGGAGCCTGAGGCGCCGACGATCGCCACCAGCTGGCCGGGCAACAGGTCCACCGAGGCCTCGGCCACCACCGGCGGCGTCACCGGCGAGTAGTGGAACGACACGTCCTCGAGCGTGATGCGGCCGCGCAGGGCCGGCGGCCGCTGGCGCGCCCCCTGCTCCTGCTCGCGATCGGTCTCGAGCACGTCGTTGATGCGCTCGAGATAACTGCCGAGAAGCTGCAGCTGGGTGGCGGTCGTGACCAGCGTGGTGAGCGGCGTGAGGAAGCCGGCGGCGAGGGCGGAGAGGGCGAGCATGGTGCCGAGGGTGAGGTCCCCCTGGAGCACCAGGATGGCGCCGTAGATCAGCACCAGCAGCGGCGAGGCGGTGCCCATCACGTCGAGGATCGAGCTGGTCACGGCGTCCAGGCGCCCGCGGTCGAGCGAGACGTTCAGCTCGCGCACGAAGAGATGGGCGCAGCGGTCCACCGCCCGGTCCTCGGCGCCTCCGGCCTTGACGGTCTCGATGCCCGACAGCACCTGCACCTGGTAGCCGCGCGACTCCGCCTGGACCTGCAGCGACTCCGACATCAGGTCGCGCTGGCGCCGGCGGGTGATGAGGAAGATCGCCACGCGCAAGCCGCCCAGGCCCGCCACCAGGAGCCCCATGCGGAGGTCGGCGGCGAGCAGGAAGACCAGGTACATCACCACCATGACGCCGTCGAACAAGCCGGAGACCGCTCCCGAGGTGAGGATCTCGCGGATGGTGGCGTTGCTGTTGAGGCGCATCAGCAGGTCGCCGGCCGAGCGCTGCTGGAAGAACAGGTACGGCAGGTGGACCAGGTGATCGAGGAACTGCAGGGTCATGCGGGCGTCGAGCCGGGTGCGCAGGTGCAGCAGCAGGAACGAGCGCACCAGGAGCGCCAGCAGCTTGAAGACGACCAGGCCGGCGCAGCCGGCGGCGAGCACCAGCAGCAGGTGCTGGTCGCCGCGCGGCACCACCCGGTCGACGATCAGGCCGGTCAGGATCGGCACCGCCAGCGAGAAGAACTGGATGACCACCGAGGTGGTGAGGATGCGCGACAGCAGTCCGGACTCGGTGAGCACCTCGCGCAGCTGCCGCCAGATGGCGCGGCGCTTGTCCTTCGACGGCGCGAAGTCCTCGGTGGTCTCGAAGGCGACGGCGACCCCGGTGAAGGCGCGGTCGAGCTCCTCGCGCGACACCAGCCGCCGCCCGCCGGCCGGATCGACCACCCAGGCGCCGCGATGGTCCATGCGCTCGAAGACCACGAAGTGGTTGAACCGCCAGTGCAGAATCGAGGCGGGATCGAGGAACCGCAGGGCGTCGATGTCGCGGATCTTGATGCCCCGCCCGCGCAGGCCGTAGATGCGGGCGGTCTCCACCAGGGTGAGGGCATCGGTGCCGAGGCGGCTGAAGCCCATGGCCGTGCGCACGTCGTCGAGGCGCACCGCCTTGCCGAAGTAGCCGAGCACCATGGTCAGGCAGGCCGGCCCGCAATCGGTCGCGGCGGTCTGCTGGATCAGCGTGATGCGGCGCCGGCGGCTGCCGAAACGCAGGCCGCGCAGCGCCGGGAAGCGGGCCGCAAACGACGGTGCGGACGCCACTCCCGCCTTCCCGGCGGTGGACCCGAGCGCGGCGGCATCGGTCGTGACGGGATCGCGTGCGGCGG
Organism: Thermoanaerobaculia bacterium; assembly: GCA_036521795.1. Classification (GTDB taxonomy): domain Bacteria; phylum Acidobacteriota; class Thermoanaerobaculia; order Multivoradales; family UBA5704; genus JASLEW01. The sequence continues at coordinate 5,876 of DATDGZ010000123.1, read as the reverse complement.
CGTTGCCCTTGCCGGCCTCCCCCGCTGCTGCCGCATCCCCACCAGCGTCCCTGGCCTCTCTCGGGTCTTCAGCCATGGCTGCCGCTCCGGAAAAGAGCCTTCAGGCCGGGGACCAGGGTCACCAGGATCTTCTCCGAGCGCACCTCGACCTCGGCGGTGCCGTGCATGCCATTGTGGAAGCGGTAGGTGCGGCCCTCGGCCTGGAACGTCGGCCGCGGCAGGCGGGTCTTGAGAATGACCACCGGCCCGGTCAGCTGCACGGAGTCGCCGATCTCGGCGCCGAGGTAGCGGCGCGCCTCGGTCGGTCCCACCACCTCGTCGCCCACCGACTCGACGGTCAGCCGCTGGTAGGCATAGCGGTAGCCGGAGATCTCGAACCGGATCGGCATCCCCCGCCGCACCAGCGGCCGGAACTCGCCCGGCAGCAGCACCACCACGGTCGGGCGGTCCTGGTCGCGGACGATCGACAGCACCGGCTGGCCCGCCGTCAGGTACTGGCCGGGGCGCACGCGCACGTCGCTCGCGACGCCGGCGGAGGGGGCCCGCAGGGTGCGCTCGCCCAGCCGCTCCGAGGCGAGCTGGCGCTGGGTGCGCAGGCCGATCAGCGCCTGCTCCGGACCCGGGTCGGAAGGGTCGCGCAGGCGGTTGATCAGCTGCAGCTCGAACTCCTGATCGAGGCGGGCGAGCTCGGCCGCTTCCTGCGCCTCGTGCAGGCGCACCAGGACCTGCCCTGGCCGCACCCGCTGGCCGGCGGCGACCTCGACGGCGGCGACCGTGCCGGCGGCCTCGGCGCTGACGTCGTCGCGGGTTCCCATCCACACCACCGCGAGCCCCGAGGCATACTCCCTGACCTCGCCGACCATGGCGAAGAGGACCGCCGCGACGAGTGCGCCGAGCAGCGACCAGTAGGTCCAGCGCGTCCAGGCCGGCGAGATGCGCAGCGGATCGTGGGCCTCGTCGAGGGTCTGGAAGCGCTCCAGCGCCTCGCGCCGGAAGAGGGTGTCGTCGCCGAGCACCTCCTCCGGCCGCGGCGGCGGCAGGAACGGCGCGGCCGGTCCGGCCAGGCGCTCCAGCTGCTCGAGCTGGGCGGCGCCGAACTCGGCTTCGCGCGCCGAGCGCACCGCCACCAGCACGGCGAGCACCCGGCCCTCCTCGTCGCGCACCGGCACGGCGATGAGCCGCTCGGAGCCGTCCCCCTCGGGGTCGTCCGCTTCCCGGTCGTAGCGCGAGTCGCGCCCGGCGCGCGGCGCCAGCAGCCCCAGGCCGCTGCGCAGCACGAAGCTGGCGATGCCCACGGCGGCGCTGTCCCGGCGTTCGCCGCCGGTCGCCCGGTCGCGGGTCCAGAGCGTGTCGTCGTGGGGGTCGTAGAGCAGGCAGTAGGCGCGCTGGGCATCCACCGCCTCGCGTGCCGCCTCGGCGAGCACCTCGGCGCGGTCGCCCAGGTTCGCCTGCAGGGCGAGCGCGCGCAGCACCTCGGAGATCTCGAGGCGGGCGTGGCTCGGCGGCGCGGCCGCGCCCGGTGACCCCGGGGGCAGGGCTGCCGCGTCGCGCCGCGCCTCGTAGAGGCGCACGGCGTTGCCGATCAAGGCTGCCAGCTCGTCCGGCGCCGGCGGACGCGGGCTGAGGTAGTAGATCCGGTCTTCGGCGATGAGGTCCTGGAAGAGCTGCGGGTCGGGGCCGGCCGCCGCGACGATGTGCAGCGGCGGCGGAGTCGTCGACGGGGTCAGTGAGGCCGATCGAGGCAGGGCCGCCAGCGTCTCGTCGAGCTGGTGGCCGGCGATCAGGCGGCGCGCCTCGTCGCCCGGGTAGTGCTCGCCGAGGCAGACGACGGCGATCTGCAGGCCCTCCCGGTCCCCCAGCGCCCGGCGCGCCGCCTCGGCATCGGCGGTCGGGCAGACGACGACCTCCAGGTCGCGCGGGATCGGCGTCCGCTGCGCCAGGCGCGCCAGCCGGGCGCGCAGCGCGTCGGCGTCCAGGCGCTCGAACCCGATCAGCAGCACGGCCAGCGGCTCGGCTGGCGCGGTGAAACGGTGGAGAGCGGCGATCGGGTCGGACATGGGCGCTGCGGGCAGAATGTCAGGACGGGAAACGTGGGAACGGGGGCACGGCTCGGGGACCGGTGGCGAACGGGCGCGGGAACCTCTTCATGTGTCCTCGGACGGGCGCGCGGGGTTCCTTCGTTCGTCCCTTCCTTCGTCCCTGCTAGAGTACTCCTCGATGGTCATGCGCACCACCACGCTCCCTGTCCCAGCATCGCCGGCCGCCGCCGTGCGCCGTCTCGTCCTCGGGCTGCCGGCGGCGGCGCTGCTCTGCGGTCTCTTCCTCCTCCTGACAGCGCTCCTGGCGGCAGCCGGCTGCTCGCGGCGGCCCATGGAAGCCGCCGGCCCGGCCGCTCAACCCTCTGATTCTGCCACGATTTCCGTCCCACCGCCGCCGGTGCCCACGCCCCGGCCGGGGGTGCCCACGCCCCGGCCGGCGGCGCTCGCGGGCCGGCCGGCGGGGTACGTCGGCGTGGTGCTCGCCCGCCAGGCGGTCACGGTCGCCGCGGAGGCGGATGGGCGCCTGGCGTCGGTGGCGGTGCGGGTCGGCGACGCCGTCCGCCGCGGCCAGGAGCTCGCCGCGCTCGCCACCGACGTCATGCACGACGAGATGACGGTGGTGCAAGCCACCGTCGCCGCCGCGCGCGGCGAAGAGCGGCGCGCCGAGCTCGAGCTGGACCGCACGCGCGACCGCCGCGCCCGCCGCGAGCTGCACCCGGAGCTCTACGCCGAGGAGGATCTCGCCTCGGCGCGCAACGCCGAGCAGGAGGCCGCGGCGTCGGTGGACAGCGCCAAGGCGCGCGTCGCCGAGGAGATGGGGCACCTGCGCCAGCTCGAGACGCGCCTGCAGCACGCGGTGCTGCGGGCGCCGATCGACGGCCGCGTCGCCCTGCGGTACCTCGACGCCGGCGCGCTGGTCCACTCCGGCGAGCCGGTGGTGCGCTTGATCAGCGCCGGCGAATTCATGCTGCGCTTCGCGGTGCCGCCGGAGCAGGCGGCGTCGATCCGCAAGGGAGCCGGCGTCGAGGTGCGCCTCGCCTCGCTCCCCATGAGCCTGCTCGGCCACGTGTCGCAGGTGGCCCCCCGCATCGACACCGCCTCCCAGATGGTCTTCGTGGAGGCCGACCTGCAGGTCCCGGCCAGCCTCCTGGACCGCCTGCAGGACGGCCTCCCCGGGCGGGTCACCTACGGGGAATCCGCCTCCGCGGCCCTGCGCCTCCTCCCCTCCGGCCACAGATCTCTCCGGCCACCTATTGGCTCCAGGTTCGGGGCCGTTCAAGACGGCGGCCTGTTCAGAAGACCCTCGCCGGAGAGAAACGCAGCCGTAGTGGGAGGAAGGAGGGCCGGGGCTGCGAGATCCTCCTCCCCCCGAGCTTTGGGCGAGGCCACCGAAGTCCACCGCCGGCCCGCGTAACACCCCTCGCCCAAAGCGAGGCGGGGAGGAGGATCTCGCAGCCCCGACCCGGCCGGAGGGATTCCCCGGAGGCCCCCTAGCGGACCCTCGCAATCTCCGACGGTTACCCCGTCTCGCTCTCCACGGCAGCCGGCTGGTGGACGGTCACTCGCAACGTGCGGACGCGGTGGCGCTGGGTCTCGAGGACTTCGAGGGTGATCGGGCCGAGCTCGACGCGGTCGCCGACGACGGGATGGCGGCCGAGCTCGGAGAAGACGACGCCGCCGATGGTGTCGTCGTCCCGGTCGCTGAGCTCGAGCCCGAGGGCGTCCTCGAGCTCCTCGACCAGCATCCCGCCGGAGACCTGGTAGGTGCCGTCGGGGTTCCGTTGCAGCTCGGGCGTCTCGACGTCGAACTCGTCGTGGATCTGGCCGACCAGCTCCTCGATCACGTCCTCGAGAGTGACGATGCCGGAGACGCCGCCGTACTCGTCGATGACCGCGCCGAGATGGAAGCGCTCGGTGCGCATGCGCTTGAGCAGCCGGTCGAGCTCGAGCGTCTCGGGGACGAAGGCGATCTCGCGCGCCACCTGCCGCAGATCGTCGAGCGGTCCCTCGTGGCGGTAGAGGTCCTTGATGTGGATCAGCCCGGTGACGTGGTCGAGATCGCCGTCGCACAGCGGGAAGCGGGTGTGGCCGCCGCGCCGGACCAGGCGCAGGTTCTCGGCCAGCGGGCGGGTGGTCGACAGGTAGACCACGTCCTGGCGCGGCAGCATGATCTGCCGCGCCACCCGGTGGGAGAGCTCGAAGACGTTGTCGAGCAACTCGCGCTTCTGCTCCGAGACCTCCTCGTCGGGGCTCGAGGCGAGCAGCCGCCGCAGCTCCGCCTCGTCGCGGATCCCCCCGCCTCCCTGCGGCGGCGCCACCCCGAGCAGCCGGGTCAGGCCGCGCGCGGCGCGGTTCAGCAGCCAGATCGCCGGGAAGGTCGCGCGGTAGAAGGCGTGCAGCGGTAGGGCCACCAGCAGCGCGGCCGGGCGGACGTGGCGCAGCGCCACCCACTTCGGCGTCAGCTCGCCGAGCACGATGTGCAGGATGGTGATCGCCAGGAACGAGACGGTGAGGCCGACCGAGTGCACCAGCTGCGGATTCCGGCCGGCGAAGAAGACCACCACCGGCTCGATCAGCCAGGAGAATGCCGGCTCGCCGATCCAGCCCAGGCCCAGGGAGGCCAGGGTGATGCCGAGCTGGGTCGCGGATAGGTACGCGTCCAGGTGGAGGGTCATGTGGCGGGCGATGCGCGCCCGCCGCAACCCCCTCTCGACGAACGGCTCGAGCTGGGTCGGCCGTACCCTGATCAGCGCGAACTCGGCGGCGACGAAGAAGCCGTTGAGCAGCACCAGCACGAAGCCGAGCAGCAGCGCCCACCCCGGGCTCAGGACCGCGGCGGCGCCGAGCGCGGAGCCGGCGCCGGCGCCACTGGCGGCGTGGACGGCACCCGCCGGGGGTGCGACCGCGGCGGTGAGGCGGAAGATGGCGGAGTAGGGACGGGGACTCGGGGGGTCTGCGCTCAAGGACAGGAATTTTAGCACAGCCCCCCCGGCGCCCCTGCGCGGCCCCCTGCGTCCCTCTCGCTCGGGGCGCCCCGATAGGGACGCGGGGGCCCCGGCACCTTGACAGCGCCGCCGGGCCGCCTTAGACTGTTAGCAGTCACCGTGCCTGAGTGCTAACAAGCGGCGGTGGCCGGTTCGTAGCGAGCCCTTCCTATCAACGAGCTCAAGGAGGTACCAGCCGTGTTGAACATCCGTCCCTTGCATGACCGAGTGGTGGTGAAGCGCATCGAGCAGGAGGAGCAGGTGCGGGGTGGCATCATCATCCCCGACACCGCCAAGGAGAAGCCGCAGGAGGCCGAAGTCATCGCCGTCGGCCCGGGGAAGCTGAACGACGAGGGCAAGCGGGCGCCGATGGACGTCAAGTCCGGCGACCACGTGCTGATGGGCAAGTATTCCGGCAGCGAGATCAAGATCGGCGACGAGGACTACGTCATCCTGCGCGAGGACGAGATCCTGGCCGTGGTCAACGGCAAGAAGTGATCGTCCCGTCCCCCCGCCGTCGACCCGCGAAGACGTCGCCGGCAGCCGGGACGTCCGAGACCGTCAGCGCCAGCCGTTTTCTACTTTTTCGCGACACAGAGGAGGCATAAAAAGCCATGGCAAAGCAGATCACCTACTCCGGGGACGCCCGCGCGGCGATCCTCCGGGGCGTTAACAAGCTCGCCGACGCGGTCCGCGTGACCCTCGGCCCGAAGGGCCGCAACGTGGTCATCGAGAAGAAGTTCGGCTCCCCCACGATCACCAAGGACGGCGTCACCGTCGCCAAGGAGATCGAGCTCCACGACCCGCTCGAGAACATGGGCGCCCAGATGGTGCGCGAGGTCGCTTCGAAGAC
>DATDGZ010000122.1:0-14382 GCA_036521795.1 Thermoanaerobaculia bacterium | reverse complement strand
CATGGAAGTGTCATCTGTCGCCGCTACCGCCGGTGCCGCCTCCGGCGCAACGCCAACCGACTGGCCGCGGCCTGGCCCGTAGAGCGCCTCGACGCCGGCTTCCAGGGCGCGAAGCAGGGCCACACCGGCCTCCGGCGCGAGACGTCCCTTCACCACCATCATGCCGTCCTCGTCCGTGTAGAAACGCAGGTACCGCGAGGCGTGGAGGCGCTTCTCGCCACGACCTGCCGCGATGCGGTCGACGCGCCGCATGCCCCGCACCAGCCTCTCGACGTGAGCCGCCGTCCCCGCACGCCCGAACGTCAGCAGGTCCTGCTCGTTCGCGGGCGTGGCGATGCGAGTGAGGGCGCGCACCTTCGAGTAAGAGATCTCGCCGCGGCGCATGGCCGCCGACAGCAGCGGCAACGCACCGAGCGCGCGCGCCACCCGCACCCTCTCGCGCGCCGCGCCAGGATCGAGCCCCACGCGCCAAGTCAGCCAATGCGCGCAAGAGTGGAACCCGCCGGCCCACCCGCCGCGTTCGTCGAAGTCGCGCAGCATCGCCAGCAGCTCGTAAGTGGCGGCCGAGATCTGCGCCGCCAGCTCGGCGATCCTCTCGCCGAGCTCCTCGAGCTCCCCGCCTCCACCCCTCGCCACGAGATCGTGATCTGCCTGGTGCAACGGTTCGTCGATGATCATCTGGCTCCCTCCTACGAGCCATTGTAAACCCTTGATTTTCAAGCTCGTTGGCGGCCGCAGCAAGGCCGATCGAAGGTCGCCGATGGGGTCCGGGAGGCTCGCCGCGAGATCGCGCCTGCGCGCCCCTTCTGCGGGCCAACCGATGCCCTCCGGGCGCAGACTTGAGAAAACTCGTGCAGGGGTCCGAAAAAGCCTGTCAAGAGGGTCGGCTAAGAAAGAGGCGACGACGCCACCGCCTTGCCTATCGTCGTCCATGGAATCTCGGCGCCACAATGCGGTCACGGCCGTAGCGCATACCATGGATATCGACCCGAACCAGCTTCCAGACGACCCGGCGCTGCTGCGAGGTGTGATCTCGCAGCTCCTGGGGGCGGTTGAGAAACTCGAGCGCAAGAACGCCTGGCTGCAGGCGGAAGTGGAGGCACTTTTCAGGAAGCTCTTCCGTCAGCGCTCGGAGAAGTTGGATCCGAACCAGCTCGAGCTGGTGTTCGAGGCGATGCGAGATCTGGGGATCTCGCAGCACCAGCTTGAGCAACTCGAGCGAGAGATCGTGGTCAGCACGCACCGGCGGCGCGGCACTCCCGTACGTCAGCCGCTCCCGAAGGACCTGCCACGCGAACGGGTGGAGCATGCGCTGCCCGAGCACGAACACAGTTGCACGGCCTGCGGCGAAGAGCTCACGAAGATCCGCGAGGAGGTGACGGAGCAGCTCGACTACACGCCGGCCTCGTTCAAGGTCATCGAGCACGTGCGCGGGGTGTTTGCTTGCAAGAGCTGCGAGGAAACGATCACTCGCGCCCCGAAGCCGCCGCAGGCGATCGCGAAGGGACTGCCGGGCCCGGGCCTGTTGGCGCAGGTCACGGTCAGCAAGTACTGCGACCACCAACCACTCTACCGCCAGGCCCAGATCTACGGTCGCCACGGCGTGACGCTGTCGCGCTCAACGCTCTGCGGCTGGGTGGCGGAGGCGGCCGAGTTGGTCAGTCCGCTCGTCGACTGGATGCGGCGCGACCTGTTGCGATCTCGCATCGTTCAAACCGACGACACCCCGGTCACGGTGCTCGATGACCAGGGTGGAACGCACAAAGGCAGGCTGGGGGACGGCGCGGAGGCGGCGGCGGGGCTGCGGCGGGCGGCTTCGCTCTACCGGCTGTATGGGGACGGGCACCTGGAGGGGCGGACGCTGCAGAAAGCTGGCGCTCGCGGTCGGGCATGACGACCGGCGCAGGGGGTCGAGATCGCCGAGCGGGCGCTGGCGCTCGTGGAGCCCGGGCGCGAGCCGCGGCTCGAGCTGGCGGCGCGGCACCTGCTGTGCCGCCCGCCCGTCCCCCTCAGAAGTCCACGTACCCGTTCGCCGTCCGCACCTTGCACCCCGCCTGCGAGACGTGGACCTTGATGGTGTGCCAGGAGCCGTCGTTCTTCAGGTTGCCGGGGTAGTAGCCGATGGCGAACTGCTCGCGGAGCTCTTGCATGATGCCGCGGAAGACGGGCTCGATGTCGGCGGTGCGGTCGATGCGCTGGATGCGGCCGCCGCTCTCCTCGACGGCTTGTTCCAGGTTCTTGTAGTCCTTGTCGTTCTCGGCGTGGCCGCGCCAGGAGCTGGTGTAGGACTTGTGCTGGTGGCCGCCCTCGAGTTGGATCCAGTAGATCAGGGACTGGCTGGTGCGGGCCTTGCGCAGCACGTCGGTCATCGACAGGACGCTGTTGACGTCCGAGCCGTCGGAGAGCAGCACCACCACCCGCCGGCCCTGGCGCCCTTCGAGCAGCTTCAGCGACATGTAGAGGAAGTCGTTGACCGCGGTGCCGCCGCGGGCCTCGACGCCGGTGAGCGCCTGCTCGAGCGCCGCGTGGTCGGCGGTGAAGTCGGTCACGCGCAGCAGTTGGTCGGAGAACAGGGCCAGCATCGCCTGGTCGAGCGGCCTCATGCCGCCGATGAAGGCGCGCGCGCCGCTCTCGGCGGCGGCGATCAGCTCGCCGCGCATGCTCTCGCTCGAGTCGAGCAGCAGCACGGCGGTGATCGGCAGCTCCCCCTTGTCGAAGGTGACGATCTTCTGCTCCTGGCCGTTGTCCAGGATGCGGAAGTCCTCGGGCTGGAGGTCGAGGGTGCGGGCGCCGCGCAGCATGACGGTGATGAACAGTTGCTGCAGGCGCACGTTCATCTGCTCGTCGATGCGCACCGGCAGGGTCACCACCCGGTCGGTGGCCGAAGCGCCGGAGGCGGAGTAGGCGACGGCGCGGAACTCGCGCTCGCGGTTGTCGTCGCCGACGTCGGCGACCACCCGGTAGGGCGGGCGGCGGACCACGCCCACCGACTTGCCGTCGATCAGGAACTCGACGCGGACGATCGCCTCGTTGCCCGCCACCTGCGCCTCGAAGACCACCTGCCCGAACACCGGCTGCTGCGCGGCCGGCGCCAGGATCTTGACCTGCACGGCCGCCGCCGCGGGCAGCGCCGCCACCAGCAGGAGAGCGCACGCATAGGCGCCGATCCGCGGACCGCGACGACCGCGACGACCGCGACGACCGCTCATGGCCGCTGCTCCCGGACGGCCGGCGCCTGGGCGGCGGACGCGGCGGCGGTCTCGGCCGGGGCCGCGGTGACGTGCGCCAGCACCTCGGCCAGCACCCGCATGCGCGAAGCGGCGTTCTCCTCGAAGAAGCTGCGCGAGACCGCCACGCTCTCGGCGGTGGTGTTGTTGTAGCGGAAGCGCGCTCCCTCCTCCACCGTCCCCACTTCCAGCGTGGGGATCTCCTCGATCACCTGCCGTCCCTCCCGGATCTTGCCCTGGCGATCGAGCAGCGCCGCGAGCTGCAGCCGCATGCGGACGGTCCGCGGGAAGCGCACCATGCCGGCGCGCAGCACCGCCTCGGCCCGCGTGAAGGCCTCCCGGCGCTCCTCGAGACGCGCCAGCTCCTGGAAGGCCACCGGCGTCACCCAGGACCCGCCCTCCTCCGCGGTCAGGTTGTCGAATAGCTTGACGGCCTCCGCCGCCTTGCCGACGCGGCCGAGGTTGATCGCCAGCCGCAGGCGGGCCTCGGCGTTCTTCGGCTCGATCGCCAGCACCTTGCGCAGCCACTCGACGGCGCTGTGGTACTGCTCGAACTTCTCGTAGGTGACGGCGAGCCGCAGCGCCGGGACCGGATTGTGCGGATCGAGCTGCGCCGCCTGCGTGTACAACGCCGCGGCCGCCTGGTGCTGCGAGCCGCGCTGCAGCAGCTCGGCGAGGCTGGTCAGCAGGTGGCTGGCGACCAGGGCGGCCCCCTGGCTGCCGGATTGCTCGCGGTAGAGGATCGCCAGGTCGTGGACCATGGTGCGGGAATGGTTCTCGACCAGCGCGCGCCCCTTGGCGTTCTCGTTCAGGTACAGCTGGAAGACTTCGAAGTGCAGCCGGGCGATCGGCAGCAGCACCTCGAGCTCCGCCCCGGCCACCTGGTCGATGACCTTCTCCTCGGCACGCAGCAGGCGCTTCGCGGAGCCGGCGTCCTTGTCGTTCACCACCGCCGTCTCGAGCGCCGCGAGCTCGTGGAACGCGATCTCCGACTTGCCTGCCGCCCAATGCACCAGCGCCTGGCGATACAGCGCCTCCACCCGTTCCGGCTTCGGCTTCTCGCCGGGCGCGAGCGGCGGCACCGGCGCCGCCGGCGCCGCCAGCGCACCGCGAGCCATGGGGGCTCCCGGCATCCCGGGGACGGGGCGCCGGGCCTGCGGCGGCACCGCGCCCGGCGCCCAAGGGTCGGAGGTGCTGAAGAGCACGCCTGTCCAGGGGTCCTCGGATCCCTGCGCCGGCGCCGGCGCCGACGTCGGCGCCGATGCGGGCGCGGCCGGTGGCGCCGCCTTCGGTGGCGGTGGGGGCGGCGGCGCCATCACCGGCAGGCTGTCCGGGGTTCCCGTTGCCGTAGAGCCTCCCGAGGATTGCATGCCCTTGGGCACCGCCGGGGTCAGGCCGTGCGCGGCGCCGGCAGCGGCCAGGCCGAGCACCACCGCCACGGCGCACGCCCCCGGCCTTTCCCAGCAGCGCGGCACGCGGCCAGACAACCCGCCTGACGCCTTACCGCTCATTGGCAAACCCCCCTTCGTGGCGGCAGCGCCAGCCCACCGGCCCCTCGACAGGCCCGGCCTGCCCGCAAAGATTCCCCGATTGAAACGGCACTTGAAGTGACACTGAAACCTCTACATGAAGCCACCGTATACCAATCGAAATGGAAAATCAAGCAGCACATCGCGCAATCACCAAAACGAGAGCTGGAATATCGTCTATTGACTTAGAATTGAAGAACAACTTTGCGCATTGATGATCGTCCCGCCGAGCACTGCGTCGAAGTGAGGCCGACGCACGCGGCGCGCCTGGCAGGCCGACCCACCGGCGACGTCAAGGGGCCTCTCGCGGATCCCCACCCCGGCCCGGGGCGAGAACCCGAGGCCGGAGATGGGGGAACCTGCTGGCTGCGTGGCGCTGCGCGGTGCCGAGCAGCGCCGTCCCGGTCAGTGCGGCCGGCGGTGATGCCCGCCGGAACCGGATGTCGGGGTGACCAGCACCGACTCCAGGTTCCGCATCGCCTCGGCGGTGAAGAGGTACCGCGTCCACACGATCGGGAGGGTCGCCGAGCTGAGGCTCGCCGTGGACGATTCCAGGCTCGACGCCGACCCCAGGGGGCCGCCGATCGCCTCGCCGAAGATCGCCGGCGAGAGGTTGGCCGGCGGGATGGCGGCGCCGAACTTCTGGTTGATCGCGTCGATGAAGGCGTTGGCCAGGAAGGCGTAGCCGAAGTGCGTCGGGTGCACACCGTCGTAGGCGAAGACGCCGCCGGTCAGGAAGCTGGCGTTGAACGGGATGCCACCCACCTGGATGCCGGTCGTGGCCAGCTCCTTGAGCAGCGCGTTGGCGTCGACGAAGGCGGCCCCGACCTGCTGCGCGGTCGCCTGGATGACCACGTTGAACGCGGCGACCTGGTTGTCGATGGTCGCCGCGTCCGCGGCCAGCAGGACGTCGGAGGCCGGCAGCGGCAGGCCGGTGCCCAGCGGGCGCGGGATGCCCAGGCCCTTGTTCAGGTCGGGTCCGGCGGAGAGCAGCACGTGGTCGCCGGGCCCGAGCAGCCCCTTGGGGCCGATCAGCGGCACCAGATTGCCGTTGAAGATCACCGGCTGGTTGGTGGTGGGATCGACCAGGAACGGCGGGATGGTGGTGACGAACGGGATGCTGGTCACGTCCGGGATGTTGGCGATCACCATCTTGGCGCCGGTCATGCTGGCGATGGCGCCGACGATCGTCTGGTACTCCTGGGTGAAGACCGGCAGCGGCGTCAGCAGCGCCACGTTGCCGGAGGTCGCCGCCCCCAGCGCGTCGTTGTTGCCGATCCACAGCGAGACGAAGGTCGGCTTCGCGCCGATCACCTCTTCGAGCTGCGTGCCGAAGCCGCGCAGGATGAGGTCGTGCAGCCCCGGCTTGCCGGTCGACGGGACGTCGCTCTTGACCGTGATCATGGTCCCGGCGGTCTCGCCCGGCACGGCGAGGTTGTTGTACAGGCGCGGGAGGTTGAGGTTCTCCGGCTGCCCCTGCCCCGGCTCCGGAACGATCACCGTCGGGAAGAGGCCCACCAGGTGCAAGATCGCGGGGATGCCGGGCGGCGACACCAGCGGCTGCTCGAAGTCCGAGACCCCGGCCTGGGTGGCGATGATCACAGGGTAGTCGTGCAACTGAGAGGTGTCGATCAGGCTGCCGCTCATGAAGCCGGCGGTCAAGCTGTCGCCGGCCGAGACGTAGTTGGTGAAGTCGGCGGAGCCCGTGTTGACGGCGAGCGCCGCTCCCGGCACCAGGAGGACGAGCGCCAGCAGGCTGACAAGAGCTGTCGTGCGGTACATGGGCGTTATCTCCTCGGTGTTTATCTCAAGGTGGGGACCCTGCCCCACCAGTCACGGTAGGGATCCCAGTCCCCACTATCGATGGAAGCCAACGGTCAAGCTCACCAGCAGGGCGCGCGTGCTATAGGTCCCGAAGAAGTCCCCGAGCTGGTCGCCGTTGAACGTCGTCGTCCGGGTGCGGTCGGCGAAGAAGAGGTACATGACGCCCAGATCGAGGTCGACCGGATGGCCGCGGAAGCCGATGCCCGCAGTGACGCCGTTACGGTTGGCGTCGGGCAGCAGCGGGTTCACCGTCTGCTCGGGCTGCGGCGACTGGTCGAAGACGTAGCCGAGCCGCAGCTGCCAGGCCGGGGTCGCCGCCCAGTTCAGGCCGCCGCGGACCGCGTACGAGTCCTTCCACCGCTCGATGATCGTGCTGCTCGGCAGCTGGCCGCTGGGGAAGTCGAGCGGCACGGTGTCGAAGTGCTTCCAGCCGAACCAGTTGCCGTCCACCTCGAAGGTCACGTCCGGCATCACCTTGAAGGCGAAGCCGAGGCTGGCCTGGGCGGGGAACTTGATCTCGGTCTTGGCGCCGATGCTCGTGTTGTAGGGCAGGGAGTGGGCGAGGATGGTGTCGAAGACGGGATCGCCGCTGCTGCGCGGGAAGAGCACCGCCTCGCCGGAGTAGTTGACGTTGATCTGGCTGCGGTAGGAGGCGCCCCAGGACAGCCAGGGGGTCGGCTTGTGCAGGAAGCCGACGTCGAAGCCGTAGCCGGTGTCGTAGTTGCTCTTCAGCTTGACCTTGGCGGCGTTGACCGTGGTGAAGGTGAAGGGGTCCTGCGCCGGCACGTCGCGCTCGAGCGCGACCTCGCTCTTGCGGATGATGAAGCCGGCGCCGATGCCGAGCTCCGGGACCACCCGCCAGGAGATCGACGGGTTGATGTCGAAGTCCTTGATCGCCGCCAGCGTGGAGAGGTAGCGGCCGGGGAAGGTGTCGGGGTTGTTCCACTGGGTCTGGAGGCCGAACGGCGTCTCGATGCCCAGGCCGACCTGGAACTGCGGCGTGATCGGCTGCACCCAGTAGAGATGGGGCGGGAACACCTCGAGCTTCTTCTCCGAAGCGGTCACTCCGTCGCCGGGGAAGGGGTTGGCGCCGGTGAAGTGTGCCCGGGTCTCGGTGATGTAGGTGGCGCCCGCCGAACCCGCGGCGCGCTCGAAGAATGCCATGCCGCCGGGGTTGTAGAAGATGGTTGACGGGTCGTCGGACTGGGCGGTGACGGCGTCGGCCATGCCGGTCGCCTTGGCGCTCTGCTCGAACACGCTGAAACCCGCCGCGAACACCGGGGTGGCCGGGGCGATGGCCATGGCGCCCAGCGCCATCACGCCCCACGGCTTCCAGCTCAAAGCTCCTCGCCTTCGCATCCCTTGGATCCTCCTAGCGATCGATTCAGTGGACGGCGCCTGCCCGCCGGCAGGGCGCCGGCCGTGGCGGGTGGTGATCCCTCCCGAAAGGCCGGGCTCGTACGGCTTGCGCGCAAATCTATCAGAACGTTAGTCCCAAGCGCTGGTGGTGTCAAACCCGAACGCCCCTCGGCGGGGCCAGGGATGCGGGATTTCCGGCGCCGTGCACTAGAGTAGGCGCCGGGAGGACAGCCATGGAGTTCGAGAACGAGGTTCACGAGGAGACCTTCAACCGCCTGCAGGAGTACCTGGGCGAGCTCTTCGAAGAGCCCTACCACGATCCCGACAACGACCACTTCTACGTCCGCTACGGCACCACCGTGCTCGAGATCTCGGTGCAGGCGTACGGCGGGGAAGAGGCCATCGTCGTCATCATGTCCTACTGCGTCCAGGAGGTGGAGCTGGCCGAGGACCTGCTGCTCGGCCTGCTGGAGCTCAATCACCAGCTGCCCTGCGGCTCCTTCTCCCTGGTCGGCAACGACATCTTCTTCTCGCACTCGCTGTTCGGCAAGAGCCTCGAACCGCGCGACCTGCTGCGCGCGATCACCGCGGTCGCCACGGTGGCCGACGACTACGACGACCGGATCGTCGCCAAGTACGGCGGCCAGACCGCCCTCGAGCGCATCCAGGACACCGGCGGCCGGCGCCGCCGGCAGGGCCTCGGCGACGAGTAGGCGGCGCCGTTCAGGGCCGCGGGTCATCCACGGCCGATTCGCTCCTTGACCGCCGCCGCCGCCTCGCGATCGAGCTCCTTGCGCTTCTCGGCCTCGCGCTTGTCGTAGAGCTTCTTGCCCTGGGCCAGCGCGATCTCGACCTTGACCCAGTTGCCCTTGAGATAGACCGACAGCGGCACGACGGTGTACCCCTTGAGCAGGGTGCGGCCGAAGAGGCGCTCGATCTGGCGCCGCTTCAGCAGCAGGCGGCGCGGGCGCTCGGGCAGGTGGTTCTCGCGGTTGCCGTGGCTGTACGGGCTGATGTGGGCGCCGACCAGGAACGCCTGGCCGTCGCGGAACTCGACGAAGCTGTCCTTCAGCTGCACCTTGCCGGTGCGGACCGCCTTGACCTCGGTCCCCTGCAGCTGGATGCCCGCCTCGACCGACTCCAGGATCTCGTAGTCGTGGTGGGCGCGCCGGTTGCTGGCGAGGGTGCGCGGGGCGCCGTTCGCCGGCGCGCCGCGCGGGCGGGGCTTGGCGGGCCGCGCCGCCGCCTGTCGCCTGTCGCGGTGCTCGTTGCTGGGCGAGGCCATACCCACCAGTCTACTAGCCGGCCCGCCAGCCGGGCCGCCGACTCGTCGGTGAGAGCGGGGTCCTCGACTTTGCCCCCCCGGGGGCCCCGCCTGCTGCACAAACGCCGCAGCGGCTGTGGCGCGCCAGCCACACCCCTCCTCGATCCGGCGCCATCCGGCGCGCTTCGGCATTGCGGCGACGTCTTCAAGCTATTGTCCGGCAGTGACTTCCGTCGCCGGGCGTCGCGCGGCGGACAGCGCCGCCAGCCTGGCACCAGCCCTGCACTAGAGGGGGGTATCGCCGAGCGCGCCATGGACGATCCAATGCCCAATCATCGCCCCGCACCGCTCCATCCCCTCTTCTCCCAGAAGACCATCGCCCGCCCGGTGGCGATCTCCGGCGTGGGGATCCACACCGGCAAGCTGGTGCATCTCGAGATCCATCCGGCACCGGAAGGCACCGGCATCGTCTTCCGGCGCACCGACAGCGGCGGCGTCGAGATCCCGGCGCTCGCCAGCGAGGTGAGCTCGGTCGAGCTCGCCACCAGCCTGGGGCGCGACGACGTGACGATCTCGACGGTCGAGCACCTGCTCGCCGCGGTGCGGGTCTGCGACGTCGACAACCTGCGCATCGACCTCGACGGGCCCGAGGTGCCGATCCTCGACGGCTCGGCGCTGCCGTACCTGCACCTGCTGGAGGCCGCCGGCGTGCGCTGGCAGGGAGCGCCGCGCCGCATCCTGGCGATCACCTCGCCGATCACCGTCGAGCTGGGCGGCAAGCGCATCCGCGCCTCGCCGTACCCCGGCCTGCGGGTGAGCTATGCGATCGATTTCGCGGTGCCTGCCATCGGCCACCAGGAAGCGGACCTGGTGGTGAACCGCGAGTCCTTCGCCCGCGAGCTGGCGCCCGCCCGCACCTTCGCCCTGCTCGCCGAGGTCGAGTGGCTGCACCGCCGCGGCCTGGGGCTCGGCGGCGACCGCGACAACTGCATCGTCTTCGGACCCGATGGTCCCACGAACACCGGGCTGCGCTTCGCCGACGAGCCGGTGCGCCACAAGGCCCTCGACGTCATCGGCGATCTCGCGCTGGCCGGCAGCCCGGTGTGGGCGCACGTCGAGGTCGAGCGCGGCGGCCACCAGGTCCACTTCTCGCTGCTCGAGGCGCTGCGCGAGCGGCCCGGCTGCTGGACCTGGATGGAGGGCATGCCTCAGGCAACCCCAAGCGTCCCGGCCGCGCTTGGCTCGTTCGACGTCCCCGGCTCACTCGACGCCTCGGAGTCCACGGGCGCGGCGCGGCCGGCGCGGCCGACGAGGGTAGGCGCGGCCCGCACAGGGTAGCCCGGCCGGGGTGCTAGACTCGCTCGGTTGATGCGAGCGACCCTAGCGCTCCTGCTTTGTTTTCTGGCCTTTGCCTCTCGCGCCCGAGCCGAGGCGAAGATCTCCGATTTCCAGATCGGCCTGGACGGCAACCAGGTGCTCGCCAGCTTGACCCTTGCCAGCGCGTTCGACCACCGGTTCGTCGCCCGGGTCGACAGCGGCCTGCCCACCACCATCGTCTACCGCTTCGAGCTCGACGTGGTCCGCCGCAACTGGTGGGACCCGCGGCTCAAGTCCTGCACCCTCGAGGTGGTCGCGATCTACGACGCCGTCGACCGCGTCTACACGGTGCATTTCCGGCTGGACGACAAGCTGATCGAGAGCCGCACGGTGCACGACCGCAAGGCGCTCGAGGCGGCGATGACCCGCGTCGACCGGCTGCCGGTCTTCAGCCTCGGCAACGTCCACGATCGCCGGCGCATGCTGCTGCGGGCGCGCGCCGAGCTCGGCTCGCGCAACGTGATGTCGTTCATCCCGGTGCTGATCACCACCGAGTGGGTGCAATCGGACAAGTTCCGACCAGCAACGAGTGCCGCGCCTGGCGACAATCGGAGCCGCGGCCGACCAGCAGGAAGTGCCGCGGCTCCTCCCGCCCCGACGCCGCCGCCGCCGCAACCCTGAGACGCCTAGCCCGTGAGCCTGCGCCAGCTCCTCCTCCGTCACCGCAAGGACCAGCGCCTCATCGTCGGCGGCCTGGCGGTGATGCTGCTGCTGTTCACCGCCTTCTTCTACCTCTTCCTGCGCGAGCGCGACCTGCCGGCCTTCCTGGTCACCAACCGGCTGCTGCTCTTCGTCCTCTGGTACGCCAACGTCGTCCTCATCCTCATCGTCCTCTTCGTCCTGCTGCGCAACCTGTTCAAGCTGCTCGTCGAGCGCCATCACCGCATCCTCGGCTCGACCTTCAAGTTCAAACTGGTGGCGACCTACATCGGCCTGTCGCTGTTCCCGGTGCTGGCGCTGTTCGCGATCGCCACCGAGCTGCTGCAGGGCTCGATCGACCGCTGGTTCAACATCCCGCTGCGGCCAGTGCTCGAGCGTGGCAGCGCGGTCGCCCAGGCGCTGCGCGACCGCATCGAGCAGCAGAACCTCCGCGACGCCCAGCAGGTGCTGCGCGAGACCTCGGGCCTCGACCTGCGCGCCCCGGCCGAGCGCCAACGCCTCGAGCGGCTGCTCGCCGAGCTCCACCTCGACCTGCTCTCGGTCTACGAAGGGAGCGAGTTCGTGCAGGGCGTGGTCAATCCCCAGTCCGGGATGAAGGACCTCCCGGAGCCGCGGCACGCCATCCTGGAGGAGGCCGCCGCCGAGGGGGAGGCGTTCCAGATCGACACCCCGCCCGGAGGGCGCGGCAAGCTCCTGTATGCGGCGGCGGCGGCCGACGGCCGGCCGGCGACACCGGCCGCCCGCGGCGCCAGGCGCACGGTGGTCGTGGCGGCAACGCTGCTCGACCCTGCCCTCGCCGAGCGCACGGACCGGTTGATCGAGGACTTCCAGAGCTACCGCCAGCTCGAGGTGCAGAAGGACGACGTGCGCGCCAGCCACCTGCTGATCTTCATCATGGTGACCCTGGTCATCCTCCTGGCCTCCTCTTGGGTCGGCCTCTACCTGGCGCGGCGGGTGACGGTGCCGATCCAGGCGCTGGCGGAGGGGACGCGCCGCATCAGCGGCGGCGACCTCCACCATCGCGTCGAGGTGCAGGCCGACGACGAGCTGGGAGTGCTGGTCGATTCGTTCAACCGCATGACCGGGGAGCTGGCGAACAACAAGGAGCTGCTCGAGCGCGGCAACCGCGACCTCACGCTGAGCAACCAGCGCCTGGCGGCGGAGCGCGCGCTGATCGCTGCCGTGCTGCAGAGCGTCGCCGCCGGCGTGGTCTCGATCGACTCCGAGGGGCGCATCTTCACCTGCAACGAGGCCGCCCTGCGGCTGCTGCGCCAGCGCGAGGAGGAGGTGGTGGGCCGCCCGGTCGCGGAGGCGTGGGCGGACCCCGAGCGGCGCAAGCTGGCGGCGCTGCTCGCGGAGCCGCGGCCGGAGGGCGGCAAGGAGCTCCACCTGTTCCTCGGCGGCGAATGGCAGACCTTCGAGGCCAAGGTCACCGCCCTCGAGGGCGCCGCCGGGCCGCCGCGCGGCCGGGTGCTGGTGCTCGAGGACCTGACCGAGCTGATCAAGGCCCAGCAGCTGGCGGCCTGGAACGAGGCGGCACGGCGCATCGCGCACGAGATCAAGAACCCGCTGACGCCGATCCGGCTGGCCGCCGAGCGCATGCTGAAGAAGCACCGCCAGGGCGAGCCGGGCCTCGCCAGGGCGATCGAGGACGGCGTCGAGATCATCGTGCGCGAGGTGGCGACGCTGCAGGGCATGGTGGACGAGTTCTCGCGCTTCGCCCGCATGCCGCGGCCGCAGGCGGCGCGCACCGACGTGCAGCGCCTGGTCGCCGAGACCCTGCACCTCTACCAGAACCTCAAGCCGGGGGTGGAAGTGGAGGCGAGGCTGGACGGCGACCTCACCGGCGTGACGCTCGACGCCGAGCAGATCAAGCGCGCCCTCATCAACTTGCTCGACAACGCGGTCGAAGCGACCGACGCCCCCGGCCGCGTGACCGTCTCGGCGCAGCGCCGCGATGGGCACTTCGCGATCAAAGTCGCCGACACCGGCCGGGGGATCCCGCCCGAAGCCAAGGAGAAGCTCTTCCTGCCCTACTTCTCGACCAAGGGACGCGGCACCGGCCTCGGCCTGGCGATCGTCCACCGCATCGTCGCCGACCACCACGGCTCGATCCGGGTGGAGGACAACCACCCGCGCGGCACGGTGTTCACGGTCGAGCTGCCGGGGGCCTAGGATAGGCTGCGTAGGACCGCGGGGTGCCAGCCGAGCTGAATGCCATGATCGACAGGGTGATCGGCAACTACCGCATCGTCGAGAAGGTCGGCGAAGGCGGCATGGGCACCGTCTACCGGGCGTTGGACGTCATGCTCGAGCGGGAGGTGGCGATCAAGGCGATCCGGCCCGAGCTCTCCCGCGAGCCCGAGATCATCGAGCGCTTCCGCGCCGAGGCGAAGATGCTGGCGCGGCTGAGTCACCCGGCGATCGCCACCATCTACAGCTTCTTCGTCGACGGCGAGGACGTCTTCCTGGCGATGGAGTTCGTGCGCGGCCGCAGCCTGTCGGGGGTGTTGCAGACCGCCGGGCCGCTGCCCTGGGAGCGGACGGTGTCCCTCCTCGCCGGGGCGCTCGACGGCATCGAGCAGGCGCACCGGGTCGGCATCGTCCACCGCGACCTCAAGTCCGACAACCTGATGGTCACCGAGTCCGGGACCGTCAAGGTGATGGACTTCGGCATCGCGCGGCTGATCGGCAGCAGCCGCCTCACCCGCACCGGCCTGCTCGTCGGCACGCTGCACTACATGGCGCCGGAGCAGATCCGCGGCGAAGAGGTCGACCGCCGCACCGACGTCTATGCGCTGGGCGCCGTGCTCTACGAGATGCTCACCGGCCGCGTGCCGTTCCAGGGCTCCAGCGACTACGCGGTGCTCAAGGCGCACGTCGAGGAGCACCCGGCCCCTCCCAGCGCGGCCATGCCCGGGCTGCCCCCCTGGCTCGATCGAGCGATCCTGAAGGCGCTGGCCAAGGCACCCGCCGAGCGCTTCCAGACCGTGGAGGAGCTGCGCCTGTGCCTCCAGGGGCAGGGCTCGCCGGCGGCGGCCGGCCCCACCTTCGTCATCCCCGCCGCCGACCAGCCCACCCTGCACATGGCGCCGACCGTCGCCGCCGCGCGGCCGCCCTCGGCCGCGACCCCTGCCGTACC
>DATDGZ010000121.1:0-18671 GCA_036521795.1 Thermoanaerobaculia bacterium | reverse complement strand
GAGATCGGCGACCCGCTGGTGGCGCGAGGCGACCTCGCTCGCCAGCTCCTCCAGCCGCTCGCGGCCGGCGGCGAGCGCCGCCTCGTCGCGGTGCAGGTCGGCGGCGATGCCCGCCTCGTGGGCGGTCGCGGCGTCGAGCCGCGAGCGCAGCTCGGCCAGCCGCGCGCTCTGCAAGCGGTGGCGGCCGGCCAGGACGCGCGCCAGCAGGCCGCGGTACTCGCGCTCCGCCTCCTGGTAGCGGCGGGCCGCGGATGCCTGGCGCTTGAGCGAACGCAGCGCGCGCTCGACCTCGGAGATGACGTCGTCGAGGCGCAGCAGGTTGGCGGCCGCCTCCTGCAGCTTCAGCTCGGCGACATTCTTGCGCGACTTGTAGCGCGTGATGCCGGCGGCCTCCTCGAGGAGCTTGCGGCGCTCCTGCGGCTTGCCGGACAGGATCATGCCGATCTTGCCCTGCTCGATGACCGAGTAAGCACGGATGCCCAGCCCGGTGTCCATGAGCAGGTCCTTGATGTCCTTCAGGCGGACGACCCTGCCGTTGAGGCGGTACTGGCTCTCGCCGCCGCGAAACACGCGGCGGCCGATGGTGATGCGGCCCTCTTCGGCGCGGGGAAAGGAAGGATCGGTGCGCAGTGTCAGGGTGCACTCGGCCATCCCCAGCGGCTTGCGGCTCTCGGCGCCGTTGAAGATGACGTCCTCCATGGTGCCGCCGCGCAGCGACTTGGCGCTCTGCTCGCCGAGCACCCAGGTCATCGCCTCGGAGAGATTGCTCTTGCCGCAGCCGTTGGGGCCGACGATGGCGGTGATGCCGCCGGCGAGCTCCACGGTGACCGGATCGACGAACGACTTGAAGCCGGAGATCTCGAGCGACTCGACTTTCAGCATAAACCTCGATCCAAGGTGAAGGCCCGGGAAGGAGCCTGTCCCGGCGGGCACAGGCCGCCCGTCGCGCATCGACGATCCGACCGCAATCCCTGGGGGCCCGCCGGGGAGAAGACTACCAGATTTGGTGGCGGCCGGACAACGCGGGCGACGGCGAATTTGCGCCTCGAGCGGCCGGTGCGATGCGTTGCTCGCTGGCGGCGTCGAAGAGATGGACGGCGTCGGTCTCGAGCGCCATCGCCAGCTCGGAGCCGGTCGCCGGGGTCGCCAGGGCGCGGTGAGAATCGACCTTGGCGATCAGGAGGTGGTCGCCCACCCGGCCGTGAACGATGACCTCGTAGCCGAGCGGCTCGACGAACTCGACGCGCGCCGTGAGCGGCTGCAGCGCGTTGCCACCGAGGGTGCCGGGGGCGCTGCCGCCCCAGCCCGGCTCGCGCAGGTTCTCGGGGCGGATGCCGACGACCACCCGGCGGCCCTCCTGGCCGCGGGTGGCGGCCTGGAGCCCCGCCGGCAGGCGCACCTCGAGGCCACCGGTGGCGACGGTCACCGTCGCGGCGTCACCGGCAAGGCCGGCCAGGACGCCCGGCAGGAAGTTCATCGGCGGCGTGCCGATGAAGCCGGCGACGAAGAGGTTGGCGGGCCGCTCGTAGACCTCGAGCGGGGTGCCGACCTGCTGCAGCTTGCCCTTCAGCATGACGGCGATCCGGTGGCCCATGGTCATCGCCTCGACCTGGTCGTGGGTGACGTAGACGGTCGTGGTCCGCAGCTGCTTCTGCAGCCGCGAGATCTCGGCCCGCATCTGCACCCGCAGCTTGGCGTCGAGATTCGAGAGCGGCTCGTCGAAGAGGAAGACCGCGGGCTGGCGAACGATCGCGCGGCCCACCGCGACGCGCTGGCGCTGGCCGCCGGAGAGCTGCTTCGGCTTGCGGTCGAGGTACTCGCCGAGGCCGAGGATCGCCGCCGCCTCGCCGACCAGGCGCGCCATCTCGGGCGCCGGCGTCTTGCGGATCTTGAGGCCGAACTCGAGGTTCTCCCGCACGGTCATGTGCGGGTAGAGCGCATAGCTCTGGAAGACCATGGCGATGTCGCGGTCCTTCGGCGGGACGCCGTTGACCACCCGGCCGCCGATCTCGATGGTGCCGCCGGTGGTCTCCTCGAGCCCGGCGATCATCCGCAGCGCGGTGGACTTGCCGCAGCCCGAGGGCCCGACCAGCACCATGAGCTCATGGTCCTCGACGTCGAGGTCGAGGTCCTCGATGACCGTCACCGGGCCGAAGCGCTTCTGAACGTGCCGCAGCGTCACCTCGGCCATGCGTCGCCGTCTGTCATTGGCGAGAGTGTAGGCGCACGGCAGCGGGCTGTCCAGGCGTGCCCCACCGCAACCACCACCGGCGTGGTCTCGTGTTGTAAGATCCCGTCCGGATTCCTCCCTTTCGTGGCACATTTCTGGTTCAGCGCGTCCGATCTCGAGAGCGTGCCCTCCCGTTCGTGGCACGCCGGCGTCGCGGTGCTGGCCGCGCTCGCGGCGGCCGCGTCGGCACTGGCGGCCCCGGCGGCGGCTGCGGCGAAGGAGGTGCCGTTCCTCTCGGGCAGGGTGGTCGACGAGGCAGGCCTGCTCTCGGCAGCGGCCCGGCAGCGGATCGACGGCGAGCTCGCCGCGCTCCAGCGGGAGGCCGGCGGCCAGGTGGCGGTGCTGATCCTCCAGAGCCTCGGCGGCGAGCCGCTCGAGGAATACTCGGTCAAGGTGGCGCAGGCCTGGAAACTGGGGCAGAAAGGCAAGGACAACGGCATCCTGCTGCTGATCTCGCGCGACGACCACAAGGTGCGCATCGAGGTGGGGTACGGTCTCGAGGGGACGCTGACCGACCTGCGCAGCAACGAAATCATCGACCAGGTGATCCGTCCGCGGTTCCGGCAAGGCGACTTCGACGGCGGCGTCGAGCAGGGCGTTGACGCCATCGTCAAGGTCCTGCATGGGCAGCCGCTGCCGGCACGGCCCGCGGCGCCGCCGCACGGGGCGATGCCGATCGCCGGCCGCATCATCGGCGGGCTCGTCTTCCTGGTCGTCGTCGGCGCTCTCTCGCTGATGGCGATCTTCACCCGCGGCGCCCAAGGCTGGTTCCTCTACCTCCTCCTGATTCCCATCTACCTGGTGTTCCCGATCGCCTTCGCCGGCCCGGCCGTGGCGGCCGCGCTCACCTGCCTGTGGCTGATCGGGTTCCCGATCGTGACGACCCTGAGGCGCTGGCGGGTGGGCCCGCCGCCGGCCGGCAAGCGGCCCGGCGGCTTCCTGGGCGGCCTCGCGGCCAACAGGCGCACGGGCGCCGGCGGCGGATTCTTCTCCGACGTCTCCTCCGACAGCGGTTCCTCCAGCAGCAGCTCCTCCGACAGCGGCTTCTCCGGCGACGGCGGCAGCTTCGGCGGCGGCGGCGCTTCAGGGGACTGGTAGGTAGCGGGGCGGCGTACCTTCAGGGATGATACGCCGCCAGAGCCGCTTGCCAGGCCTCCCGGCGGCTCGTGGGGTCGCCCGGCCGGGGTTTCTTATGCCTTCTCCGGCGTGGCGGCCGGAGAGGCGGCGCGCAGGAGCGGCAGGTAGAAGGCGCACCAGAGGACCAGCGGCAGCGCGAGCTTGAACGGGAGATCGAGCAGGTGCCTGCCGAGGCCGTAGAAGTTGCGGGCGAAGGCGCCGTAGTGGGCAAGGCTCCAGGCGCCGAGATGAGTGGCGTAGGTGGACTCGACGATGAACACCACCAGCAGGACGTCGTAGGCGAAGGTGATCAGCACGGCCGCCGCGAGATTGCCGAGACGCTTTCGCCAGGGGATCCCGGGCACCGCCAGGAAGAGGGCGCCGAGCAGCAGCAGGTGGAAGTGGACGTCGCTGACGCGGAAGGGGTAGACCAGGCTGTGGGCGGGCGGGAAGTCCCGCCGCACGACGTAGGCGTCGTGGTCGCCCTTGGCCGGCAGGTCGGTCACCGCCGGGTGCTCGCAGAGATCGAGGACGCCGCCGGCGCTACGCAGCAGCACGCGGTTGTAGACCGGCGTCGCCAGCCACCAGGCCACCGCCACCGGCACCATCCAGAGCAGGGTGTTGCGGATCAGCAGCGCGGTCCAGCGGCGGGGCGGCGGCTGTGGCGGCTGTGGAGGCGGAGCTGTCGGTCTCTTGCCCGGCACGGGTCGTCGGGAACAGGGCGGATCAGGTGGCCGGTTCGTCGCGCGGCGGGAGGCGGTTCGCCCAGAACACCCAGAGCAGCACGCCGCAGAGGATGACCACGCTCTGCCAGATCACCGTGTGAGAGGCGTCGAAGAAGCGGGGCAGGTAGGCGCCGGTGAGGTACAGGCTGACGACCCGCACCAGGTTGATGGCCTGGATGGCGAGGGTGCCGAGCGCCAGGCCGGCGAGGCGGGAGCGCCAGGAGGCAGGGAAGGCGAGCACCGCCGAGAGGAAGATCAGCATCGCCTCGACGCCGTTGCAGCCGTTGCGGATGTTGACCGCGAAGTGTGGCCCCTGGATCACGGTGCCGCGCAGGGCGACGTGCTGGCCGAGGAGGTTCAGGACGGCGCCGCTGAGGCGCGCGATGCCGCCGGTGAAGGGCTCGATGGCGTGGTCGTTGATCCAGTTCAGCGAGATCAGGGTGAAGCTGCCGCCGAGCAGCACGAGGAAGAGCGCCAGGAAGGTGATCTCGCGGCGGTTGCGGCGCCAGAAGCCCGGGCCGGAGGGCGGCCCGCCGGTGCCGCCGCCGCCAGCGGCGGGGGACGGGCTGCCGGCCGGCGGCAGGGCAGGCCGCGGACGGAAGGCTTGGCGAGGGCGCTTACGGGACATAGGGCGATTCATCTTATGGGGCGAGATCGTGCCTGTCCAGGATAAGGCGCGAACCGCGCAGGCCGCCGCCCCGGCCGCCCTGCTGCAGGCTCGGCGGTAACCGGTGGGCCTGGTCGTCCCGGCCGGGGCACCGGTGAGTGAGCGCGGCGGCCGAAACGCGGCGAGCCCGCCTCAGCTGCACGGGGAGCGGCGGAGACGGGCCCGGGATGAACGACCGGCTTTTCTTGGGCTACTTGGTGACGACGATCTCCAGGTTCCGGAAGGCCCAGCCGTACGGCGGGAAGTAGGCGTTGTCGGCGACTCCGCCCAGGCCCATCTCGATGATCGGACCGTTGCCCTGGACGACGTTGAAGTCATTGTACAAGCCGACCAGGAGGTCCATGACCACGCCACCGCTGTCGTTGGTGATCACGTAGTGGTTCGACTGCTGGTCGTTGTCGAGAGTGATGCTGAAATGGTAGGTGTGGCCGCCCCGCAGCGGGAAGATGCGCTTCAGCGTCGTCTCGATGAACGGCGTGCCCACGTCGACGACGTACTTCTGCTTGCCGAAGTTCTCGAAGCTCCCGAAGTACAGGGTCTTGCCGAAGCGGCGGCCGCCATGGCGGAACATGCCGATGACGTTGCGGAAGACGACGAAGCCGGGAGGGTCTTTCACCGCCACGTCGAAGTTGATGCTCATGGTGTGGTAGAAGGTGTTGGCGTCGAGAGCCGGGGTGATGTGGAGATCCGAGTTGCCCTGGACGACGCGGAAGAAGGTTCCCGGCCGGCTGTCCAGGTTGACCGCGGTCAAGCCCGTCGGCAGCGAGGTGACCGGATACTCGACCCGGGTGTCCCAGCGGTTGGTGGCCGGGTAGGCGCCGAGCGCGTAGAACGCCTTGTCGCAGGTCACGGCGACGTTGATGCCTTCCGCGCTGGCCGCCGGCACCTTGCTGAGGATGTCGGGAATGCCGGTGACGCCGATCGCGGGGACGGTGATGCCGTCGCGCTCCTCGATGACCGAGCCCTTCGGGCGCAGCACCTTGACGTTGCAGCTGGCGGCGAGATTCTCGACGTTGTACAGCTGCAGGTTGCTGGCCGCGTCGGTGGCCTTCACCAGGTTCAGCACGTAGACCGTCGAGCCGGCGGGGAAGAAGTCGGTCTCGGCCAGCAGCGGCAGCTTCCAGGCGGTCCTCACCGGCGCTTGCTCCACCTCCATCGAGACTTCCACCGTCTGCAGGCCCGGCACCGGCGCGAGCATCACCATGCCGCCGGTGGGCAGGATCGGCGTCAGGTTGAGCAGCGGGTTCGGCTTCGAGGTGGATGGGCCGACGTATGCATTCAGGGTGGCCGCTGACTTGTCGATGGCGGACTGGCCGTCGCCGATATAGGTGGCCTGCACCTGGGTGAGGGTCAGGTCGGTCCTCACCATCTCCACCTTGGTTACCGTCACGCCGGGGCTGATGGTGGGAACCAGCACATACGAGATCGTCTGTGCCTGGGCCGCGGTCGCGGAGAGGGTGGCGAATGCGAGCACGTACAGGGGCAGTCTTTTCACGCGTCAAACTCCTTTGCGCAAGTTGGGCGAAACACCGTAAGACCGATGACCAAAAAAAGCTGTTTGGGATCGTAGCATAAAGCACTTGCGTTGGGAACCCCCCAAGCCAGCCACACGAAACCGCCCGGAGAACGCCCATTTCGCGCGTTGACAAGGGGGGCCTCGGATCGTAGGATGCCGCGGACCCGGACAGCCCCCCGGAGAGCCCCCCGGAGAGCCAGTGCCCACGGACCTGACGCCGAAGACGACCATCCTCGACGCCGAGCAGATGGCGCGGGCGATTCGGCGGATGGCGGGCGAGATCAGCGAGCGCAACCGGGGAGTCTCCGACCTCATGCTGGTGGGCATCCGCACCCGCGGCGTGCCGCTCGCCGAAGCGATCGCCGCCGAGATCGAGCGCATGGAGGGGCACGCGGTGCCGCTCGGCGCGCTCGACATCACGCTCTACCGCGACGACCTCTCGATGGTGGCGCCGCAACCGGTGGTCAAGGGCACGCACCTGCCGGGGCCGCTCGACGGGCGGGTCGTCGTGCTGTGCGACGACGTGCTCTTCACCGGCCGGACGGTGCGCGCGGCGCTCGATCACCTGGTCGACTACGGGCGCCCGCGGTCAGTGCAGCTGGCGGTGCTGATCGACCGCGGCCACCGGGAGCTGCCGATCCAGGCCGACTTCGTCGGCAAGACCGTGCCCACCGCGCGCGACGAGCTCATCGAGGTCTGCTTCCCCCAGACGGACGGCACCGAGCAGCAGGTGCGCATCCTGGAGCGCGCGGCGCGCTGACGCGATGACCGCGGCCTCCCCGGTGCGCTGGACGCGCGAGGACCTGCTGGGGATCGCCGAGCTGTCGCCGGGCGAGATCGAGCTCGTCCTGGACACCGCCGAGTCCTTCCGCGAGGTCGGGGAGCGGCCGATCAAGAAGGTGCCGACCCTGCGCGGCAAGACGGTGGTGAACCTCTTCTTCGAGCCCTCCACCCGCACGCGGTCGAGCTTCGAGATCGCCGAGAAGCGGCTGTCGGCCGACAACCTCAACTTCTCGGCCTCGGGCTCGGCGCTGGCGAAGGGCGAGAGCCTGATCGACACCGCCCTCAACCTGCAGGCGATGGCGCCCGACCTGATCGTCATCCGCCACGCCCACGCCGGGGCGCCGCACCTGCTGGCGAAGAAGCTCGAGGCGGGGGTCATCAACGCCGGCGACGGCGCGCACGAGCACCCGACGCAGGCGCTGCTCGACGCCTATACCATCCGCCGCCACAAGGGACGCCTCGCCGGCCTCAAGGTGGCGATCGTCGGCGACATCGAGCACAGCCGCGTGGTGCGCTCGAACATCCACCTGCTGACCAAGATGGGGGCGCGGGTGACGGTCGCCGGGCCGCGCACCATGATGCCGGTGGGCATCGAGCGGTTGGGGGTCGAGGTCGCCCACACGCTCGCCGAGGCGGTACGCGGCGCCGACGTGATCATGATGCTGCGCATCCAGCTCGAGCGGCAGGGGCGGATGGCGATCCCCTCGATCAAGGAGTACTTCGAGCTCTTCGGGCTGACCAGCGCACGGCTCGCGGGGGCGGCCGACGACGTGATCATCATGCATCCCGGGCCGATGAACCGCGGCGTCGAGATCGCCAGCGAGGTGGCCGACGGCCCGTACTCGGTGATCCTCGAGCAGGTCACGCACGGCGTCTCGGTGCGGATGGCCGTGCTCTACCTGCTCTCCGGGGTGCACGAGGAGACGGCCTGAGATGGCGGCGACGACCACGCCCGCATCCGCCGCCGCCGGGCCGGGCGCTCCCTCCGGGCTGCTGCTGATCGTGAACGGCAGGCTGATCGATCCCAGCCAGGGCCTCGACGGTGCCCACGACCTGCTGATCGAGGACGGCGTCGTGGCCGCGGTGCTGGACCGGGAGGGCGGGCACGGGGACCGCGGGGAGCATGGGGAGCGCCGTGACCTGGCCGTCCTCGACGCCGCCGGGCTGGTGGTGGCACCCGGGCTGATCGACATGCACGTCCACCTGCGCGAGCCCGGCCAGGAGTACAAGGAGACCGTGGCGACCGGCACCATGGCGGCGGCGGCCGGAGGCTTCACCGCGGTGGCCTGCATGGCCAACACCGAGCCGGTCAACGACAACCGGTCGGTGACCGAGCACATCCTGGCGGCGGCGCGGCGCCACGGCTACGCGCGGGTGCATCCGATCGGCGCGGTGAGCAAGCAGCTCGCCGGCCTCGAGCTGGCCGAGATCGGCGAGATGGTGCGGGCGGGCGCGGTGGCGGTCTCCGACGACGGCAGGCCGGTGATGAACGCCGAGCTGATGCGGCGGGCGCTGCTCTACGCGCAG
This sequence comes from Thermoanaerobaculia bacterium, assembly GCA_036521795.1. GTDB lineage: Bacteria > Acidobacteriota > Thermoanaerobaculia > Multivoradales > UBA5704 > JASLEW01. Next base: position 10,107 of record DATDGZ010000121.1, on the reverse strand, counting down.
CACTTCGACGTGCCGGTGATCCAGCACGCCGAGGACCTGGATCTCTCGGGCAAGGGCGTGATGCACGAGGGAGAGTGGTCGACGCGGCTCGGCCTCGCCGGCATCCCGGGCGCGGCCGAGGACGTCATGGTGGCGCGCGACCTGCTGCTGCTCGAGGACACCGGCGGCCGCTACCACGTCGCGCACCTGTCGACGGCGCGCAGCCTCGAGCTGGTACGGCGGGCGCGGCGGCAGGAGCTGCCGGTGACCTGCGAGGTGACGCCGCACCACCTGCTGCTGACCGACGAGGAGGTGGCGCGGACGGTGTTCTCGACGCAGTGCAAGATGAAGCCGCCGCTGCGCTCGGAGCGCGACCGGCAGGCGTTGCTCACCGGCCTCGCCGACGGCACGGTGGACGCGATCGCCAGCGACCACGCGCCGCACCACGCCGACGAGAAGGACGTCGAGTTCGACCTGGCGCCGTTCGGCATCCTGGGGCTCGAGACGACCCTGGGGCTCTGCCTCGACCGGCTGGTGCGGCCGGGCGTCATCAGCCTGTCGCGGCTGGTGGAGCTGCTCTCGACCGGGCCGGCGCGCGTGCTGCGGCTGCCCGGCGGCACGCTGCGGCCGGGGAGCCTGGCGGACGTGACCCTCTTCGACCCCGAGGGCGAGGTGACGGTCGCGGCGGGCGCCTTCCTCAGCCGGTCGCGCAACACCCCCTTCGACGGCTGGAAGCTCCGGGGACGCCCGGTCGCCACCCTGGTGGGCGGGCGGCGGATCGAGCTGCCGGGTCGGGCGCTCTCCGCGGCAGCGCAGTAGGCCTCGCGAGCAACCTCGTGACAGGGCCTCGATGGCGGTGCCGCCGGGCGGCTCGCCGGGCCGCCCTCACTCCTCGCGCAAGGCGGCCAGCGGGTCGAGGCGGCTGGCGCGGTGAGCGGGGATCGAGCCGGCGAGCACGGCGATCGCGGCCAGCAGCGCGGGGGTGACGAGGAAGCTGATCGGGTCGCGCGCGGTCACCCCGACGAGCAGGCCGCTGAGCAGGCGGGTGACGGCCAGGGCGCCGCCGAGGCCGAGGACGATGCCGATCGCGACCGCGCCCATGCCCTGCCGCAGCACCAGGCGCTGCACCTGCGCGGTCGAGGCGCCGAGGGCCATGCGCACGCCGATCTCGCGGGTGCGCTGCTCGACGAGATAGGAGAGGACGCCGTAGATCCCCACCGCGGCAAGGGTGAGGGCGAGCAGGGCCAGCAGGCCGAGCAGGGTGGTGGTGAACCGCCGGGTGCCGAGCGAGGCGTCGCGGACCTCCGCCATGGTCTTCACGTCGTCGATCGGCTGGGTGGGGTCGATCTCCCACACTTGCTTCTTGGCCGCCGTGACGATGGCGGGGGAGTCCGCCGCGGTGCGCACCGCGACGGTCACCGGCAGGAGCTTCAAGAACATGGCGGTCAGCGTGTCCGGCAGCTGGCCGAGCGGTACGTAGAGGACGGCGGGCTGCTCGCGGTCGAGACCATCGTCGCGGGTGTTGCCGACGATGCCGACGATGGTGCGCGGTCCGCGGTCCTCGAGCTCCTTGGCGCCCTGGGCGACGAAGATGCGCTGCCCGATCGGGTCCTCCCCCGGCCACCAGCGGCGCGCCGCCTCCTGGTTGATCAGCGCCACCAGCGGTCCGCCGAGGCGGTCGGCGGCGGTGAAGCCGCGGCCGCGCTGGACCGGGATACGCAACACCCGGAAGATCCCGGGGGTGATGGCGCGGAAGTCGGCGTCGTAGTCGCCGTTGCCGTCGTCGCCGCCGCCCTTGCGCCCGACGATCTTGAAGGCGAGGTCCGGACCGGGCTCGAGCGGCAGGGTGGTGGTCAGCGCCGCGGCGCGGACTCCGGGCAGCACCTCGAGCCGCTCGGTCAGCTGGTTGCCGAGGCGCTCGGCGGCGGCGGCGGTGCCATACCCGGCGGGCGGCAGCGACAGCTTCATGGTCACCACGTGGCTGCTGTCGAAGCCGGGCTCCTGCCGGAGCAGTCCGACGAAGCTGTGCACCAGCAGGCTGGCGGCGGTGATCAGCACCAGCGCCAGCGCCACCTCCGAGACCACCAGGGATCGGCGCAGCCACTGCCTGCCGGCGCTGCCGGTCGTGCGGTTGCCGCCTTCCTTGAGCGGCTCGTGCAGGTTGCGGCGCGCCGGCTGCAGCGCCGGCACGAGGCCGAAGACCACTCCCGAGGCCAGGGACACCAGCAGGGTGAAGGCCAGGACGCGCCCGTCGATCCCCGGCTGGGCGAGGCGGTCGAGCTGGATCGGGCTCATCGCCAGCAGCGGGCGGATGGCAGCGGCTCCGAGCAGCAGGCCGGCGGCGCCGCCGGCCAGCGCCAGCAGCATGCTCTCGGTGAGCAGCTGGCGGACGATCCGCCACCAGCCGGCGCCGAGCGCGGTGCGGATGGCGATCTCGCGCTGCCGGGCCGCGGCCCGCGCCAGCTGCAGGTTGGCGACGTTGACGCAGGCGATGAGCAGCACCGCTCCGACCGCGGCGAGCAGCACCAGCAGGGCCGGCCGCACCCGCCCGTAGAGGCGCTCCTGCAGCGGGCGGGTGGCGAACACCTCGTCCGGGCCGAGCTCCAGGGGGAAGGCCTTGGCGAAGGACCGGGTCTGCGCCCTGGCGGCGGCGTCGGCGGTCGCCGGCGCGATCCCGTCGCGCAGCCGTCCGACGATCTCGAAGTAGTTGGCCTCGTTGGTGGCCGCCGGGTCGAACGCGAACGGCGTCCACAGCTCGGCCAGGGCCGGGAAGCGGAAGCTCGCAGGCATGACGCCGACCACGGTGTAGGTCTCGCCGCTGAGGTGCAGCACCCGCCCCAGGACGTGCGGGTCGGCGCCGAAGCGGCGGACCCACAGGCGATGGCTGAGCACCACCACGCGCCGGCCGCCGGGGCGGTCCTCCTCGCCGAGGAAGTCGCGGCCGAGCAGGGGCTGGACACCGATGGTGGAGAAGAAGCCCGCGGTGACGTGAGCGCCGCGGATGCGCTCGGGGAGGCCGTCGCCGACCAGGTTGAAGGGGGCGCCCAGAGCTTCGTAGGCGGCGGAGCGCGAGAAGACGCCCTGCAGGCGCGGCTGCAAGAAGAAGAGCTTGGTCACCGACACCGCCTGCGTCTCGCCGTCCCGGAAGTGGCGCATGAGGAGCAGCAGCCGGTCGGCCCGGGGCAGCGGCAGCGGCCGCAGCAGCAGCCCGTCGGCGACGCTGAAGATGGCGGTGTTGGCGCCGATCGCCAGCGCCAGCGTGAGCACCGCCACGGCGGTGAATCCCGGCTCCCGCGCCAGGCCGCGAGCCCCATAGCGAAGGTCCCTGAGCAATGACATGGTCGCGATCTCCTCCCCGGGTCCTGGGGTCCGCGGGTTCCCGGCGCTGGCTTACCCTACGCCGCCGCCGGCCGCGGTGTTTCAGCGCGGGTGGGAGCGCCCGGCCGGCCGGACCCGGCCACCTCGCCGGAATCGGAGTGCCGCCCGGGCCGCCTTGCCGTCCGGGCGTGGTTCCTTCCCGAGCGCCGCGACACGCGGTAAGATCCGGTCCCGGAGGTGGCCATGGCCCTGATCGACCCGATCCTGGATGAGGTGACCCGCGAGGCGGCGACCACGCGCCGGGTGCTCGAGCGCGTGCCGCCGGACCAGCTCGGCTGGCGGCCGCACCCGAAGTCGAAGTCCGCCGGGGAGCTCGCCTGGCACATCGCGTCGATCCCGAGCCGCATCGCGAAGCTCGTCCAGGAGGACGACGTGGATGTCACCTCTGTCAAGCAGCTGCCGATGCCGGAGACGACGGCGGGGATCGTCGAGGGGTTCGATCGCCATGTCGCCGAGGCGAAGGAGTTGCTGGCGCGGCTCGACGACGCCGCCCTGTCGCGGTTCACGACCATGCGCCGCGGCGACCTCGAGATCTTCTCCGGGCCGAAGCTCACGCTGCTGCGCACCGTGATGTTGAGCCACTCCTACCATCACCGGGGCCAGCTGTCGGTCTACCTGCGCCTGCTGAACGTCCCCGTGCCCCCGATCTACGGCCCGACGGCGGATGAGAGTTAGGCCGCGCTGATCCCGCGCTCGGCATCGCCGAGCGAACCGACTCCCGCCTGCTCCAGCCGATGGGGAACCAGCCTGCGGCGAACCCGTTGATCCCGATCGATCCCCGCGCCCGTGGCGCGCTCCAGAAGCAGATCTACGCGGGGATCCGGCGGGCCATCCTCGAGGGTGCCTTGCGTCCCGGCACCCGGCTGATGTCGTCGCGGGCCCTGGCCGCCGATCTCGGCGTCTCGCGGATCACGACCCTCCTGGCGCTGGAGCAGCTGCAGGCCGAGGGTTATGTCACGGCCCGGCGCGGCTCCGGGATGTTCGTGGCCCACGAGCTCCCCGACGATCTGCCGCAGCTTCCCATCCCCATCAGCAAGGCGCTGGCGACGCACCCGCCGCTGTCACGCCGTGGCGCGGAGCTGGCCGCGACCCCGCCCGCGTCGCGCCGCTTGCCCGGTCCGCCGCGTGCCTTCCGGCTCGGCGCACCCGCGGTCGACCTCTTCCCGCGCCGCGTGTGGTCGCAGATCGCCCAGCGCTGCCTCAAGTCGCTGCCGGCCTCCGCCCTCGACTACGGCGACCCGGCCGGCCTGCCGGCGCTGCGCGAGGCCATCTCCGCGCACGTGGGCGCCGTCCGCGGCACCCGCTGTGACGCGGACCAGGTCTTCATCGTCGCCGGCGCCGCGCAGGGCCTCGGCCTGCTCTGCCGCCTCCTGCTCGATCCCGGCGACGACGTCTGGCTCGAAGACCCCGGCTACTCGGGTGCCCACAGCGCCGCCCTCGGCGCCGGCGCGTGCATCCACCCCGTGCGGGTCGACGAGGAGGGGCTGGACGTGGCCGCCGGCGCCAGGACCGCGCCCGCCGCGCGCCTCGTCTTCGTGACCCCCTCGCACCAATTCCCGTTAGGCGTGACGATGAGCCTGCCGCGCCGGCTCGCGCTGTTGCGCTGGGCGAGCTCGGCGAGAGCCTGGGTCATCGAGGACGACTACGACAGCGAGTTCCGCTACTCCACCCACCCGATCCCCTGCCTCCACGGCCTCGACGCCGGAGAGCGCGTGATCTACCTCGACAGCTTCAGCAAGAACCTCTTCCCGGCCCTCCGTCTGGGCTTCGTCATCGTCCCCAAGGACCTGCGCCACCAGCTCTACGCCGCGCGCCGCGCCGCCGAGATGCACCCCCCGATCGTCGACCAGACCGTCCTCGCCGAGTTCATGGCCAGCGGCCACTTCGAGCGTCACATCCGTCGCATGCGAGCGGTCTACCGTGAGCGCCTGGAAGCGCTGGCGGCAGCCGCCGAGCGCTGGTGCGAGGGGACCCTGCGCCTCCGCCCGGTCCGCACCGGCCTGCACGCCGTCGCCGACCTCGGCGAGGCCGACGACGAGACCGTCAGCCGCGAGGCCGCCGCGCGAGGCGTCGAGGTGACCCCGCTGTCGTCCTACTACGCCGGCGACGCCCCGCGAGTCAACGGTCTCGTGATGGGCTTCTCGGCGGTCGGCCCGGAAGCTCTCGACCTCGGCATGCAGCAGCTGGCCCGCGCCATCGAAGCGGCGTCGCGGCCGAGGACGCGGCGGCAGGCGGAGTGACGTCCGAGCTGCGTTCGACTGAAGGTTTCGAGGGGGGCGATCGATAATCCCGTGCGCTAGCATATGCCGCGACAAGAGAACTGGCTCGATACGTGACGCGCAGCCTGCACCTTCTCCGATCGTGTCCGGCATACCCCCGAGTGGGCTGGCGATGCACCTGGCAGGCGCAACGACACCGCAGGGCGCTCATCACCGGTGGAGGCCGAGATCCTGTACTGGCGCACCGTGGCGGGCGACGAAGTGGACTTCGTCATCGAGCACGATGGGATGCTGCTGCCCATCCGAGGTGAAGACCGGGCGCCGCCCTTCCCTTGCGGACGTGCGCTCGCTCAAGCTGTTCCGGCAGGAGTACGCGGACCGTGCACGCCCCGGCCTGCTGCTGCACACCGGAACCGAGATTGCCTGGCTGGCCGACGGAGTGCTGGCAGCACCATGGTGGCGGGTCTTCTAGCTAGTTCCTGTCCTGGCGCGGTAAGCCAAAGGAAAGAAAAGAGTTAAAGGCGCATTCGGGCTGGCGTTTTTCGGTCAAGTTGCGTAGAATCTGGTTGCCAAACCGTTGATTCAAAACAGCTTAGGCCGAAAAGGAGGTCAACCCGAATGCGCGAAGCTCGCAAAATCCAGCCCACCGGTCGTAGCCAAGGAAGCGAAGGATCGCCGGGAGGAACCGAATCTCCGGCTCCCGGTGCCCCTTCTCCCAATTCCGCAAGCTCGCGGGCGAGGCGCCGATCGCCGCGGCAACCTCCTGCTGCCCTAACCCTCGGTCAAGGCCTACCTTCAGCAGATGCTCACCCAGGCTTTCGGGGTGAGCCGGATAGCCGGGTCGAGGATTTCCAGTCCTCAGTCGCACCTGCCAACAAGGGAACGCAGGAACAGGATTCATTCAAGTTGCAATCTCACCCCAGGGGCATTTGTCGGGCTACGGCAGAGTTAACCTGCCCGAAGCTCTTCCCGGATCACCCTTCGGAGGGTCTCCTCCAGGGGCTCTCGAACCCTCGTGACGTGGTCTCTAATCGCCGCGTTGAGCAGAGTCTGGTAGTTGCCGCCGCCGGCGGCGTGGGCCTGCTCTTTAAACCATTGCAAAAGGTCGTCGTCGATGCGGATCGTGATCCTTGTCTTGCCGGTGGGAATCGGGACGACAGGCCCGCGCTTTGCCTTGCTGAAGTCGTATTCTTTTCTCATCTCTTCGCCTCGTAGTGTCGATGTTCCTTGCTTGTGGCTCGCCGCGCCGAGATCAGGCGAACCCGCTCACCACGCCAGGTGTAGACGACAACCAGGAGCCGCTCTGTGGGATCGCATCCAAGGGTGACGAAGCGCTCCTCATCGTGCGAGTGCAGGTCCTGCTGGGTCAGGGCCAACTCGTCCTCGAACACCAGGGCTGCATCGGCGAAGTCAACACCGTGCTTGAGGAGGTTCGACGCCGCCTTCCGCGCGTCCCATTCGATCTCCACGAGGCTACTGTATGCACAGTCGTGCACCACGTCAAGCAGGCTCGCCGACGGCCAGATCCTCGGCTCGGCCCCTTCGCGACCTTGGCCGAGGAGGCTGCACAGCTTCGATCCGCGCCACCAAGGCGGCAGCTGCGGTGGCTGGGGCGCGTTGTGCGCAGCCGCCTGCTGGCCGAGCTGGCCGAACCGGCCTCGGCGGCAGCGCTGGCCGCGCGCCTGGGCATCGCACGCCAGAAGGTGAACTACCACCTGCGGGCGCTGGAAACGCACCAGCTGGTCACCGTGGCCGGCGAGCGCCGCTGGGGCGGCCTCACGGAGCGTCTGCTGGTCGCTTCGGCCGAGTCCTACGTGGTGTCGCCGGATGTGCTGGGGCCGGTCGCCGGCGGGCTGGAAGAGCGGGCCGACCGGCTCTCCGCTTCGTACCTCATCGCCCTCGCGGCGCGCGCCATCCGCGAGGTGGGTGCGCTGCTGCGCCGCGCCCGCGAGGTGGGCAAGCGCCTGCCGACCCTCTCGATCGACACCGAGTTCCGCTTCCGCTCGGCGGCGGAGCGCGCCGCCTTCAGCGCCGAACTGGCGCAGGCCGTGGCCGGGCTGGCCGCGCGCTACCACGACGAGGCAGCCCCGGAAGGCCGCTCCCATCGCCTGGTGATCATGGTCCACCCTCTGCTTGCCCCTCCCCCCGGCTTCGATCGATCCCCGAAGGAGGGGAAGAAGGCACTCCGCCCATCTCCAAGACTCGCGGTCGGCCATCACCGATCGGCAACTCCTGAGGAGCCATCATGAGTGTAAAGACAGACGCCAAGGGCCGTCGTTGCTGGCGCTCGATCGACCGGCTCCAGGTACCGCCTTCGTGAACGCCTTCGAGATGGGCGCCCAGGTCGGCCTGGGAGTCGCCGTATACCTCTACGGCGACACTGCCGAGGAGGTCGCCAGGCGCGAGGAGTCTGCCTGGCAGGCGTGGATGGCGCAGCGCTTCCCGGCGGGAGCGCCGATGCCCGGCCGCGAATGAAGGAGCGGCTGCCGATCAGCAAGATGTCGGGCCTGGCGCGGCCGGCGAGGGGCACGTGTCTCCCTTCTCGCCCGAGCCGTTACTACTTAAAGTGAGTGGGTAACTAGGAACCGCCGCTTGCCCCGCGGCATAAAGGAGGCGAGAGCCATGAACAAGAACGACCTGATCCGCGCCTGGAAGGACCCGGTCTATCGAAGCACGCTGAGAGACGAGGAGCTGGGCGCCTTGCCGGCGCACCCTGCCGGCATGATCGAGCTGCGGGATGACGATCTGCGAGGGGTCGGCGGCGCCCTCACCACCAACTTTGCCTGCACCCTCCACACCTTCGGGAACTGGCAGGCCTGCGGCTGCCCGGCGGGATAGACCCAACCTAGATCCCGGGGGGATGGGGGCTTCCCCGCCCCCCCGCGGTCTGCGCCGGCTCCTCGCCTGTGCCCCCATCCCCGCTCGTTTCCTTCGCCGACGCTTGCCGGGCGCTGACGCTTGCCGAGCGGGCGGAGGCGTTGCGCGCGGGGGGCCTGGAGGGGGCGGCGCCAGATAGTTCCAGGCCCGATCCCGTCGCACGCTGGCGCTTTGACCAGTGGCGGGCGCTGTCGCCGTTCCGCAGTGACGAGCGTTTTTCCCGGCGCCTGGCGCTTCAGGGGCTCGACGCCGACCAGTTCGCGAGCCTGCTCGCGACACCGGCATCGGTAGCGGGGGCGGCGCTGACCGACCGACCGTGCTGGATGCGCTGGATGAGCGCTCTCGAGCCGGGCGGCCTCGGCCGCGTGGCGGGTGAGCACGATATCGACCCGGCCCTGGCCGCCAAGGTGCCGCAGGCCGCCGGCGGTGGACCGGATCTCGACCCTTTCCTGGCGCCCGTTCGCCCGTGGATCGACCAGGCGCGGGCACGCCTGGGCCACGGCCTCGTGCGGCTGGCGGCGGCAAGCGGAGCCGAGCCGCTGTTTGCCGCCGCGGAGACCGGGGCGCTCCTGGCGGCCAACCTGCCGGCGCGCCTGGTGCCAGTCCTGGCCCGCACCCTGGTGCTCGAGCTGCAAGTGGCCCGCCACCAAGGGCTGCTCAGCGGCGAGAGCGCCGCCGCGCGCTTCACCTTCTTCATCGCGCGGCTCGGCCAGCATGACGTCGCCGCAGCGTTGCTCGGCGAGTACCCGGTCCTTGCTCGCGAGGTGCTGCGCGAGCTCGCGCAGTGGGTGGACGGCTCGCTCGAGTTGCTGGCATGCCTGGCGGCGGACGCGCCGCGGCTGATCGAGCGCTTTTTCCACGGCCGCCATCCCGGGCTGCTCAGCGCCCTCGACGGCGGCGCCGGCGACCGCCACCGCGGTGGCCGGTCGGTGCGCGTCCTCACCTTCGCCGGCGGCTCGCGGCTGGTCTACAAGCCGCGCCCGCTCGCCGTCGAGCGGCACTTCCAGCAGCTGCTTGCCTGGCTCGGCGACAGCGGCGACGGGGCCCCGCGCACGGTCGCGGTGCTCGATCGTGGCGACTATGGCTGGATGGAGTTCGTCGCCGCGCAGGGCTGCTCCGGGCCCGACGAGGTGGTGAGCTTCTACCGGCGGCTCGGCGGCCTGCTCGCCGTGCTCTACGTGCTCGAGGCCACGGATTGCCACTTCGAGAATCTCATCGCGGCGGGCGGACAGCCCGTGCTGGTCGATCTCGAGACTCTCTTCCAGCCGCGGATCGCGCCGCCGCAGGTTGCGGAGCCGGACAAGCGCCTGGCCGGTCAGCTCTTCTCCGACTCGGTCCTGCGAATCGGGCTGCTGCCCTTCCTGGTGGGCGCCGGCGGCGACTTCGAGGGCGTCGACCTGAGCGGCATCGCGGCGGTGGCGGGCCGGCCCTCGCCGCGGCCGGTGATGACCATGGCGGGGGCCGGCACCGACGAAATGCACGTGGTGCGCGAGCGGCTGCCTCTGCCGGGCGGGTCGAACGTACCGTTTCTCGGCGGCCGGGAGGGCGAGAGCCGCCAGGAGATGGAGGCCGCCGAGCACACCGAGGAGCTCGCCGAGGGCTTCACGGCAGTCTATCGCCGCCTCGCTGAGCGCCGGGCCGAGCTGCTCGCTCC